>MHBL01000458.1 GCA_001803235.1 Lentisphaerae bacterium RIFOXYA12_64_32
GAGCGGCTCGCTCCGGCACCCGCGGGAGCGAGCCGCTCCCGCCACTTTGCCAGAACGCCCCAGGCATACAGTGAGTAACGCCCACACATGATCGGGCGCATCCGCCCGGGGCGCGCTCGCCTATTTCGGGGCCCACCAGATCGCGTTCTTCTTCCCGGATGCCGAGAAGATCCTCAGGGCGATCTGGCCTGCCGGCGGCATCGGTCTGGCAGCACTGCTGCTCAGTCCTCGCCGTCTCTGGCCCGCAATCCTTGCGGCCATGCACGCGGTCAACCCCGGAGTCAAGGTGCTCGTCTCGTCCGGCTACAGCATTGACGGCGATGCCCGGAGCATTCTGGACGATGGTGCGTTGGCCTTCATCCAGAAGCCGTTCAACCTCGCCGAATTGGCGCGGAAGGTGGCCGAGGCGTTGGGGGACGGCGCGAAGGGGAGTGAACCGCGCCGTGCGCCACGGTGCTTCCTCGCGCCGCGCCTCACCCGAGGTGGCGGCTGATGAGGTTCAGGAACTCGCTGCGGGTTGCCGCTTCGCTGTGGAAACTGCCGAGCACCGACGACGTGGTCATGACCGAGTTCTGCTTCTCCACGCCGCGCATCATCATGCACAGGTGCCGGCACTCCATGACCACGCCCACACCCTCGGCGTCGACTTCCTTCTCGATGTGGCGGGCAATCTCCGCGGTGAGCCGCTCCTGGATCTGCAGGCGGCGCGCGTAGCAGTCGACGATGCGGGCGAGCTTGCTGACGCCCAGGACCTTCTTGCCAGCAATGTAGCCGATGTGGCAGCGGCCGAAGAACGGCAGCATGTGGTGCTCGCAGAGACTGTACACCTCGATGTCCCGGGCAATGATCATGTTATTCGCTTCCGAGGAGAACACCGCCTTATTGATCACCTCGGCGAAGTTCATGGTGTAGCCACGGGTGAGAAAGTCGAAGGATTTCGCGACCCGCTCCGGGGTCTTGAGCAGCCCTTCGCGGTCGGGGTCTTCACCGATCTCGACCAGTAGTTCCCGGATCAGTTCGGCAACGCGTTTCTCGTTCATGGGTGGTGTCCTTCCCTGGGGCCCGAGGGGGCGGTGTTCAGTCTTCAGTGTTCGGGTGTCGAGGGTCGAGGGTCGAGGGTCGAGGGGGCCCGGGTCGGACAAGGTTGATGCCCCGCGGTCGCACGTGCAGGCCTGTCGCGGCCGCCGCCGTTGGCCGTCCCTGACACCCGAAACCTGAAACCTCTCTCTGTTGTCCGTCGTTGTGCCGCGTGTCGCCTGATCGGCGCCGGCTTTACCCGTACACGGCGCCGCGCATGTGCCGGCCGCCGTCGACGAAGATCACCTGGCCGGTGACAAACTCGTTGGCGACCAGGAACAGCACGGCTTCCTCGACTTGCTCGGACGTGCCGAAGCGCCGGAGTGGATTGGTGTCCTTCCTCTCCTCCAAATACTCCGTGCCTTTGCCCGGCGGTGGAAGGATCAGTCCGGGGGCGACGGCGTTGACACGGATCCGCGGTGCCAGTTCCAAGGCCAGCATCCGAGTCAGGCTGAACAGCATGCGCTTGCTCAGGTGATAGGCCGCGTGCTCCGCGTCGTAGTCGGTCATGCGCGAATCGAGGAAATTGACGATGGCGCCCGCGTCGCGACCCTGGGCGGCAAAGGCGCGCGCGAGGGCCAGCGGCGCGAACGCATTCAAACGTATGTTCGCGTCCAGGTCCTCGATGGAGAAATCCAGGACTCTGCCGTTCGGGAAAACCGAGGCGCTGTTGACAAGCACGTCGAGCGGACCGGCCATCCCCACGGCGCGACGGACCAATGTTGCCGCGGCCTCCGGATTGGCGAGGTCGCACGGCACGGGCCAGGCTTTGCGGCCGAGGGTGCGGATTTCCTCGGCCACGGCCTCTGCTTCCGCGCGGGATTGATGATAATGCACAAGCACGTCGTGTCCGCGGCGGGCCAGCGCCAGCGCCGTGGCACGCCCGAGGCGTTTGCCAGCACCCGTGACCAGAGCTGTTGACGACGTCTGCACAGACCCCCGCTTTCTCAGCCGCCGGCAAGCCGGTCCACCTTGGCGGCGAAGACGAAGTCCGCCTCCGCAAGTCCACCGATCTTGTGGGTCCAGAGGGTCACCACCACTTTTCCCCAAGCCAGGTGGATGTCGGGGTGATGGTTAGCCTGTTCGGCCAGTTCCCCGATCCGCACCGTGAAGTCCAAGGCCTGCCGGAAGTCCGGGAAACGGAATTTCTTCTCCAGGTGATGCTCGTCGACCACCTGCCAGGCGGGACCAAGTTGGTCTGCCAGCGCTTTCAGCGCGGCGTCCTTGAGCGGTGGAACTCCGCCACGGCACGGCACACATTCCCGGTCGGCAAGCGAGCAGGCGACCGGATTCGTTTCGTTCATCGCTGAGCCCTCCTGGCGCTGGTCCCCGACCCACAGTGAGGCAGGGGGGTATCACGAAACGTGCCGCAGTTCTGGATCTGAGCTATGCCGTGTGGCGAGACGCGCTCAAACCGGTTCGCGTCCATGCCAACCGCGCACAGGGGAACATATCCCGGCGTCGTGGGGTGTGCAATCGCCCCGTCCGAATCGGGTCTGGGGGGAGCGTGCGGCAGGAGGGTTGGGGATCGGCCCGCAGTCAACACCAAAGCCGATCGTGAGTGTGTGTTTATGGCTGCCGTCGCGGCGTTGTGCGCGGTTGCGGAGAGCCTGCAACCGCATCGGATTGACGATTTTTGGCGTGTTTTGGGCGAATAGTTGTCGCTTTTTGTCTGGTCCGTGTCGGATTCCGTCGTAGATCGGGAATGGCGCAGCGCTTTCGATTTTGTTCTTTTCGGCAGCAGGTTACCGTTGCGGACTGGGAAAAAAAACGGAGTTAGGTAGGTATAATACATCAATTGGTATTATATTTGCTATCTTTCCCATTGCTCGTTCATGGCCACACGGTTTGGTTGCGGTGTTATTCACTTGGGTTTGAGTCAGCATTTCTAGTCCGGCGAAGGGTCTTATGGACAAGAGCGCTCTGCTCGACATGATTTATGTCTTGGCCTTCTTGGTGGGTGGGCTGGGCATGGGACTGGCCCCGATCATCATTCCGTTCTTCCTGGCTCCCCGCCGTACCCGCTCGATCAACCAGAAGACTCTGGAGGTGATCGAGTGCGGCATGGACACGATCGGTCCCACGTGGATGCGTCTGGGTGTGGTTTTCTACCTCTATGCCTTGATCTTCATCGCGTTTGCCGTCGATGTGCTGTTCCTCCTTCCGGTAGCGGTTGTGTACAACAAGAATCCCGGCTGGCTTGAGCTGGCCGAGGTCGTGCTGTTTGTCGGCATCCTGGCTCTGGTCATCGTGTATGCCTGGAAAAAGAACGTGTTCACATGGAAAAACAAGTCGAAGTCCCCCCAGCTCTAGTCCAGTTCGCGCAGTTGGACAAGGTTCTCAACCTGGCCCGCGCCAACTCGCTCTGGCCCATGACCTTTGGTCTGGCCTGCTGCGCGATCGAGATGATGGCCACAGGCGCATCGCGGTTCGACATGGCGCGGTTCGGTTGCGAGGTGTTCCGGCCTTCGCCGCGCCAGTGCGATCTGATGATCGTGTGCGGCACGATCACCCGGAAGATGGCGCCCGCTGTGATCACTCTTTACGACCAGATGCCCGAACCGAAGTGGGTGCTGGCCATGGGGAACTGCGCGATTTCGGGCGGTCCGTTCAACTTTCCGGGTCAGTACTCGGTGGTGGAGGGTGCCGACAAGATCCTTCCCGTCGATGTGTACGTGCCGGGTTGCCCGCCACGGCCGGAAGGGCTTCTGGAAGGCATTCTGAAGCTCGAAGAGAAGCTCTGCTCCGGCTGGCGTCGCTGGCCCGTCGTTGAAACGTGATTCACGCCCCCCCCCACGGTTGTTTCCCTCGACACGGAGATCAGGTCTGACATGTCGCTAAGCGCCATCAAGCAGAAGCTCGCGGAGATCGCTGTGCGCAGCGCCGATGCGGCGTCGCCGGTCCCCTTGGCCGTCGACACTGCGCACGCGGTCCGAGGGACGGACTTGGACGTGACCGTGCCGCCGGAGCGCGTGACGGATGCCGCGCGAGTCCTGGACGAGGCGGCGTTCATGCTCGAGTCGATCACGGGGGTCGACTTCATTGCCGAAGGGCAGATGGAGGTCGTCTACGACTACACGTTCACGGCGTCGGGTGAACGCGTGGCGATCCGGGCCCGGGTCCCGCGCGCGAAACCCGAGTTGCCGACCGTTTGCGGCATCCATCCGGGCGCCAACTGGCACGAACGCGAGACGCACGACTTCTTCGGGATCGTCTTCACCGGCCACCCCGACCTGATTCCGCTGCTCCTGCCCGAGGACGCGGATTTCCATCCGCTGCGTAAGGATTACGGCGCATGAGCCTGGACGTACAGAACCTTGACCGTGAGACGTTCGTGGTCAACCTGGGGCCTCAGCACCCGGCCACCCACGGCGTGCTGCGGATCAAGCTGACCATGGACGGTGAGTACATCGTCGACGCCGAGCCGGTGCTTGGCTACATCCACCGCATGCACGAGAAGATGGGGGAGAACCGCTCCTACGCGAAGTTCCTGCCCAACATGGGGCGCATGGACTACGTAGCGGCGCTGTTCAACTCGCACGGCTACGTCGCCGCCGTCGAGCGCCTGGCGGGCATCACGGTCCCGGAGCGGGCGGAGTTCATCCGGGTCATTACCTGCGAACTGAACCGCGTTGCGAGCCATCTCCTGTGGCTGGGCGCCTACCTCATCGACCTCGGGGGGTTCACCCCCATGCTGTACGCCTTCGATGACCGCGAAATGATCCTGGATCTGCTGGAAGCCGTGACCGGTGCGCGCCTGACGTTCTGCTACTTCCGCTTCGGCGGCGTTGCCAACGACGTTGACGAGAATTTCGTCTCGGGAACCCGCGTGTTTGTGGCCAGGATGCGTTCGCGCATGCCTATGTACGAGGCCTTTGTCTCCAAGAACATCATTTTCCGCAAGCGTTGCGAGGGCATCGGCGTCATTTCGGCCGAGACCTGCCGCCGTTACGGCGCGACCGGCCCGGTGATCCGCGGTTCGGGCGTCGCCTACGACGTGCGCAAGGCTGAGCCGTATTCGGCGTATCCGCGGTTCCAGTTCAACGTGGCCGTTTCGGACCTGTGCGACAACATGGGCCGCTACCGGGTGCGTGTCGACGAGATCGTGGAAAGCCTGCGGATTATCGAGCAGGCCATTGACCAACTCCCCGGCGGCCCGGTGATGGCCGAGAAGGTGCCGCGCAGCCTGAAGCCGCCGAAGGGGGACTGCTATTTCAACGTGGAGTCCGCGCGCGGCAGTTTCGGGGTGCGCGTCGTCAGCGATGCCACGGAGAATGCCTACCGGCTGAAGCTGCGTTCGCCGTGCCTGTCGAACCTGCACCTGTTCAGGGAATGCTCGCGCGGGATGCTGCTGCCCGACGCGCTGGCGATGCTGGGCAGCCTGGACCTGGTGATTCCGGACATTGACCGCTAGCACAAAGAAGAACCGTTATGCGGATGGAATTCGTTCTCGAGATTGCGCGGGTGGTCCTGTACGTGGTCGGTATTCTGGCCTTCGTCGGGTTCAACGCGTCGTACCTGGTGCTCCTGGAGCGCAAGGGTTCGGCGCGGTTCCAACTCCGGCACGGGCCCACGGAAGTCGGCCCCTTCGGCCTGATCCAGCCCGTGGCCGACGCGGTGAAACTGCTCTGCAAGCAGATCCTGATCCCGAAGAACGTGGACGTGATTCTTTTCTTCATGGCACCGATACTCGTGCTGCTGCCGGCGATCCTGTGCATGGTGACCATCCCCTTCGGCGCGACGATTGCGGCCCGCAACTTCAATCTGGGGCTGCTGATGGTTTTTGCGTTCGCCGCTTTCAACGTGTTCGGGATCCTGATCGGCGGCTGGGCCTCGCACAACAAGTACGCGAATCTTGCCGCCGCGCGGGTTGTGGCCCAGAACATCGCCTACGAAATCCCGACTCTGCTGATCGTTGTCGCCGTGGTCATGGTCACCGGCACCTTCAATCTGCAGGAGATCGTGGCTCAGCAGGCGGGCGGGTTCTGGCGCTGGAACATCCTGCGCCTGGACCTCAATCCCCTGCAGCCGGTCGCGTTCCTCATGTACTTCATCTGCCTGCTCGCCGAGACGAACCGCGCCCCGTTCGACATGGTTGAGGCGGAGAGCGAACTGGTCGCTGGCGCCTACACGGAATACTCCGGCATGACGTTCGGCGTGTTCTTCATGGCCGAATATACCAATATCGTGCTGGGCTGCTGCGTGGCTACGGTCCTGTTCCTGGGCGGCTGGCAATGCCCCTTTGGGTTGGTGCCGGGGCCGCACTGGTTCCTGCTCAAGATGTACGCGCTGTGCTTCACGGTGATCTGGGTGCGGTGGTCGTTCCCGCGCGTCCAGTTCTACAACCTGCTGAACCTGTCGTGGAAGATCCTCATCCCGGTGTCGCTCGCGAACATCATCCTGACCGCCCTGATGCTGAAGGTGTTTTGAGCCGCATGAGAAATACCATCCAAGAGATCATTTCGGGTGCCTACAGTCTGGCGGTAGGGATGAAAATCACTATCTGCAACCTGTTCCGCCCGACGGTCACGCTGCACTACCCGCACGAGAGCGCCACGATGCCGGCGCGGTTTCGCGGTCACGTCGAACTGGCGTGCGATCCGGAAACCGGCAAGCCCAAGTGCGTCGTGTGCATGGCTTGCCAGCGAGCCTGCCCGTCCGGGTGCATCAGCTTGGACGGACAGAAGTCGGAAAGCGGCAAGGGCAAGGTGCTGACGGCGTACAGCCTGGATTTCAGCCTCTGCAGCCTGTGCGGCCTGTGTGTGGAGAGTTGCAAGTTCGATGCTCTGCGCTTCTCCAAGCAGTACAACCTGGCGTTCACCCGCCGCGAGGAGTGCACCTTCAACCTGCTGGAGCGCGCACAGGTGAAAAAATGACCATGTATCTGACTCCGGAAAAACTGTATCCGTTGGTGTCCGCGCTGCTGTTTGCCGTTTTGGTGGGGATGACGCTGGGCGGCGCGATCGTGGTGGTGTGCACGAGCCGGTTGGTGCGCAGCGTCAGCGGATTGGCCCTGTCGTCGACGGGGTTGGCCGGACTGTACTACTACCTGCACAGCCCGTTCCTGGCGCTGATGCAGATTCTCATCTATGTGGGCGCCGTGTGCGTGACGATCATGTTTGCGCTGATGCTGACCGATGCGCACGGTGAAGTGTCCGGTCAGCCCCGCGAGACGATCAAGACGGTGGCGGCGCTCCTTGCGGGGCTCCCGCTGGCGGTGGGCTTGATCCTGCTGATTGCCAAGGCGCGCTGGATGCCACCGGCGGTCCAGGTGAACGCCGGCACGGTGCCGGACCTGGGGCAGGCCCTGCTCACCCGGTTCGGGCTGGTGTTCGAGCTTATCTCCGTCGTGCTGCTTCTTTCCATTCTTGGGGCGCTGGTTGTGGCGCGTTCCGGGCGGAGGAATTGATGGTCAGCCTCATACACTGCAGCGATCAGCTTAGCGTCTACCTGGTGATTGGCGCGTTGCTTTTCGCCATCGGCTTTTTCGGCTTCCTGCGGCACCGGACCCTGATCGGCATGCTGATCAGCGGCGAGGTGATCCTCTCGGGTGCCGTGCTGAATTTCATGGCATTCAGCCGCTTTCTCGCCCCCGACCCGGTCACAGGCCAGGTGTTTTCCCTGTTCATCATGGGCATTGCCGCGGCCGAAGCTACGATCATCTTGAGTATCTTGGTCGCCGTGTACCGCCACTACCGCTCGGTTGCGGCGCGGGACCTGAAAGACTTGGAAGGATGACCGTCATCCCATGACTACGCCGTCCGAATCCTACTCTCTGCTCCTGGCGCTGATGGCGCCGCTCGTGGGCGCCGTCCTGGTGATGCTCACCGGGCGGCGTCCGAACGTTCGCGAGGCGTGTTCCTTTACCGCCGCAGGCGTGATGTTCGCTACCGTGGCGTCGTTGGTCAAGCCGGTGCTTGCCGGCGAGAAACTCGTGTGTCACCTGGCGACCATCCTGCCGGGGGTCAGCGTAACACTGCGGGCGGACTGTTTATCGATGGTGTTCGCGCTGGTCGCCTCGTTCCTGTGGATCATCACGGTCCTCTACTCGCTGGGCTACATGCGCGGCCTGCACGAACACGCGCAGACGCGCTTCAGCGCCTGTTTCGCGCTGGCGCTGTTCGGCGCGATCGGGTGCGCGTTCGCCGACAACCTCTTCACTCTGTACCTCTTCTACGAGATTGTCAGCATCACCACCTACCCGCTTGTGGCTCATCATCAGGACGCGGAAGGCTACCAAGGCGGTCGCAAGTACCTGGTGTACCTGACCACCACCGCCAAGGGGCTGGTCCTGCCGGCCATGATCCTGATCTACGTCATGTGCGGCACGCTCGATTTCTCCGACAATATCCGCACGGGGATCTTCCCCAACGGCACCAGCCGCGTCTTGGTGACGGTCGTCTACGTCTGCCTGCTCCTCGGCTTCGCCAAGAACGGTGTGATGCCATTCCACAACTGGCTGCCGGGCGCCATGGTCGCCCCCACGCCGGTCAGCGCCCTGCTGCATGCCGTGGCCGTCGTGAAGGTCGGTGTGTTCTCCACCACGCGCGTGATGCTCTTCGTCTTCGGCGTGGACACGATGGATGCCTTCAACCTGGGCATTCCCACGGCGTATTTCGTGTCGTTCACGATCCTGGCCGCGTCGCTGATCGCGCTCAGCAAGGACAACCTGAAAGCGCGACTGGCCTACTCGACCGTGAGCCAGCTGTCCTACATCATCCTCGGTGTGGCGCTGCTGACCCCCGCGGGGATCCAGGGCGGGATCGTCCACATCGCGAACCACGCCTTCGCGAAGATTACCCTGTTCTTCTGCGCCGGCGCCATCTACGTCGCCACGCACCGCAAGAATATCTCGCAGATGCGCGGCCTCGGACGCGTCATGCCGTTCACCTTTGCGGCGTTCGCCGTGGCCTCGCTCAGCATGATCGGCGCGCCGCCGGTGGCCGGATTCATCACCAAGTGGTATCTGCTGGTGGGGGCGATCGATGCGCGGCAGATCGGGATCATCGTGGTGCTTCTGGCCAGCACCATCCTGAACGTCGCCTACTTCGCGCCGGTCGTGTACCAGGCCTACTTCGGCAAACTCGCGGCGGGGGACTCTCATGAGGGCCTGAAAGAGGCTTCCCCCGCACTGCTGGCACCGTTGCTCATCAGCGCGCTGATATCGGTGGTCATCGGGTTTTATCCGGACTTCTTCATGAGTTTCATCAAGGGGATGTTCCTGTGATCATCCAACTCATTGAATTTCTGCAGCGACACCTGAAGAAGGTGATTGTCGCCTGTTGGGTGCTGCTGGCGCTGCTGGTGATCGGAGACGCGCTGTTCGTGGACAAGGAGCACGCCCACACCGCCGCGGAGCACTGGGTTGGCTTCTGGTCCGTTTTCGGGTTTCTGTCGTGCTTGGTGATCATCTTCGTTTCGAAGTGGTACGGGCACCTGGGCATCATGAAAAGCGAAGATTACTATGGCGATAGCGATGAATGATCTCTGGCTGCATCCGGCGCTGATCCTGATCGCGGGCGCCGTGCTCGTGCCGTTCATCAAAGGTCGGGCACGGACGGTCCTGCTGGTCCTGGTTCCGGCCCTGGCCTTTGGGCGGGTCCTGAGCCTGGAACCGGGAACTCACGGGGTGGTCCGTTTCCTGGACTGGAACCTGACGTTCGGGCGCGTGGACCGGCTGTCTCAGGTCTTCGGCTACATCATGACGCTGATGTGCATTCTGGGCACCTTCTACGCCCTGCACGTAAAGGAGGCGGCGAACCACGTGGCCGCGTGGTTCTATGTCGCCGGGTCCCTGGGCGCCATCTACGCTGGCGATTACCTGACGCTGTTCCTGTTCTGGGAACTGATGGCGTTCTCGTCCGTCTTCCTGATTTGGCTGCGGGGGCGCCGGCAGTCCGTCGGCGTGGGGTTCCGATATCTGCTGGTGCACACCGTCGGCGGCCTGATTCTGCTGTGCGGCATCATGCTGCGCTACCAGGCCACGGGCGGCGACCTCTCGTTCAACCTGCTGGATGTCGCGCACCCGGACCTGTCCACGTGGCTGATCATGATCGGCTTCATCCTGAATGCGGCTGTGCCGCCGCTGCACGCGTGGCTGCCCGACGCCTACGGCGAGGCCACGGTCACCGGGTCGGTGTTCCTGTGTGCGTTCACCACCAAGACGGCGGTGTACGCGCTGTGCCGGGGTTGCGCCGGGATGGATATCCTCGTGCCGTTGGGCGTCATCATGGCCATCTACGGCGTGGTGTACGCCGTGCTTGAAAACGACGCCCGCAAGCTGCTGGCTTACCACATCATCAGTCAGGTCGGATACATGGTCGCCGGTGTGGGCTTGGGCACACAGATGGCGATCAACGGCGCCTGTGCCCACGCGTTTGCGCACATCCTCTACAAGGGCTTGCTCTTCATGGGGACCGGCTCTGTTCTGTACATGACGGGCAAGAGCAAGTTCACTGAACTGGGCGGACTGTATAAGAAAATGCCGTGGGCCTTCGTGTTCACCCTGGTCGGGGGCTTGTCCATCTCGGCGTTCCCGCTGTTCAGCGGGTTCGTGAGCAAGTCCATGATTGTGGCGGCGGGCTTTTCCGAGCATCGCAACACGGCGGCGTTCTGCCTTATGCTGGCCTCGGCGGGTACGTTCCTGCACACCGGCTTGAAGGTGCCGTACTTCATCTGGTTCGGCAAGAACAACTGCAGCCCGGAGACCTACGAACGCGCCGCCGACCCGCCGTGGAACATGATCGTCGCCATGGCCGTCACGTCCCTGCTGTGTATCGGGATTGGCTGCTATACACCGTTCCTCTACTCCAAACTCCCCTATCCGGTCGAGTACCATCCGTACACCGCCTACCACGTCTCCGAGACGTTGCAGATTCTGCTGTTCACGGCCGTGGGTTTCTTCCTTTTCCTCAAGAAGCTTGTTCCCACGCCCACGATCAGCCTGGACATGGACTGGTTCTACCGCATGAGTGGTCGCGCGGTCCGGTGGTTTGCCCGCGCGCCAGTCCAGGCTGCCGATGAATGGGTGAGCGAGTTCTACCGGTTCACCGGTCTCGCGGGGCTGATGGCCTGGGCTCGCGCCTCCGCACGGTTCGACTGGGACGCCATCGACGGGGTGGTGGACGGTTTTGCCCGCGGTGTCCGCGGCACCGGTGACCGGTTGCGGCACCTGCAGAGAAACCAGCTGCAAGCCAACATGTTCTACGCGGTCGTGGCGATCGTGCTGATGGTGCTCACGTACGTGCTGATATGAGGCACTCGGGGTAATTCATGGATTTTCTGACAACCAACGGCTCCTGGCCGATCCTCAGCGTCCTGATCTTCCTGCCGCTCTGCGGCGCGCTGGTGCTGCCTCTGCTTCCGGGCGACCGCGGCGCCAGGGTCTGGACCCTGATCGTGACGTTCGTCAACGCGGGTCTGTCGTTGAAGCTCTACACCGGCTTCGACGCATCCACGGCCAAGTACCAGTTTGGCGAGACCGTCCCGTGGATCCCGTCGCTGAACATCAACTACACCCTGGGCGTGGATGGCATCAGCCTGCTGCTGGTGCTCATGACCACACTGATCATGCCGCTGTGCGTGCTCTGCTCCTGGCGCGCGGTCAGTTCGCGTGTGAAGTCGTTTTTTGTCTGCATCCTGCTCATGGAAACCTCGATGCTCGGGGTTTTCATGGCGTTGGA
This sequence comes from Lentisphaerae bacterium RIFOXYA12_64_32, assembly GCA_001803235.1. Lineage (GTDB taxonomy): Bacteria > Verrucomicrobiota > Lentisphaeria > Oligosphaerales > YB12-FULL-65-16 > YB12-FULL-65-16. The sequence goes on from MHBL01000458.1 coordinate 11,760, forward strand.
CTTCGTCCTGTTCTACGTGTTCTGGGAGGCGATGCTGATTCCGATGTTTCTCCTGATCGGCGTGTGGGGCGGCCCGCGCAAGGTGTACGCGTCCGTGAAGTTCTTCCTGTACACGCTGGCCGGGTCGGTCCTGTTGCCCGTGGCGATCATCGCGCTGTACCTGCATGCGCACACGTTTTCGATCCCCGAGCTCATGGGCCAACCGTATTCGGCCATGCTGCAAAATTGGGTGTTTCTCGCGTTCTTCCTGGCCTTTGCCATCAAAGTCCCGATGTTTCCGTTCCACACGTGGCTGCCGGCTGCGCACGTCGAGGCCCCCACCGCCGGCAGTGTGCTGCTGGCCAGCGTGCTGCTGAAGATGGGCGCGTATGGCTTCCTGAGGTTCTGTCTGCCGATGACCCCCGTCGGGGTCGAAACCTTCGGCCCGTTCGTGCTGGCGCTCTCGGTGGTCGGCATCATTTACGGCGGTCTCACGGCCCTGGCTCAGAGCGACATGAAACGCCTGGTGGCCTACTCCAGCGTTGCGCACATGGGATTTGTGACGTTGGGTATTTTCGTGCTGAATCCGCGCGGGATCGAGGGCGCGATCCTGCAGATGGTGAACCACGGCATCACCACCGGCGCGTTGTTCCTCTGCGTGGGCATGATCTACGAGCGCACTCACAGTCGGGAACTCGCCACGGCGACCGGGATCGGTCGGGTCATGCCGGTCTACGTCACGCTGCTGGCGCTCTTTGGTCTCTCCTCGATGGCGTTCCCGGGAACGAACAGTTTCGTCGGGGAGTTCCTCGTGCTGGCGGGCAGCTTTGCCTTCTCCACGAAGATGGCCGCGTTGACGATTCCCGGCGTGGTGCTTTCCGCCGCCTACATGCTGCGCATGCTGCAGCGCGTGATCTGGGGCGGAACGGACAATCCCGACACTTCACACCTGACCGATCTGAACTGGCGCGAGATTGTCACGCTCGCGCCGCTGGCGGCGTTCGTGCTCTGGATCGGACTGGCCCCCACGCCGTTCATGGACGTCTTTCATGTGAGCGTCGCCCACCTGATCGAGCAGGTCCGGGCCGGGCTCCCCCTCTAAGGATTTGTCAGGCATGAACCTTTATCTGCTTTCACCCGAACTGGCGCTGATCCACGGGGCTCTTCTCGTGTTCGGGATCAGCCTCTTCGAGGGGCGTGGTCGCATGGCGGCACGAGTCGCCGCCCTCTTCGCGCTCTCCGCCGTGGTCGCAAGCGCGGTTTCGGTCATGAACGGCTGGCAGGGCGACCTGTTCTACGGGGCCTACCGTGTGGACCTGTTCTCGCAACTGTTCAAGCTTGTCATCACGTTGGGTGCAGCTGCGGTGATCCTGTTCGGGCGGGAACTCAAGGATATCCACGAGAGCGTACGGCCCGAGTACTTTCTATTCCTGCTTCTGGGCACCTTGGGGTTGGTGATCTTGGTGAGCAGCGTCGAACTGATCACCCTGTTCGTGGCCCTGGAGTTGTCGTCGTACGCACTCTACCTGATGGTGCCCCTGCGGCGGGAGCGGCCGGGGCTGCGGGTCCAGATGGAATCGGCGGCCAAGTATGTGATGTTCGGCGTGGCGGCTACGGGGATCCTGCTCTTCGGCATGAGCTACCTGTTCGGGTTAACCGGGTCCACCTACTTCTCCGAGATCGCCCCCGCGTTGGCGGCGCGGTGGAGCGACCCGGCTGCCATCCTGGGCGTGGCCATGGTGCTTGCGGGGCTGTTCTTCAAGCTGGCGGCGTTCCCGATGCACATCTGGACTCCGGACGTCTACCAGGGCGCGTCCAACGAGACCACGGCCTTCATTGCCGGGGTCCCCAAGGCGGGCGCCATCGCGGTGATCATCCGTTTCCTCCTGTGCGCCGACCCGTCCGACGGCACCCTGGCGATGACGCTCACGGTGGTGGCGGTCGCCTCGATGTTCTTCGGGAATCTTGCGGCGCTGGTGCAGAAGGACATCAAGCGTATGCTCGGGTACTCGAGCATCGCGCATGCGGGGTACGTGCTGCTGGGGTTGGTTACGCTTAAGGCCGCAGGCTATGCGGCGGCCGTCTTCTACATCTTCGGCTTCGTCGTTATGGGGTTGGCCGCATTCCTGGTCATTTGCCAGGTGTCACGCGACGGCGAAAACGTTTTGATCGAAGACCTTTCCGGATTGCACACGCGCGCGCCGCTGGCGGCGTTCGTTCTCGGGTCCAGCATGTTCGCGCTCGCCGGCATCCCGCCGTTCGTGGGCTTTACCGGTAAGTTCGTGCTCATGACCGAGGCGCTTCGCAGCGGGTACACGCTGCTGGTCGTGCTGGCGGCTGTGAACACCGCCATTGGGATCTACTACTACCTCTCGGTCGTACGGGTGATGTATTTCGCCGAGGCCGGCGATCGCCCCGCCGTCCGCATGGACGCCGTTGCCTCGGTCGTGGGCGTGGTGCTGCTGCTCACGGTCCTGGCCATGGGCGTTCTACCCTCCCGCCTCCTCGAGGCCGCCCTCACGGCCGTGCGGGGCGTGACGTTGTGACCCGACCCCGTTTTCGGGGGGGGGGGACGCTGACGGTGTCGAGCTACTTTGCGTCGGGGCCACGCGCGTCGGTCCGCCCCGGGGGGGGCTCCGCTTCGTGTTCGTCTTCCCCGTGGTGGCCCAGATAGAGGTTGTCGCCGGTCTCAGAGTTGAACTCCTTGAGCCGGTCCAGACCGCTGGCGGCACTGCTCAGGCGCGCCTGCAATTCCACGGCCAGGTTGCTCTGCGCCAAGCCGCGGAGCACGCCCTCGCGCATGGTTTCGAACGGCGGCAGAAGGTGTCCCGGGTCGCTGGCATATTTACGCTGGTGCCGTTCCCAGACGTCGCGGGCCATGCGCAGGTAGCCGGCCGCCTTCTGCGTTTCACCCGCCGCATACCAGAAGCACCCTTGCGTCAGTGCCGCATTGACGATCGAGCGATTGTCCGTGGTGGTATTCGTCTGCAGGATGCGGTTCATCTGCCGCAGTGCAAAGTCCTCGAACGGCTGCCGGTCCGGCCCGGACATGTAGTCTTCGGCGTAGTGGTGGTACAAGCGCTTGGCTGACGCGATCAGATTGTTGCTGTACAGGATCGCCATGGCTTCCTCGAGGAACATGCGGTGCAGGGCGTCGACGCCCTGTGAGAAATGGTGCTCCATCAGGTAGCCGTAGTAGTCATGGATCTTGCCCACAATGGCGACGTTGTTGGTGGTCAGAAAGAAGCCGGTCTTCTCGTCGTAGATCAGTCTGCCGTTCTGGAACGACTGCTCCATGGCCTGGCGGACCATGACCGTCAGTTGTGTCTCATCCTCCCCGTGAGGCAGGAAATCGGCAAAGGGCTGATCGCCCGCGGCCCAGTACACGGCGTGGGCTTGGGACAGGCGCCAGTCGAACGGACCGTATTCCCGGTCGACGAACAGCATGCGGTCGACGTCGAGCTTCAGGTTGGCCAGCAGTCCGGCACTGCTGGCCAGGCGTTGCAGGTCCGCCCAGGCGGCCCGGTGCGCGTCTTCCTGGAACAACTTCTTCTGGGCGTCGGTCCGGCGTGACTCGTCCAGCGCTTGCTCGGGGTCGAGGAGGTCCAGCCCCAGTTCGCGGGCGTCGCTGAGTAGCGCGGCCACATCGGGACGTGCGGTCAGGGTCTGACGGTTCTTGCGCGCGTCGCTCAACTGCACCAGCTCTTCGCGGTCGCCGCGCTTCAGGTAGCGCATGACGGTGAGAGCCCACTCGCGCTTGAAGATCTCCTGCGCCGGGTCCATTCGCCCGCCGATTCGGTCCAGGAAGATGCGTGCCAGTTCGCGGCGGATGACCGGGTCGTTGGGATTGTAGCGCAGTCCGTCGTCGCGTAGAAGGCGGATGCCGCGGTCAACCCACTTCCAGCGATCCATGGGGTCGCCGAACTCGTAAGCAACATTGTAGCTGAAATTCCAGGCCCCAAACGCCCAGACTTGCGGGAAGCGCGGTTGCAGGGCGGTGATCCACTCCGTGAGTTGCATGGTCTCGAAGTGATCGCCCTGGCTTTGGAGTTGGATCATGCGCCACCACAGCCCATCGACGATCAGGCCCCGCAGCGGCCCGAGGGCGAACGTGGTCAGGGCGAGCGTGGGTGGGACATTCGTGTCCGAGGTGAGCGGGAGGTTGGCCGATTCGGCGTAAAGATGCCGCTCCAGCCGCTGCATGTTCCAAAACAGCAGCGCGCCCAGCACCAGAAGTGCTGCTGTCCGTCGAGTGGTTTGGTGCCGGTGCGGTGTCACGTGAGGGGGGAATTCGACTGATTCGATTGACTCGATTGACTCGATTGATTCGATTGACTCGACTGATTCGACTACAGCAACCTGTCCAGCTCCTTGCGGGTCAGGCAGACCATGCCCAGGCCCATGGCGAGCACGGCGTAAACAGCGAATCCGGCGCCCCAGACGGCGAGCAGGTCGCGCGGGTGTATGGCGATGGCTTCCGAGAACTGACCGATGACCGGCGGGATGCCGAGACCTTGAGTCAACCAGATGCCGAAGCGGAGGACGGCCCCGGTCAGGGCGGTCAGAAAAGACGGTTCACTCCACTGCAGTTCCTGCACCACGTTGTGGAAGAAACCTGACGCGATGGCGAGCAGGTAGAGGACGATGGACAGGAACACGGCCACAGGGTAGGTGAAGGCGGTGCCGGCCGTCAACCCCACGGCGACAACCACCGCCAGGTGCATCGCCATAGCCACGAAGAGCCGCGCGAAGTTCCAGACCATGTTGCCTTCCTCGTACGAGACCAGCACCCCCGCTTCTCGCGGCACGATGAGGTACGGTGTATTCGTACCCGTGAACGTCACCTCGATACGGCCGGACTCCGGCACCACTTCGACCGGGACCGCCACGCGGTTGTGGGAGTAGGGGAAGAATCGGACCTGCTTGCTGAAGGTGCCGGGGCCGTCGACGGCCCGAACCGTCCACACCCCGTTCACCTCCTGTCGGCCGTCCTCGGCATAGAGAGTGAAACGCAACACCACGTGATCGGTCCCGGTTGGCCGGCGCCAGAGGCAGAACGACCAGGTTCGGGACTCGCCGGGCGGCAGGTGCTGCTCCTGACGCCGGATCTCCTGCAGCAGTTCATTGCGGATCAGCCACTCCGGCCGATCGGCCGGGAGCTGTGCCTGGCGTTCACGACGGCGGTATTCCTCCTCCACTCTCGCGGCCAGTGACGGGCGTGCCGGCCTGCACACACGGTGACAGCGCCAGACCCGCTCGGCCAGAAAAGCATTGTCCGCAGGCCGTTTCCAGTTCGCCGTGAAAGCCGTGGCGCAGACGGCAATGGCCGCCGCGGCCGTGAGGAAGCCCGAGAGCGAGAACAGCAGCAGCCCCAGCCACTTGCCGAGCCAGACGCGGTAGCGGTGAATGGGCGCGGCTGTGATCACGTGCAGAATCTTATTGTCGATGTCATGCCGGATCGAGACGCAGGCCAGGAACAGCGCACTCAGGGAAACCAGCACGGTGGAGAAGCCGAGGGCGTAGCGAATCCTGAGCTGGAGTTCGCTCACCAGTACGTCATCCCCGGAGGCACTGAAGAAGATGAGCACGGCCACCGCGGCGACCGACGCCAGAACGCCCCAGCCGGTCCCGGTGCGGAACAGGAGTCTGAAGGTTGACTTGGCGATGGTCCAAACTTGCTTCACGAGTATGTCACGCGGGGTTCTTCGTGGGTCTGCCGGGTCAGTTCTTTGTCAGCCGATTCAGATAATCGGTGTCGACGTTTTCGTCGGGGCGAGCCGTCGGGGGCTTGTCAGGCTGTCGTTCGGGCGCCCGGGTCAGTTTTTCGATGCTGGCGGCATCCACCGTCGGGGCGTCGGGCAGTTCCGGCGCCTGCCGGCTGTGCGTGAGTTGCTCCAGAACCGCCTTCGGGTCCACGTCTTGCTGCAGATAGGCGGCGACACCTGTGCCCATGCGGGCCCCGGCGGTCGCCTGCTTCTGCTCGTGGGCGGTCCGCATCACTTCCAGGAAGTAGTCTTCCAGTGAGCGCGTCGGCGTGGACACGTGCACTCGGTCCACGCCTGCTTCCCGCGCCAGCGCCGCCTTGGCCTCGGCCAGGGCTTTGGGGGACACCCGCGGCGCCCGGATCTCCAGTTCGTCCTTGCGAGCCAACAACTCGCTGACCGGGCCGGTCTGGCACACCGTGCCGCCGTACATGATCATGATGGTGTCGCACACATCCTGCACGTCGGCCAGAAGGTGGCTGCTCATCACGACCGTCTTGCCGCGCCGCGCCAGGGTCAGGATCAGGCTCTTCATTTCGTGGCAGCCGATCGGGTCCATGCCGGCGGTGGGTTCGTCAAGAATGAGCAGGTCAGGGTCGTTGAGAAGAGCCTGGGCGAGGCCGAGTCGGCGTCCCATGCCGTGCGAGAAGCCGCCGACGCGCCGGTCCCTGGCGCCCTGCAGCCCGACCATGTCCAGGAGTTGGTCGGTGCGCCGTGCGGTCTCGTCGCGGGGCAGGCCGAGGATGTCGCCGAACAGACGCAGGACCTCCTCGGCCGTGAGCGTGCGATAGAACGCGGTGCGTTCGGGGAGATATCCGAGTCGACTCTTGGTTTCGACGTCGCGTGGACTGCGGCCGAACACGGCCAGTGTGCCGCTGGTGGGGTACAGATGCCCGAGGGCCATCTTCAGCAGCGTCGTCTTGCCGGCGCCGTTGGGGCCGAGCAGGCCCATGATGGTGCCCGTCCGGACCGTGATGTCCAGATCGTGAACGGCAATGACCGTCGGGCGCCCCCAGAAGTCCTTGAAGACTTTGGTGAGGTTGCGGCCGTCAATCAGCAGGTTGTTGTCGGTTGGGTCGATCATTGTTTGGATGCGGGAGTCCAGTGTTCAGTGTTAGGGTGTCGGGTGTCGGGTGTCGGGTGTCGGGTGTCGGGTGTCGGGGGGACGCATCTTTGGCGTCCAAACACTGAACACTCCTAACGCGCCTCCGTCTGCAGTGTTTCGCCTTCGCGCACCAACCTGGCGCTGTTCAGAACGACGCCGACCGCGCCGCAGGCCTGGAGCACGGCGGCCAGGACCGGCGAGAGCATGCCGGCAGCGCTCAGGCCCATGCCGGCGGCGATCAGCAGTCCGCCGACGCAGAAGTTTTCGACGATCACGCGTCGAGCGGTGCGGGCCAGGTCGACCAGGAAGGGCAGTCGGTCCAGTTCGTTGTTCATCAGCGCGATGGAGGCGCTGCCGATGGCCACGTCGCTGCCGGCGGCGCCCAGTGCGATGCCGACGTGACTGGCGGCCAGGGCCGGCCCGTCGTTCACGCCGTCACCGACAAACGCGACTTGGTAGCCGTCCTTCTTCACCGCCTCGACATAGTCGACCTTGTCGGACGGGACACACTCGCCGCGCCACTCGTCGAGGCCCAGTTCGGACGCCACCTTGCGTGCCACCTCCTTGCGGTCGCCGGTGATCAGGGCCAACCGTGGCACGCGGCGGTCGCGGAGTTGACGGATACAGGCCTTGGCCTTGGCGCGCGGTTCGTCCTGGAACCCGATCCAGCCCAACGGCTGGCCATCTCTCATGACAAACAGAAGGCTCATGCCGGCCACTTCGTCGTCCGCGACCCCGGGGAATACCGCCGCGTCAGCGCCGGCGGCCGTCATCCATGCCATGTTCCCGACCCGGACCTCACCGTCCGCGAACACGGCGCGAATGCCGCGTCCAGGCTCCTCATGGACGTTGTCCGGGGCGGTCAGAGTCACGTTGACGCGTTTGGCCAGGGCGCAGACCGCCAGGGCCACGGGGTGGTTGCTTTGTTGTTCGGCGCTGGCGGCTTGGCGCAACAGTTCGGACGACTCGACCCCGGTGCACGGCGCCAGGCGCGCCACGGAAAGCCGGCCGGCGGTCAGCGTTCCGGTCTTGTCGAACACGAATGCGTTGATGCGTGCCATGAGTTCAAAGTCGCTCAGGTCCTTGACGAGCAGTCCGACGCGGGCGGCGGCGGACAGGGCCGCCACCATGGCGGAGGGTGTGGCCAGCACCACCGCGATCGGGCAGGCCGCTACGAACAGGGCCACGATGCGATCCAGGTCGCGGGTGAAGAACCAGACGATCAGGGCCAGGATCAGCACCACTGGCGTGTAGTAGTGCACGTACTGGTCGATCAGGCGCACCACCGGCAGTTTCGTCTTCTCGGCGGTCAAAATCAGTTCACGAACGCGGCCCAGGGTGGTGTCCTTGCCGACGCGCGTGACCCGGAATTCGATGGCGCCGGTGAGGTTCACCGTACCGGCGAACACGGTGGCGCCGGCGCCCTTGTCGACCGGCAGCGATTCGCCGGTGATCGTCGCCTCCTGCAGCGAGGTCGTGCCGCGCAGGATTTCGCCATCGGCCTGGACGTTTTCGCCCGGCCGCACCCGCACCGTGTCGCCCGGGCGCAACTGTTGCGGATCGATCCGCTCCTCTGTTCCGTCGGCGTTCAGCCGCCGCGCCAGTCCGGGTGAGAGTCGCGCCAAGGCTTCGAGCGAGGCACGGGCGCCTGAGGCGGTGCGCGACTCGATGATCAGGCTGATGAGCATGATGAACGCGATGATGCCGGCCGTCTTGAAGTCGCCGCGCGCCGCGCCGGCCAGCACGGCCAGGACGACCAGTTCGTTCATGCGCAATTGCCCGCTGCGCAGGTCGTCAAGCACGATCCGCAGCATGGGGACCAGGAGGATCAGCAGGCCGATCAGGGCGCTGACCATGCCGGCCATGCCGTCGTCGCCCATCAACCGCCCGGCCAGGAACGCATCCAGCACGAAGACGCCGCCGACCAGCGCCCAGATCAGGCGGTTCGACGCCTCGCGCAGTTCCGGCGGGGCGGTTGGACTTGTCGTGGTGGTGGCGGGCGCCTCGCTCATGGCGTCTTGCCTTCCGGTCTCGCCTTCCGGCCGGCGCTGGGGTTGCTTCCGAGTTGCATGCGGATTTCGCGGCCGTCTTTTCCTTCGATGATAAAAGTCTCGTCGGCGTTCTCAGCGACGCGCCGCAGGGTCTGCATGTACAGTTCGCGCCGGACAATCTGCGGGTTCTTCCGGTACTCGACCAGCACCTGCTCGAACGTGGTCGCCCGCGTCTGCGATTTGCGTTCCAGTTCGGACTTCTCCGACCGGGCTAGGGCCAGGACCTGGTCGGCGCTGGCATCGGTCTCGTTCGCGAGCCGGGCCCGGTAGCCTTCCGCCTGCTTCCGCGCCTCGTCCGCACGCTGGCTGGCCGCGATGTGCGCGTCAAACGCCGACTTGGCCTGCCGTGGCGGTGTCGAGTTCAGGACCAGGCGGTTCACTTCCGCGCCCAGTCCGCTTGCCTGGATCTCCTCCTTCAGCAGGGACGTGACGCGTTCGGCGAACCGCGGCAGGCTGAAGAGCGTGTCTTCGGCGCCGAGCGCCCCGGATGCCCGCAGAAGGGTGTGGTTCAGGAGCGTCTTGAGCATCTTTTCCCCGTCCGCCTGCCGCTCGTAGAACGCCACCGGGTCGGACACCCAGTAGTATAGGGTCGCGGCGCAGTGGATGATGTTCTGGTCGCCGGTCAGCAGATACCCGTCGACGCCCGGCCGCAGCACGGCGTCGAGCTGTGCCCCGGACGCGGTCGTCGCGGTGTCGATGGCGGGCAGGAACGCCCGGGTCTCCAGTGACTTCTCCCGCGTTACCGTGTAGGCGCGGAATTCCTCGAACGGGGGCGGAAGAACCAGCGCGTGCTGGCCTGGCTTCAGTTCCTGCCGCGGCTTGCCGAACCGGTACACGATCCCGATCTGGTGCTGCTTCACCACCACGTAGCACTGGAGCAGGCTGACGATCAGCAGCAGCCCGAGAACGGCCACCAGCACGCGGATGCTCACCTGCACCGCCGCGCCGAGCGCACGCAGGCCTTCCACCCCGGCATCACGGGCCTGGCGTTCGCGGGCATTGTCTTGTTGGGTCTCGTCGGGCATATGAGTGGGGTTATGGGACGTATGGGACGAATGCGACGTGTGGGACCTATGGCTTAGGTGCCGGTGTCGGGCCGCCGGCGTCTTTCAAGCTGCCCGGGCTCAGCAGGTCGTACGGGGGAATGTCCCGGTCCAGCACAATGGTTGTCTTGTCCTTCAGCGTTTGTTCGAGGGCCTCGAGTTTGCGGAGGAACAGCGCGAACTCGGGGTCCTGCTCGAAGACGGAGAAATGCTTCAGCGCCTCGCTCTCGGCTTCGCCGCGAATCCTGGCCGCTTCGGCCTCGGCAGTGCTGAGTTTTTCGGCGCGCAGGCGTTCGGCTTCGGTCCGGATCAGCTTGGCGTCGCGTTCACCCTCGGAGCGGGTCTTCTCGGCCAGGCGCTCGCGGTCCGCGATCATGCGGCTGAACACCGCCTGCGTGACGCTTTCCGGCAGGCCGAGGTGTTCAAAGCCCAACGTCTGCACCGTGATGCCGTAGCGGGTCGCTTCCGCCTGGATGCGCTGGCGAATGTCCTGTTCGATGGCGCGGATCGACTCCTCCTGCTGCGGTCGGGTCGAGACCAGGCTGACCAGGGCATGCTGGCCGAGCACGTCGCTGGAGTGTTTGTCGAGCAGGCCGCTGAGAATGCGGGCGCTGTCCGCCGTATCGAAGCCGACCCACTCGTAGAACAGGCTCGGGTCCTCGATGCGCCAGGCCATGTACAGCCGCGCGACCAGGTTCAAGCCGTCCTTAGTGAGGATCTCGCGGTACTGACCCTCGAAAAGCTGCACCCGCTTGTCAAAGGTGTAGACGCGCTGGAACGGCCAGGGCAGTTTGCCGTACAGGCCGGGTTCGGAGACGGGCTTGCCGGGGCGGCCGAGGGTGGAAACCATGGCCACTTCCGTGATGCGCACCTGGAACACGCAGGTCGCGGTCACCAAGGCGGCCCCGAAGAGGACGGCCACCCCGCTGATCCATAGGTTCCTGCCATGCCTGACGGGTTCATTCATTGGCCGCGCTTCTCCTCCAGCACCGGAGCGGACAGGTCGAGCAGTTCGGGGACCAGCTCTTTCTTGAAGTCCAGGATCAACACCTGGTTACGGTTTTCCGTGGCCACCACGACTTTGCGGACAGGGGCCAGGCCCTTCTCCAGGCGCGTGAAGTACAGGAAGTGCGTGTACAAGTTGCGGCTGCGGTGGTACGACTCGCGCTGAGTGCGGAACACGTCGGCGACGGCGCCGGCCATGGCGGTGCGCCGGACGCGGGCGCTCTGAGCCGTTGCCACCAGTTCCGCGGCGCGGGCCTCGGATTCCGGGAGCATACGCCCCGCGTCACGCTGTGCCTCCAGGACCCGGCTTTCGCGGTTCTGCAGTTCCTCGATGACCTTGCGGAAGGCGGGGACCACTTGCGGCGGCGGTTGCAGCCGCAGCAGCCCGACCGAGACCACGTCTACTCCCAACCCCAGCCCATCGGCCGCCTCGCGCAGTTGTGCGGTCAGGGTGGCGCCGATGGCCTCGCGGTCCTGGCGCAGCAGGTCCAAGCCGTCGTGGCTGGCGAAGTAGGCCAGGGCACAACGCCGGGTTTGCTTGCGGAGCAGTTCCTCGGCGCTGGCCTGATCGTACACAAACTTGCGGACGTCGCTGATCCGGTACTGGACCAGGAGGCTGGTCGCGAGCAGGTTGGTCGACGGCACGCCGCGTACCTTGTCGGACACCACAACGCCCGCGTCCTGCGGCGGGGTCGTGTCGGTGCTGGCGGCGAGGAACAGCTCCGGGTGCTCGGGGACATCGGTCCACAAATCGGTCAGTCCGGCGCCCGTCCCGGTGGTTCCCTGCACCCCGACCACGAACTGGCGGAGTCGGTGTGTCCGCACCCGCTGCAATGCCTGCACTGGCCACGGCATCTTGAAGTGGAGTCCAGGCTGCAGGTTCTGTGTTGCCGGCGCACCGAACGTTTCGAGCAGCGCTTCCTCGCCGGGGTTGACGAAGGCCAGGCACGACAGGCCCAGGAGTACGGCGAGTTGCAGGGCGACCAACGGCAGCAGTGCACGGTGCACGAAACGCCAGAACCAGCTTTCAGAGATCCGGACTCCGAACTGGTAGTCCAAGAGCGTGGACATGCTGTGGATGACGCTGCCGGGCTGGACTAGCCCGCCTGACAACCGGCTCGCGTAGAGCGCCTCTCCGTCCTCGTCGGTTCGGCCGTGCGGGCGGTAGAGCCGCAGCAGCAGGCTCAGAAGCCGGTCCAGTGCCGAGATGACGAGCAGTACGGCAAGGGTTCGGGTCAGGGCCAAATCCGCCCGGACCTGGAACCGGAGTTCCGCGTCGCGCAGCAGGTACCCGGCCAGGACCACGCCGCCGGCGGTGAAGGCCAGCAGTGCGGTTGCGAGGCTGTTCCCGGCTGGGGCGCACAGCAGCCGCTCCGTGTCGTCGCGTGACAGGCCGGCGGCGAACCGTCCGACCAGGAAGAACACGGCAGCCAGAACAAGAAGGAACACGGCCAGCGGCAGGAGCGCCGCGGCGCTATCCGTGGTCGGCCCTGTGACGTTCTGGCCCGTGGCCGTCCACAGTCCCCAGGCGAGTGCAACTTCGGCGAGGGTGGCCAACAGCACTGCGGCAGGGTTGAAGAACCGCTCGAACCGTTGCAGGGCCCGCGACTTCTCCAGCAGCGCCAGGCGTTCGGCAGAGTCGAACAACTCGGTGCCGCGTGCATCGCCCGCGCCGGACTTCGCCTCTTCGCGCGCCAGGCGTTGCGTCCGGGCGTGCAGCAGGGCCAGCAGCGCGATACCAGCAAACACGCCACTGATGCCGGCCAGCCCAAGGCAGGCGGTTGCGTCCCAGTGTCGGGCGGCGGCATAGAGCAGCGCGCCGGCCAGGGCATGCAGCCCGGCCAGCAGTCCGGCGACTCGCTCTGTTGCCAGTTGTCTCATGGGTGTCTGGCGGGTTGACGTCGGTCCCGCAAACCTATGACGCAGTGACTCAGTGACTCCATGACTTAGGACTCTCGATTCACGGGTCCTTGCCTACACACGGCTCTCAAGTTCACGGGACTGGAATGCGAGCGTGGCCATGATCAGGACCGCCGCCGCGTACAGGAACGCGTGCAGGGCGCTGTGCAGAAGATAAGCGGGGGATACAGCCAGCCCCTCTGCCAGGCGGTCGTTGACCCAGAAAAGTTGCCAGTTCGGGACCAGGCTCCGCAGTACCGTGGTCAGCCACGGTGCCGCGGCCAGGCTGCGGATGACGTACTCTGCGAGCAGACCGCCAAAGAACACGACCACGGCCAGGCCGAGCAACAGCCCCACGTCCGCGAGCACGGCGAGGAACGTCATAATGCTCGAAAAGGTGACCAGCGCGAAGAAGACCGTCAGGCAGCCTTGGGCCGTCTTCCAGTCGACCGGGTGCGCCGCTGTGTCCGCCAGCGGTCCGGTCAGGTGGAAGGCGTTGGCGAGGAAGACCACGAGAAACCCGAGCGACAGCGCCACATTCGTTTGCCACACGAAGCTGCCGCCGAAGAAGTAGTGTTTCAGGCCCATGCCGACCAGGACGACGAGCAGCACGCCCACGAACTGGCTCAATTGCGGCACATCCAGGTGGAATTCCGACGCGGTGATCTGCGTTAGCCAGAGGCATCCAACCGAGGCAGTCAGGTGGATCACCAGCACGCTGCCCAGCAGTCCGGACCAGGTGCCGGCAATGAAGCAGAAGCTGCCGATGGGGCGGCTCAGCACGACCGGCGCGGCGCCGCGCCGGATGTCCTCGGCCAGGACCATGCCGGCGCCCAGCGCGCAGGCGAGACAGCCGCCCATAAGGCACAACGCCAGGCTTTGGTCCCGGATCAGACGGAGCTGCTCACCGAAGCTGAAGAACGGCAGGCACGCGAGCAGGGCCTGGAACGCGAGCATGCTGAGCAGCAGAATGAGCGAGAACGGACTGCCCAGTGTCACCACAAAGGCGTTCCGGCCGATGGCGCCATACTGCTTGAACCACTTGATCATGCCGAGTCCGCAGAGGTAGCGTGTGTCCGCTGTTTGCATCCGGTGGCAGGGGGCTGGTGGACCAGCCCAAGCTGCCGGCGGTGTCCGAGCTCAACAATATCCGTTTCGGGGCCGGTTTTTCAAGCGCGGGCGGGCCAGCGCGCGAGCGAAGGCGGGGCGAGATAGGAGACGGGTGCGGTTGAGGATGGAAGGTGGGCGAACGCGGAGCAAGGGGCCCGGCCGGGACGGCCCCGAGCACCCTGCTGCGGTCCCGGAGGTCCCGCGCCACTGCCGTTCGGTCCACCTTCCACCCTGCCTCTTCTCACCCCAGCGCCACGTCGAGGGTCATCATGACGGCGAACCCGAGCATGGTGCCGAGCGTGGCGAAGTCGGTATTGCCGCCCTGCTGCGATTCGGGGATGAGTTCCTCGACGACGACGTAGATCATGGCGCCGGCGGCAAAGGCCAGCGCGTAGGGCAGCAGGGGCTGGACCACGACCACGAGCGCGGCGCCGAGTACGCCGGCGATCGGTTCGACGACACCGGAGAGCTGTCCGTACCAGAAGCACTTGAGGCGCGGCAGGCCCTCGCGCCGCAGCGGTACGGACACGGCGGCGCCTTCGGGGAAGTTCTGCAGGCCGATGCCGATGGCCAGCGCCACGGCCGCTGCCAGCGTCGCGTCGGGGTGTCCGACCGCGGCGGCGCCGAACGCAACGCCGACCGCCAGGCCTTCCGGGATGTTGTGCAGGGTAATGGCCAGGACGAGCAGGATGCTGCGCTCCCACGACGTCTTGATCCCTTCCGCCTGCGCGGTCGGGAAGTTGAGGTGCAGGTGCGGCAGGAATGCATCGACCACGCGCAGGAACACGCCGCCGGCCAGGAACCCGCAAGTGGCCGGGACCCACGAGGGAAGCGGGCCGCCTTCGGACATTGCGATGGCGGGCGCCAGCAGCGACCAGTAACTGGCCGCGATCATGACGCCGGCGGCAAACCCGAGCATGCCGTCCAGCGCCTTGCGGTTGATCTCCTTGAAGAAGAAGACCATCGCCGCGCCCAGTGCAGTGACGAACCACGTGAAGCCGGTGCCGACCAGCGCCTGCCACACGGGACTCAGTTCTTTGAACGCATCCATCGGCGCTTGACCTCTCTGTGAATGCTGGTTAGATTCGTGGCGCCCCGGGAGCCCCCGGTTGCCTCCGCGTGGAGGAACCTGAGACGCGATGAAGAACGGGGTATATGGAGACCAAAATATGGACGTGAAGATTCTGTTGGCAAGTTTCGGGTTGGTGTTCCTGGCGGAACTGGGCGACAAGACGCAATTGACGGCGCTGGCGTTCTCCGCGTCGAGCCGCAGTCCGTGGTCGGTGTTCCTCGGCACGAGCCTGGCGCTGGTGGCCGCCTCGGCGATTGCCGTGGTGGCGGGCGCGGCGCTGGCGCGCGTCGTGCCGGAGCGAATCCTGCACATCGTCTCGGCGGTCATGTTCATCACCGTAGGCGTAATCCTACTGGTGAACCAGGCGCGGAAGGCGACGGCGGTGCAACCCGCGCCTGGCGAGGCGGCGCCGTCCTCGGCCGTGCCCGCGCTGGCGCCGGACCGGAACTTGCTCTCGGACTTCATTCTCCGTCAGGCGGTCCGGTTCGAGGAAGACCTGACGCAGGCGCTGCGCGACCAGGCAGCCAAGGCTGCGAACCCCGCACTGCGGGACGGACTCCTGGCCATGGCCAAGGAAGACGAAGCTCACGCCAAGTCTCTGTCCGCCCTGTGTGGGGAACTCACGCCTGCCGCCGCGCTTCAGCCTCCACCTTCCACTCCCGACGTAGCCCCGGCCGGGCCGGAACTGGACGCCTCGACTCGTGACATGCTGGCTGAGTTGCAGGCTGGCGTCTCGGCGGTCGATCCGATCCGGGACAGCATCCGGCGCCAGGAAGCGGCGGCGGCATTCTACGTAGCCCTGGCGCGGATTGCGCCGCTGCACGGCGCGCGCGACACCCTGCGCTGGCTCGCCATGGAGGAACTGCGCCACGCCCAGCACCTGTGCACGCTGGTCAACCACGAGCCGGAAAAGGGCTCGCCAGGGAACCTGTCGTGAACCGCGCGGCCTGCATGTATGCCTTGGACTCCCGTTTGTCACTCGCAGGCCGCGATAGAGTGGCGGGAGCGGCTCGCTCCGGCGCCTGCGGGAGCGAGCCGCTCCCGCCACTTTGCCAGAGCGTCCGGGACGGAAGCGAGAAGAACCAACACATGGTCGGGCGGTCTGCCGCCCGGGAGCCGCTGTCGCGTCTGCCATACCGCGCGGCACGAGTGCAAAGGGTCCTCGGGTGAGCCCCGAGACTTGGAACGGAGGCGTTGCGGTGAAGACACGAGAGTTGGCTTTCTACCTGAACCCGTGCGGACCGGACCGGCGTGCGATCATGAAGCTCCTGGCAGAGGCGGGCGTCCGCCGCATCGGCACGGACGGCTTTCCCTGGCAGGTCGATAAGGATCGGCCGGCGGTCGATGCGTTTCTCCGGGACTGCCGCGACTTCGGCCTGAGCGTGTACTCGATGCACGGAATGCTGTCGCTTCTGGCCCGCGCCGACAGCGACATGCCCGCCGATCTGATGACGGCGCACGTGCGGGACCTGCAGCGGCTTGCCGTCTTGGGCGGCAAGACGGTGGTCTACCACGCCTGCTGGATGCGGGACGTCACTGCCGAGCAGATCGACACGGCGATTGCGGCGGTCGGCTGGGACGCGTTTGTCGCGCGTTACGCCAAGGCGTTGCGAGACCTGGCCGCGGCGGCGTGCGAACTGGGGCTTGACATTGTCGTCGAAAACATCTGGCACAGCGTCCACTCCCAGTCTGTCGCCGGGTACATGGATATCATCCGCGCTGCGGATGCGCCGAACGTCGGCATTCTGCTGGACTCGGGCCATGCGCACCTGGCGGGGAAGTCGGTCGGCGACGAAATCCGGACTGCCGGATCGTTGTTGCGCGATACGCATTTCCACGACAATGTCGGGTGCCGGAACGGCGTCTTTTTTGACCAGCATATCCCGCCGGGCCTGGGCACCATCGACTGGCATGATGCCTGTCGGGCACTGAACGAGATCAACTTCCCCGGTCCGGTCGTCTTTGAAGGTGTGCTGGGCCCGGGCGACAGCATTGAGAAGGGCCGCTTCGGCGGTCAGCTTTCCCATCGCGACATCATCGAGATTACCATCCGCAACTGGCGCGCGTTTGAGGCTCTGGCGAGCCAGGCGCCGCCGGCTAGCGCTTGACAGCTTGTGCTGCGGACCGCAGTCCTTTCTGGTTGACGACCTGCGTGGCCAGTACTACCTTTGGTCCTGCGAAGGGGGCCGATGCCCGGACATCCGTCGCCACCCATTATCCGGACGTGAGCTATGCGCGACCCGCAATCGGTTTCGACCTCGACAGCCGACTCGACAGATGGCGAACGCCTTGCCATTTGCTCCAGGACACGCTCGTTCGTAGTGGGCTCGCAGTGCGCGCAACGCAGTGCAGCGCCAAGAGCCCAACCGGCGTGCAGCGTCGGGTACGGGGATGGTGTCTTGCCCGGCGGCCGTCCGCCGGGCTTGCGACACCACTACGAGCGGCGTGTGCGTGGGCTCCTCGCACGGACAGCGCGGATGGTGTGGGTTACCACTACCCTTACGTGCGGATTGAGTGTCGGGATCGCGTTGGCGCAGGTGCCGGCCGTGGTGCTCGAAGGTCAACTGCAGCTCGCGCCGGAAGAGCAGAAGGACATCGCACTGCCCGCGGCTGAGCGGACGGCGGGCGCGGTCCGGTTCTGGTTCCGGCCGGACGGGGTCAGTGCGGGAACGCTGCTCGACCTCTCGGGGCTGACCGTGGCGTACTACGAGAGCAAGAACGTCGACTATTTCCACCTGAAATGGCCGGGTGCCGATGGCAAGCAGGCGCAAGCCAAGTGGGGCCTGCCAACGCCGCATTACCCGGAGCGCTGGCACCGGATCGATGTGCAGTGGGACAAGGACCGGACCGCGCGGCTCGCGATCGATGGCGGCTATGCGTCGGTGAACGAGAAAGCCTTGCCGGAAGGCTTTCGTGTGACCGCGTTGCGGTTTGGGCCAAAGGTCAAGGGTGCCGTTGAGCGGGTGATGCTCTTCGAGGGCGCGCCGGACAATGCCCCGTTCGTCGGCGTCCATGCCGCGTACGACTTCGAGGGGCCGGAAGCGGCGGCGGGCTGGTCGGGGTACCAGGGCGCGCCGATTGCGCTCAACGCCGGGGACGGCGCGATGGGGAGCAAAGGCTTCCTGCGCGTGGGGCCGCACCCGGACAAGTGGGTCGGCGTCAACACAAGCTTGCCGTTCTTAGCCGGTGAGAACACCTGGGTCGGATTCTCGGCGCGGATTCCGCAGGGCGGCAGCATCAAGTTCATGCTGGCGGACGACAAGCAGAAGAAGAACGTCTCGAAGGCGTTCGAACTGCCGAAGGACGGGGCGTGGGCGACATGTTGGTTGCAGGTGCGCTGGCTCGGGGTGAGCCCGGACACGCTCATTCCGCGGCTGAGCTTTTTTGTCGATAACCCGTCGCGGGCGCCGGTCTACTACGATGTGGACAACATCGTGATCGGGAGCGGTGCGAAGATCGAGCCGCCGCAATCGGTGCCGGGCGTGACTGCGTCGTTCAACGGTGACCTGGCGACGGTGGCATGGAGCGCGCCGTTCGCACTGGGCGGGGTGCGCGAGTACCGGGTGTACCGCGGCCTGCATGCGGAGTTCGCATGCGACCAGCGGCACTTGATCGAGGTGACGACGAACGCGGCGGCGACCGACACGGCATTCGCGCACAACGGCGAGTACTTCTACGCCGTGCGCGCCGTCGATTTCGCCGGCAACGAAGGCCCCGACAGCGGCGCGGTGCGTGTCGAGGTGAAGTGAGGGGGAGTGTGGGGGCTTCCCGCCCCACGCCCCCGGCCAAGGGGCGTCGTTGACCCCCCTTGGAACCCCTCGGTGTTGCCTCGGGAATCGGGAGGGTTGACCGCCTGCCGCGGTCAACCCTCCCGATTCCCGAGGCGGAGCCGTCCGCCGCAGCGGCGGAGGAAGAGGAGAATGGCCTGCGGCGGCAGACTCGTCGGCGAGTGCGACACGGCAAGGTTCGTAGTCCCGCGTGCACGCGGTCCGGGTGCGTGTGGCGACGGGATGCTCAGACCGCCTGACGGGCGTGTCGATCTAGTGCGGCAGCAGGCCTCCCAGAGTGGCGGGAGCGGCTCGCTCCCGCATACCGGACCGACGTGTCCCGGCGAAGTGCTTGCACGAAGCCGGAGCCGGTCCGGCCACTTTGGGCGTGGCTGCGCATTTGAGGTGGCCAAATCGACACGTCCTGACGGAGGGGCTACGAGCCGCGGATGCGCCGCCGTTTGGGCCGACGTGGCAGTTTGACGGTGTCTCTACGTGCGCATCCTGATGGCGTACACAAGGAGAGGTGCTGGAACATGAGAAAATCCCTGGTCAGTGCGGTAGTTGCGGGGTTCGCATGCCTGGTGTCGGCGGCACTGTTCGCGGCCGACGACGGCTGCAAGATCAGCAAGCGCGCGGTGGACGGGGTGGCGGAGTTCACGCTCGAGAACGCGTTTGTCAGGTTGACGTTCGTGCCGTCGCGCGGCGGCGTGTGTACGAGCTTGTTCGACAAGGCGGCCGCGCTCGAGTGGACCACGCCCAAGGCGGGCGGCGGGCTGTTCGAAGACCACGTCTGGCAGGTGCCGTACTCGAAGAGCGACTGGCTGAACTCGGCGTACGTGCCGACGGTGACGTCCGAGACCCCGGACAAGGTCGCGCTGGAACTGCGCGGGCAGGGCAAGACGGGCGACTACCAGTTCATGACGTTCCGCAAGACGGTCACTCTGACGCGCGACTCCGCGGCGGTCCGGATCCGCTACGCCTTCGAAGTCAGCAACGACGCGATGAGCGCCAAGACGGTCGGACTCTGGTTCCATGGCTCGATCGCGGTGCCGGGCAAGAAGGTCGACTACTTCTACCCGGTCGAATCCGGTCTGAAAAAGCTCGCGTACGACCCGGCCATGCCGCCGGACGAGTACTGGGAGTACAACCCGGCGCGCGGGTGGATGGCGGCGGTCACGCAGGGCGGGGCGGGGTTGGCGACGCGCATGGAGTACCGGCGCGTGATGTGCTTCTACCAGTGGTTCGGTGCGAACCTCGCCACGCTCGAGTGGATGTTCCGCAACGAGGAAATCAAGAACGCCGGAAGCCTCGATACGGACGTGGTGCTGTTGCCGTTCCAGGGGCTCGACGAGGTGGCGGGCGTCGGGGATGGCGGTGCGGCGGCGCTGGCCGTGCCCGCGACCGGCCAGGCTGGTGCGGCCGTCAAGCTCGAGGGCAAGATCGTGCTGGCGGCGCCCATGGCGAGCGGCAGGGCGACCTGGGCCTGGCGCAAACTCCCGGACCTGATCTGGAAGGAATTCGGCGCGCAGGACGTGGCGGGCGCGCCGGGCAGGCCGGCGGTCGTGTCGGCGTCCTTCACGCCGGACGCGGACGGCCTGTACGTCATCCGCCTGCAGGTTTCGGACGGCAAGTCCGTGCTGGTCGAGGCGGAGAAGCCGTGCACGGTCGGCAAGTCAGACCAGACGTACACGCTCACCCCCGAGGCGGAGCGTATTGGCGACCCGACCGACCGGTTCGGCAAGCTCACCTACAAGAGCGAGGATGTGGAGGTGCCGTGGACCGACACGGTCGTCACGCCGCACGTGCCTTGGGCCAAGCCGTACGTCAAGGGCAAGCTCAAGGCGCTGATCCTGGTCCACAACGAGAACGCCCGCGAGGTCTCGGAACTGGCACAGCGCCTGGACCTGGACTTCGACGCACCGCTGATCGACTTCGGCACGCCGGCCTACGTCGGCGACGCCTACGGTAAGATCACCCCGGACATACTCAACGACACGCTGAAGAAGTACCTGCAGAAGAGCGGCTACGCGGTGATTCTCATCAGCGGCCTGAACTGGAAGCCGCTGGACAAGGAACTGCCGGGCCTGCTCAAGGCGCAACTCGACAAGGGCGTCGGCTTGGTGTACGTCGCGCCGGGGAACTTCCCGGAGAACGACGTGTGGTCCAGCCTGCCGCTCGACCTGAAGGCCGTCGTGCGCCGTGGCAGCGATATGAAGTGGCGCGTCGAGAAGGACAACCCCATCACGCAGGGCGTGCCCATCAGTGCGCTCCCGCCGACCGGGCTGCAGGGCTTCCAACCCGCGGGCGGCGAGGTGTTCATGACGGCGGCCACCGCGGACGCGAAGACGACGGCGCCGCTCGGGTTCCTGCGCGAGGCGGTCGGGCAGCGTACGGTCGTCTTCAACTACCGTAGTTCGCGGTACCACGGGCACGGCGACTGCCTGACACCGTACATCCGTTCGCCGAAGGAGCGGTTCGCCTACTGGGAGTACGAGTTCTCCATGCTCATGAAGGCGATGCTCTGGGCGGGGCATTACGAATCGGGCGTGGTCCTGGAGCAGAAGGTCGAGCCGGCGGCGCCGGTGTTCGGGCAGGGCACCGTGGCCGTGAGCGTGTCCGTCGCCGGTCCGGAAGCGGCCGGCCTGGGGGCGTCGACGCTGGAGTGCGTGCTGCGCGACGAGACCTGGCGCGACGTGAAACGCCAGGCGTTCGAACTCAGTCCGAAGGATGGCAAGGCGCAGGCGCAGTTCGTTGCGGATTCCGCACTGCCGATCGGGATCTACTTCGTGGACGCAATCCTGCGCTGTCAGGGCAAGTCAACGGCGTGGGGTAGCATTGTGTTCGAGGTGACAGGAGTTGCGAACATCGCAAGCTTCCGACTCCCGGACGAGGCCAAGTCCTACAAGACGGGCGACGAAGTCGTGGTCGATGCGGAGATCGCCAATGCCACCGAAGGCATGACCCTGGTTGCGACGCTGACCGACAGTCTGGACCGGGACCTGCTGGTGAAAGAGTTTCCCGTGCCGGCCGGCGCCAAGTCGCAGGTCAAGGTTACGCTGCCCATTGACCGGCCGCTGGCGACGGTGGCCTACATCCGCGCCGCGCTGAGAGACAAGGACCGGGTCATAGACCGGGCCGACGTCGACGTTGTGACGCTCCCGGATCACTACGTCTCCGGCGTCTGGGACGACTACGAGATCATTCCGTGGGGCGCGATGGGTGGGTACGATCAGGGCTACCTGATCCCGACCAAGGCGCGGTTGGCGCGCCAGGCCGGCATCAGCGTGCTGTACGCGAACAGCAACTGGACGGGGGCGGACGACGTGCGCAACGAGCACGAATCGTCCCTGCGCGCCGGGTTCCGGCTCATGGAAGTTGGCATGTGGGGCGGTTACCCCGACGGTTACGAAGAGGACCGCGCCAATTACCAGAAGACCGGCGACAAGAAGTACCTGGAGCGCAAACCGTCGCTGTCCGACACGGCGTACCTGACCGAGACCGTGGAGAAGGTGCGGAAGAAGGCCGCCATGTTCCAGCCGTTCTGCCCGCTCGCCTGGATGTGGGGCGACGAGCAGTCGGTGATCGGGCGGATTCCGGTGTTCGACTACGACTTCTCGCCGTTCGCGTTGCGCGAGTTCCGGCAGTGGCTGGCAGGCCAGTACGGCACGCTCGAGTCGCTGAATGTGGAGTGGGGCACGAGCTACCGCGCCTGGGACGAGGTCGTGCCGTTGACGGCGACCGAAGCGAAGGAGCGCGGCAACTGCGCCTCATGGTCGGATCACCGTACGTTCATGGAAGAGTCATACGCCAACTTCTACGCCACCCTGATCCGCACCGTGCGCGAGGTGTCGCCGAACTGCCTGACGGGCCTGTCCGGCACGCAGGCGCCGACTGCCTACAACGGCTGCGACTGGAGCCGGTTCATGCAGATCTTCACCTACATGCAGCCGTACTACTACCAGGGCCAGGAGAACATCATGCCGGCGTTCAACCCGAGCATGCCGAAGGCGAACTGGTCGACCGGTTACGGCGGCACGGACTCGAGCCAGGTCTCGACGTGGCACTGCTTCCTGAGCGGGAGCATGGGTACGAGCTACTTCGCATTGCGCTCATTCTTCAACCTGGACTTCACCTACACCAAGTCGGCCGCGGCCGCCTCGGCGGCGACCGAGCCGATGCGCAAGGGGCTCGGCAAGCTCTGGAGCGGTGTCGCGCCGGAGTTCGATCCCATCGCGATCCTGTACTCGCAGCGCTCGATCCAGGGCGCGTACCTGCTGAACCGCGAGTGGTGGCACTCGCATCAGGCGTGGTTCGACGCGTTCCACGACCTCGGGTTCAGCCCGAAGTTCGTCTCATCCACGCAACTCGACAGCGGTGAAATCACGCCGGACCGGTACAAGGTCCTGGTCCTGCCCATGATCTCCTCGGTGAGCACGACGCAGGCGATTCAGATTCGCGAGTTCGTCAAGGCGGGCGGCGTGGTGCTTGCGGACATTCACGGCGGCATTCTCGATGGGCATTGCCGGCTCGCGGAACCGGGGATGCTCGACTCGCTCTTCGGCATTCGTCACTCGGGGTTCAACCAGCCGGGCCCGTCCGGCGAGGTTCGGTTTGCGAAGAGCACGGACGGCGGGTTGGATCTGTTGTTGCTCTCCACGACCACGACGTTGCCGGAAGGGAATGTCCAGCTCGACGGCGGCCAGGCCCTGGGCGTGGTTGAGAACGTGCCGTTCGCGGTCATCAACCAACTCGGCGAGGGCAAGACCTGTTATTTGAATCTGGAGTTGTCGAAATACAGCGGACTTCGCAAGGAGCCGGGCGGCGACTTCTACCGTGGCATTGTGGCGCGGTTGGGCGGCTGGGCGCGGCTCAAGCGTCCGATCGATGTCGAGCCGGGCGACCTGCGGTTGCAGATCTACCGGCAGAAGGAGGCCGCGAACCTCTACGTCGGGTACGTGCGCCCGGCGGAAAAGAGCGCGGCGTGGACGCTCAGCCTTGGACGCAAGGCGCACGTCTACGACACACTCGCCGGCAAGTACCTCGGCGAAGTGGAGAGCGTCAAGTCCGAGCCGGCCAACCGTATCGCCGACCTGTTCGCGTTGCTGCCGTACGCCGTGACCGGCGTGCAAGTCACGCCGTCGATCGCCGCCGTGAAGCCCGGCGCGCGCGTGACCGTGGCGCTGGCGGTACAGGCGGGGCAGGGGACGCCGAGCCGGCACGCGGTGCGGGCGTCGGTCGTGCGCCCGGACGGCACGGAGTCGGACTGCTACACCTGCAACGTCGCCTTGCCCGGCGGCAAGGGCTCGTTTGATATCCCGTTCGCACTTAACGACCTCGAAGGCACGTGGACCATCAACGTCCGCGACGCGGCGACCGGTGTCACCGGGAAGGCTACGGTTGCGCTGAGGCGGTAGAGAGCGAGAGGGAGCGGGAACGGACGGAACGGACGTAATCACTGGCGGCGAGGGCCCCGTCGGACGGGAAAACCCTCGAAACTGGAGAGGCGTAGGTTTGTAGTTCCGCGTTCACGCGGTCTGGATTCTGAGGCGCGGCGCGGGGCATGTTCATCTATGGCATGTCCATTTGTTCGCGGGGTTTGTGCCGTTTCCGATCAGCAACGGTCGATGAAAGGTCCATTTCATGAGAATGCGGCTAACGGGTCTTGTGTCTGCGATGGCGGTGCTGGGTGCGGTGTGGGCGGGGGCGGCTGATGTCTGCGTCCGGGCGAATGCGGCGGACGGCGGGACCGGGGCGCTGGAGCAGCCGTTCCGGACGCTGAGTCAGGCGGCGGCGGTCTTGAAGCCGGGCGACACGTGTGTCATTGGCGGCGGCGCGTACCGCGAGACCGTGCGGCCGGTCGTATCCGGCGAACCGGACCGGCCCATTCGGTTTGCGGCCGTGCCCGGAGAGCGCGTCGTGGTCTCCGGCGCTGACGTACTGACCGGCGCGTGGTCGGTGCATCAGGGCAACATCCACAAGGCTGCGGTCGAGTTGCCGGTGGAGCAGTTGTTCATCGACGGGCGGATGATGATGGAGGCGCGCTGGCCCAACACGCCGCTGGACGACATCATGGTCATGCAGCGCGCCGCCGCCGGCACGGGGACGGGGTATGAACAGCTCGCGGACCCGAACCTGCCGCCGGGCGACTGGAACGGCGGCTTTGTCCTGCTCTGGCCTGGGTCGCAGTGGACCAATGCGACGCGCCGCATCGTGGAGTACTGCCCGGGGCAGGGCTTTCGTTTCGACCGGACGATGGAGATGGAAAAGAAGGACGCATTCCACTCTGAAGACCCGTTCAAACCGCGGGCGGGCAACCCCTACATCCTGTTCGGGAGTCTGGCGGGGCTGGACGCGCCCGGGGAGTGGTTCTATGACACGGCGGCACGTGTCCTGTACCTCTGGGTGCCGGACGGGGCCTCGCCCGCGACGCACACGGTGGAAGTCAAGCAGCGGCCGCTTGCGTTTGATCTCAGCAAGCTCTCCTACATTGAGTTGTGCGGGCTGAACATCGAGGCGGCCACGGTGGACATGACGGAGGCACGGAACTGCCTCCTCGACGACTGTCGGCTCACGTACACCGAGCATTTCCGCGAGACGGACATGTACAAGGTCCCGGCGCCCCGGACCGTGGTCACCGGCGAGAACAATACGTGGCGGCATTGCCTGGTGGCGTACTCCGCGGGTACGGCGTTGCGCATCGGCGGCAAGGGCAACCGTTTCGAAAACTGCATCATCCGTGACGCCGACTACAGCGGCAGCGTGGCGGCGACGCTCGACATGAAGCGTTCCGAGGACGCAGTCGTTACGCACTGCTCCATCTTCCGCGGCGGCCGCGACATTGTGGGGCTGGGCGGTTCGAAGCGGGTCCGGATCGAGTTCAACGACATTCACCACGCGAACATGCTGAACAGCGACTCCGGCGCGACCTACTGCTTTGACACGGACGGCGCAGGCAGTGTGATTGCCTGGAACTGGGTCCACGACAACCTGAGCGAGCACACCAGCGGCATCTACCTGGATAACTTCTCGCGCAACTTCACGGTGCACCACAACGTGGTGTGGAACTGCTCCGCGACCGGCATCCGCACGAACAGCGACGCCATGAACCACCTGCTGTGCAACAACACGATCATTGGCTGCACGCAACCGTTCGGCATTTTCACGTTCGAGAAGCATGTGCCGACGCAGAAGGGCACGCGCATTCTCAATAATCTCGTTCTGGTGAGCCACAAGCCGACGGACCCGACGGTGTTCGTGCAGGGCGAACTTGGTCCGGAGGTGCACCACAACGGGTTCGGCGCCATTGACGCCAGCGCCGTGCCTACAGCCGGCTCGATGGCGATCGACGCGGGCGTGCCGGTGAACGGGATCACTGACGGATTCGTGGGTGCCGCTCCCGACCTGGGGGCGTACGAGTACGGTGGCACGGCGTGGCGGCCGGGTGCGGACTGGTGCGAACCCCGCACGGAACTTGACCTTGCGTTTTCACCCCAGCCGCCGGTGACTGAAACGACCATGGTCCGCGATGGGTTGCTGCTCTGGCTCGATGCCGCGGCCCCGAGCGGGGTGGAGAGCGATGCTGCCGGACAGCTGACGCGCTGGTTGGACCAGTCAGGGCAGAACCACCATGCAACAGCCGAGGACGGGCTGATCCTCGTGCCTGCTGCCATGAACGGCCGGCCGGTGGTGCGCTCGAGTGGCAAGGGGCGCGCCGTGGTTGGGACATTGCGTGCACAGGCTGGTCCCCTGACGGCGTTCGTGGTCGCGCAGGCACAGGCGCAGGAGACGGGCGCGAGTCAGTGGCAGCGTATTCTGGGCGCCTGGAGCGGTCAAGGCAAGGAGTGGACGCCGCCCAACTGGATCATCCTGCGGCCGCGTGCGCCGGTGGTGTCGCCCTTTCCGGCGCAGATCTTCATGACCCAGAGCACGACCGGTCTGACGTTGGAGCATGTGACCGTGTTCGGCGAAACGTCGGCACCGGGGCATTTCCTGGTGGGTGACATCGCCGAGGTGCTGGTCTACGACCGCGCTCTGCGCTTTGACGAGGCCCTGGCCATAGAGGATTATCTCAACGCCAAATGGGGGCTGAAGTAGGGCCCGCGTCGAGCCGGTCGCCACACCTCGAACCCGGACCAGCCGGCGATTGGAAGAAAAGGGCGGGGCGTCCGCCCTCCTTCCCCCAATCGGCGCCCGCGGGCGCAAGACCCGCGGCGGCGCGAGCCGGCGCGAGTAGCACCAACCTATGATCGGCCGGTCCGCCGGTCGGGAAGCGCTGACGCGGTACCATGAGTTATCCCTTGGGAATGAAAGATTGCCGTCGGTCGGGTAAAGTACGTCCGCAGTGCCGGTCGTGCTCGGGCAGAGCGATGCGGCGAAAGACCTGATGGGCACACGAACGGGAGCACTCCGTTGCTGAACCTCGTCGCTCTTTTGGGAATCGTACTGATTCTGGCTGTCGCCGCACTGCTGTCCTCCGACCGCCGCAAGATCCAGTGGCGCACGCCGCTCGCGGCCTTGGCACTCACGCTTGCGATCGCCGCCGTGTTCTTCCTCGCCCCGGCCAAGTGCGCGGTTCTGGACCTTTGCAACCGCGCCGTGCTGCGGGTCCTGGACTGCGCCGATGACGGCATCGCGTTCCTGTTCGGGCACCTGGCCGACCCGTCAGGCGGCAAATTCGTGCTTGCCATCCAGGCCCTGCCACTGATCATCTTCTTCGCGGCGCTCGTGTCGCTCCTTTATCACCTTGGGGTCATGCAGAAAATCATCCTGCTGTTCGCCCGGACGTTCTGCCGCCTGTTCGGCATCAGCGGCGCCGAGGCGTTGGTCGCCGCGAGTAACATTTTCGTCGGTGTCGAGTCAGCCCTCACGGTTCGACCGTACCTGGAGAAGATGACGAAGTCCGAACTCTTTCTCCTGCTCACGGTCGGCATGTGTACCATTGCCTCGTCCGTGCTCGCCCTTTACGTCATGGCGCTGAAGGACGTGTTCCCTCAGATCGCTGTGCACCTGATCTCGGCGTCACTCATCAGTGCTCCTGCCGCCGTCTGCATCGCCAAGCTCATGTGCCCGGAAACGGAGGAACCGCTGACGCTCGGCCGGGTCGTGGCCCCCGAATACACGCCCGCGACCAACGTCGTCGAGAGCATCCTCAACGGTGCCAACGAAGGCCTGAAAATGCTCCTGGGCATTTGCGCCGCCCTGATCGCGTTCATCGGGCTCGTCTCGCTGCTGAACCTCATCCTGACGACCGTTGGCGCGCTGCCCAACCGTGTCCTGCCGGTCCCGCTCGACTGGACTGTACAGGGCCTGCTCGGGTATGTGTTCTACCCGTTCACCCTGGCCCTGGGCGTCCCCGCCGGCGAAGCCATGCCGCTGGCGAAACTGTTCGGCGAACGGCTGGTCCTGACCGAAGTCTCGGCCTATTTCTCGCTCCAGCACCTGATCCAGCAGGGCGCCCTGAGCCCACGGTCCGTGCTAGTCGCAACGTATGTGCTCTGCGGGTTCGCGCATGTTGCGTCCATGGCCATCTTTGTGGGCGGCGCCGCGGCCCTGGCGCCGTCGCGCCTGCCGTTGCTGAGCCGACTCGGGCTGCGCGCGTTGGTGGCCGCCAACCTGGCGTGCCTGCTGACCGGCGCCACTGCCAGCCTGTTTTACCGGGAGTCGCTGCAGGTGCTGATCCGACCGGGGTAATCGCCGGAAAGGCGACGCCGCACCGGGAGCCGGTCGTTCACTGGCACCACAGGCAACTGGGCGGCTTCAGGGCCGCCGGTGTCAGCGCAGGAGTCGTTGACGTAGCAGTACTTGGAGATCCCGCCGCCCGTCCAGGACGCAGTAGACGTACACGGCCCTGTCACGGATCTGGTAGACCACACGGTACGGTTTGAAGTGAATCTGCAGGTAGTCGTGCACGGCGATTCGATCCAGTTCGGGGGGAACATGCCCGCGTGCCGGACTCCGGCCGAGCGACTCGATAGCGGCCTTGATCTTCCCAAGGACGTAGTCGGCGTCGGAGAGCGACTTGTCGGCGGCAAGATGGGACCACAGTGCGACGAGGTCGTCCTCGGCCCCCTGTGTCATCAGCACCCTGTATTGCATCGATCCTGTTCCCGGCGATCCAGGGCGATCCGTTCATCGACAGCCACGAACGCTGCGCGCATCGGTTTGACTCTTCCCATTCGGATGTCTTTCTTCCCGAGTGCGATGAGCTTCAAGAGGGCCAATGTCTCCTGCTGCCGCTCATACTCACGAACATCCTCGATGACGACTTTCGCCTCACCGTTCAGCGTCACCACGACAGGCTGGCCATTCTCCACCACACCGCGAATGACCTCGGAGGCATGAGCCTTGACAAAGCTGATGGGTTTCACGGAATCAGACAGCAACATGACATAGTCCTCCGGCGACCACAGACCACAATAAAGACCGAATTCAGCTTCTTGTCAAGCCGCACCCAGAGACCATCAGGGCTGTTTCAAGATCTGGCGCCGCGTCTCGGAAGCCCACGCCTCCGCGCACACCTGGTAGGGGCGGCCTGTCCTCAGGCCGCCCCCCCCGGCGTGGGGACACGCCGGGGGTACTCGCTGCACGCAGCGGTCACGAATCTTAAAACAGCCCTGAGAGACCATCGGGATCCGAGATGGACGGCGGGAGCGTCTGGTTCGTCGACGGGGATGGGTGATCTGTGTCACCGTTTCTCTATATGCGCCCAGTCCCGCCGTAAGGCAAGGCGCGACAGATTCCTCTCCGGTGGCATTGCCGTGACCGGTGTGCCATCGTGGTCCGCCGTGACCGGATCTCCAACGACCTGTGGCCGGAAGCTGTCGGTCGTGTCGGGTCCGCACATCACCCCCGGGCGCGCGTCTTCGCGGGGGACGTGTTGAAGTAGCGGCGAAAGGCGCGGATGAAGTTCTGGCTGTTCGAGTAGCCGCACTTTGCTGCCGTCTCCTTAACGCTGGCCGTTCTCCGGGCCAGCATCCCCTCTGCATGGTTCATGCGGGCCGACGTCTGGAACGTACGCGGTGACACGCCCGTGACGCCACGGAAGTAGTCCGTGAAACTCCGGCGGTTCATCCGGTTCATCTCGGCCAGGCGGTCAAGCCCCGGAAAGGCAAACGGCGGTTTCTGCAAGAGGGTTAAGGTTTCTTCGAACTCCGGCGAGACCGACGACGGCGGTTCCGTCGCGCCCGTCGTCCGAGCCGCCAGGAGGACGACGGCGAACAGTTCCAGCAGCGCCGATCTTTCCAGGAGGGATTCAACCGCACCCTTTGGATTAAGACGCCGCTCGTGCATCCGGAGCAGTATCCCACGGAACCGCTTCCACCCCTTGCCGACGTCGAGAAACCGCGGCAGCCCGCGCGGCAGAACCCCGTCAATGCGAATTTTGACCGTGAAACTCCGGTAAGGATCCTTCTCGTCGGCACAAAACGAGTGGACCTCGTTGGGATAGACGAGGATCGCGGTGCGGGGCCTCAGGCGGTACGGCTTCCGGCCGACCACGCAGAGCGCCGTCCCGGACTCCGTCACGGTCAAATGCAGGAGTTGCCGGTGCACATGCAGGACGGTTGACTCACCGGGTCGGAACTGCACATACGTCATGGAGTCCAGGCTGGTTTCCCGGCTCAGAACCTGCAGAAGCTTCTGCTGCAGCTCCTCTTCGCCACCACCGACTGACCTCATGGCGGTTCTTGACGGTCTCACGGCGCTATTCCTGATATGATTATTCTTCCACCCGATATGATTATTCCGTTGACCCCAAAAGTAGGCTAGAGTTACAGAAGAGCAAGCCGGTTCTCCGAAACGTCGAGGAGTCCCATGATACCCGCTGTCTCGCGCTCTTGGCCCAGGCGCTGCTTCACGCTCATCGAGTTGCTGGTGGTCATTGCGATCATTGCGATCCTGGCCAGCATGCTCCTGCCCTCGCTGCGCAAGGCGAAGGACACGGCCAACCGCGGGGTGTGTCTTTCGAACATGAAGCAGATTGGGCTGGCGGTGTTCCAGTACGCCGACGCGAGTGACGAGTATCTGCCGGAAACCCTGAATACACCCCAGACGATCAACATCTTCGACTACCTTGACCCCTATCTGGGCGGCGCCGAGGCCTGCATCTGTCCGTCGTCGCGCAAGCTGACGGACCGCAAGAACTGGAACTACGCGTTCAACCAGTCGACGTTCGGATATCGCTACATCCGCTTCGGTTTCACCGCAGGCAGTTTCAGTTGTCCCGGCGGCACGTCCCCGACCAAGCTGAACCAGATCAGGAAGAACACCGAGCGGGTCGGATTCACCGACGGTATTGAGACGTGGTACCTGGGGCCGAACTTCTGGAATCTGGCCGCCGGTCCCGGGCCGGGCGGCTCCTACTACTGCGTCGAACCCCGCCACAACATGGGGGCGAATCTCTGGTTCCACGACGGGCACGTGCAGTGGTACCCCGGCACGTCGCCGCTCGGGGCCGCACATCCCTTCTGCTGCGCCGGTCCGATCGAGTTCTATTCGACCGTACTGCAGTGATGGGGCGCCCCGCCACACTGACCAACCGTCGGCGTCGCGCCACACCCCCGACCTCGCGCTGGCGAGTGCCGCGGACGCCCAGCGCGAGAAGACCTCAATAGCATTGGTGTGCAACATGACATTTCACTCTCTGCTCATGCCGTCGCTCCTCCTGATCCAGGCGGTCGCTGGCGCGGCTGAAAATGTGGTCACGGGGAGCACCGTCACCGCCTCCATCAGTGCCGGGGCGCCCGGCGCCAAGTACGGCCCACAGGACGCGGTCGACGACACGCCGGGCACGTGGTGGGCGGCCGCGAACACACCTCCCCAGTGGCTGGAGATCCGGCTGCCGGCGCCGCGCACGATCGACACGCTCGTGGTGGAGAGCGCCGACAACCCCGCGCTTTACACCCATCCCGAGCATCTCGTCATCAGCTTCTCCGATGGCACGACCATAGACCAGGAGTTCCCGGATGACCGCGGCCCCGTCCTGGTCCGGTTCCCGGCGCGTCAGACCGAGTCCATACGCGTCAGCGTCACCGGGGTTCACGATGCGGCCAAGACCTACCTTGGGCTGGCCAATGTCGCAGCGTTCAGCGATCCTGAGAAGCAGGTGCGAGTGAGTGTCCCACGAACCCGCGGTTGGCGGAAACCTGACCTCTCGGCCAAGGCCCGCCGTGAACACCCCTGTGTGTACGTCACCCCCGCCGATGTTCAGGCCGCCCGTGCGCGGGTCCAGACCGAGGCCTGGGCAAAGGCGCACGCGGCTGGCGTGGTCGCCGCCGCCAACAAGGCCCTCGAACGGCCCGACGACTGGTACCTGCAGATGCGGCCGGGCAAGGACGCGTGCTTCGCCTATGGTTTCACAGGTTGCCCCATCTGCAAGGCGAGTTGGGGGACGTGGGGCGGTGCGCGCTGTTCCTGGGACAACCCCGGCCACGTCACCTGCGCCGGCGGCCACGTGCTGCCTGACGCCGAGCATCCCGATCCGGGCACGGGCTACAAGAACCCCGATGGCCGCATCCACTACATGGTCGGCTCCTGGAATGCCTGGGTGGTCGAGAAATTCCTCGACATGGCCGGCAGTCTGGCGGTGGCCTACTCGCTGACCGGCGACGCGAAGTACGCGGACAGGGCCGGGTTCATCCTCGACACACTGGCCGACATCTACCCGAGCTGTGACAAGGGCTCGTGGGACTACCCCTCGAACCCGCCCAGCGGCCGCTTGGACCGGCCGTGGTACCAGGTGGCGCGCGTGCTGGTCCCGCTCGTCGACGCCTACGACCAGGTCTGCGGCGATGCAGCACAGGACAAGCCGTCGGTGACCGCAGGGCTGAGCCGCCGCCAGAACATCGAGGAGAACATGTTCAAGAACGGCGCCTGGTACTGCTACGAGCAGTCCCTGCACGGCGGGCTGAACAACGGCGAGGCGGACTACATCCGTGGCGCGCTCGCGGTCGGATGCCTGCTGGGCATCGAGTACTACGTGCGCTGGGCCTACGACGGCCCGTACGGCATCCAAGCCCTGGTGCGCAACAACGTCTGCCGCGACGGCCGCTATTACGAAACGTCCGTCGGCTACGCGGACCATACCCGTGAGCTGTATCTGACCTTTGCCGGGCCGTTGTGGAACTACCGCAGCGCGAAGTACCCCGACGGCATCAATGTCTACGACGACCCGGTCTTCCGCTCCTTCTACCTCATGCCCGCGTCAAGCATCAGTTGCCTGGGCCACAGCCCACGCTTCGGGGACTGGAGTCCCGACGTCGTAAGGCTCCTACCGCCCAAAGTCCCGGCCGAACCGCTGGACGAGCACTTTGCCGAAGTGCTCTATGCGCGCTCGGTCTCGCCCGAAGCACGCACGGACTTCGGACGACTGCTCCTCTACCTGTGCCACGGCGACGTCACAAAGGCCCGGGCCACCGCGCCGAACCGCGATTGGCTCCTTTTCCACGCCGCGCCGCCGCCGCAGGGCGACTCAGCGCTGCCACCCTGGCTGGACCAGCGCCTGAATGCCACGAACTTCTTCGGCCAGAAGGGGCTGGCGATTCTCCGCACGCCCAACAGCCGGGCGGCGCAGGCAGCCCTCGTCCGGTTCGGTCCGTCCCTGAACCATGGCCATCGCGACGATCTGAACCTCAACTACTTCGCGCTGGGTTACGAGTTGACCTACGACCTGGGCTACGGCCTCGGCTCGACGCACACCCAGGTCGGCTGGTCACATCAGACCGCGTCGCACAACCTGGTGCTCGTGGACGAAACGTCCCAGGGCGCGAGCGACGCGGACGGCAGCGGCGGCAGCCTGTTCCTGATCGCCGGCCTGCCGGGGCTTCAGGTCGTCGACTGCGCCGCCGAGGCGACGTATGCGAGCCTCGGCGTCAAGGACTACCGCCGCGTCTGCGCCCTGATCGGCCAAGGCCCTGACACATACCTGCTTGACATCTTCCATGTCCGGGGCGGGAAGCAGCACGACTACATCTTTCATTCGCTCTCGACGAACGTGGACTTCGATGGCGTCCAGTTCGGCGACCCCGCGCCCGGATCCCTGGCCGGCCCCGACATTGCCTGGGGTGACAAACAGGGCAACGACGCCGACATCATCGGCTACCCCAACAAGCCCTACTGGAACCCGCCGCCCGGCAACGGTCTGGGGTTCCTCATGGCACCGCAGCGTGCCCAGGCCGGAGGCCCCTTCAGTGCGACCTGGCACATCGGCGGCGAGGACTGCCACGTGAAAATGGCCCTGCTCCCGGAACCGGGCACGGAACTGATCACGGCCCAAGCCCCTGGCATCTACCCCGAGAAGCAGGGCGCCTACGGCAACACCCTGGGTCTGCCCAGCGCACGGTACGTGCTGGCCCGCCGCAAGGCGGACGCGGACCTGGAGAGCACATACGTGGCGGTCTACGAGCCCTACGCCAGGCCGCTGCCGTCGGGACGTGTGGACTACGAAGAACTGGCGCGCGTGGCAACCTGCACCGCGGGCGAGATCAAGCCCGTCCCGTCCGTGTATGTGCTTCTGTTCAAAGCTACAGGGCCAGGCGACGAAATGCGCCTGCCGTTGAACGTGGCCACAAAGGGCCGGTACACCCTCAGTGCCGCCGTGTATGGCTCGCCCAAGTACGGCGAGGCGCAGGCGAGCCTGGACGGCACGGCGTTCGAGAAACTGCTCAACGAGGGGCAAGTGGTCAACGCCGGCAAGAGCCAGGTGTTCGTCTTGGGCGCCCGCGACCTTGAGCCTGGCCCGCACACGCTGACGCTGAAGGTGGTCACGCCGATCGAGGCCGACTACTGGATCGGCCTGCAGTACGTGGCCCTGAGCCGGGACAACGGCGGCCCCGCACCGGATCAGCCGACGCGGCCATTCCTGAAAACGGCAACCCGTCTGACCACGTCCGCCGGCGCCACGGCGGTGCGCGTGGAACACGTTTCCGGCCGTGTGGATCACCTGCTCTACACCCCGCAACCGGGTCCAGAGATCGCCTGTGGCGACGGCCCGGCCCTGACCAGCAACGGCTGCGTTGCTCGCGTCAGCACCCGTGACGGCAAGACCACGGACGTCGACCTCGTTGGCGGCAGCCGGCTCAACACGCCCGATCTGCAGGTGCAGATGGCCCCGGACTCGTTCAGTGGCACGCTGACCGGGGTGGACTACGCGCGCTGCACCGTCTCGACCTCCGTCCGTCTGCCCGCGGACGGACGCCTCAACGGCGCGGTGGTGTACTTCGGCAATCCGAGCTACTCGCGCAACACGGCCTACCGCATCGCCGGCGTCAGCTCCGGCCCGGACGGCTCGGTCATCGACCTGGGCCGGACATCTCTGACCCTGGGGTTCGCCGACCTGGCCGACGAGCCCCAAGACGAGCATACGTTGACGACTCTCAACCCGCACGAGTACAGCCGGGCACTGCGGCGCCCGGACAGTCGCTTCTTTCACGGCAAGCTGCTGGCCACCGCCGACGGCAAGGTGCAGACCACCATTCACGCCACCACCTTCGGCCAGCCATTCGTCATCAAAGTCGAGTCCACGCGGGACTTGCATAAGGGAATGCGCGTGTTCTACTACGACATTCGCCCGGGCGACAGCTTCAGGATCCTCAATACCTGCTCACTGCAGACGGCAGAGGACGGCACGGCACGCCTGACCGGCACGGCCGATGTGACGCTGCGGGCGGGCGGCGAACCAGTTGCGGTGCTGCAGGGCGGCATTACCGCACCGCGGAAGACCGACAACATTCCCTGGCAGCCCGGCGGTTGCCAGGTCAGATTGACCAGATGAACTGGGAGCGGACAGGGGCTCGGCGCGTCTCGCGCCGAAGCGGGGTGCGCCGGCCGGTCCCCGGCCGAGCGCCTCGGGCCGGGACGGCCCCGAGTACTCTGCTGCGGTCCCGGAGGTCCCGCGCCACTGCCGCTGGGCGGGCTGCCCACCCAAAGTATCTATACGGAGGGCAATGCACATGCCACGGACAACCAAGAACCGGAAATGGTTCGATCGGCTCCAGAACATCATGCCGTTCGGCTCGAGCACCTGTTCGAAGAAGGCGCTCTACCCGCCGGACGAACCGACGGTCATTGTGAAGGGCAAGGGCTGCCGGGTCTGGGACGCGGACGGCAAGGAGTACATCGACTTCCGCAACTCGCTCGGGCCCATCACGCTCGGGTACCAGTTTCCGGCCGTGGACAAGGCCATCCGCAAACAACTCCGCAGCGGCATCATCTTCGGCCACCCGCACCCGCTCGAGTGCGAAGTCGCCGAAATGCTCTGCGACGTCATCCCGTGCGCCGAGCAGGCGCGGTTCCTGAAGACGGGCGGCGAGGCGGCCGCCGCCTGCATCCGGCTGGCGCGGCACTTCACCGGCCGCGAGCACGTCGTGCAGATCGGCTACAACGGCTGGATCAACAGCCTCGCACCCGGTGGGCGCGTGCTGCCGGGGCAGGTTGCGACGTCCGCACCGCCCGGCGTGCCGGCCGGCCTGGCTGCGGTCCATCACGCCTGTGGCTGGAACGACATCGACGGGCTGCGCCGCCTTTTCGCGGCGCACCCGGGCCAGATTGCCGCTGTCGTCATCGCCTCGGCGTATCACTCGGCAACCGACGGGGCGACGTTCTACCCGGCAGTGCGTGAACTGACCCGGCAAGAAGGCGCACTGCTGATCTTCGACGAGATCGTGACCGGGTTCCGGCTCGCCATCGGCGGCGTGCAGGAGTACTTCAAGGTCACGCCCGACCTGGCGGTGTTCGCGAAAGGCATTGCCAACGGCATGCCGCTGGCCGCGTACGTCGGCCGGCGCGACGTCATGAGCAAGCTCAGCGAAGTCATTGTCTCGTCGACGTACGGCGGTGAGACGCTTTCGCTGGCAGCGGCCAAGGCGGCGATCACCGTGTACCGTACCGAGAACGTCATCGCGCACCTCTGGCGGCAGGGCGAGAAACTGTGCAAGGGTCTGGACACGCTCTTTGCCCAGCACCATGTGCCGGTCGAAATGGCCGGGTACCCGCCCTGCGCGACACTGCAACGCAGACCAGATGCGCCCGCCGACACCATGGAACGCCTCTTCCGCGCCGCATACCACAACGGCTTGTCCATCTACAACAACCTCTACATCAACTACAGTCACACCGATGCCGACATTGACGAAGCCTTGGCGCGCTGGGAGAGAGCCTGCCGGGATCTCGCATCGCGATCGTAGCACGGCGAATGACGGATCGAGGGACCCCCGGCCTGCCCCTGCGCCGTGGTGAAGGTGCGTTCCGAGGTGCCGTGCGACTGCAGTGCCCCGGACCAACGCACCAACACACATGGCGGAGAGGCCCAGCCTGGGGACAGGCAGGCCTCCCGGGCGCCACAAGGCTGCTCGCACAAACAGCCCTGCTTTCCCCTCGACAAGGTTAAGATAACGACTATTGTGAAACGGCTAGCATGATTATCGACGTTCACACACACTACTGCAGAGACATGGTGAGACTGGTCGGGTCGGCGCTTGACAACGGCATCGACCGCATCTGTGTCTCCTCGCTTGGGTTGTCGTACCTGACGAATCCGACCCCCGACCAGATCCGGGAGTGCAATGACCAGACCCTGGCCAGCATGGCGCAGTACCCGGACGCCGTCGTCGGCTTCTGTTTCCTGAACCCTCTGCACGAGCCGGACTTCTCGCTGGCGGAACTGCACCGCTGCGTCAAGGCCGGCATGCGCGGCATCAAGCTCTGGGTCGCCACCGTGGCATCCGACCCGCGCCTCGACCCGATTGCCCGCGAAGCCATCGCCTTGGACATTCCGCTGCTGCACCACTCGTTCGTCAAAGTCACGGGCAACATGCCGGGCGAATCGACGCCGGCCGACATTGCGGACCTCGCACGGCGGCACCCGCGACTGAACCTCATCATGGCACACTTCACCGGCAACGGCCAGCGCGGCATTCTCGAGATCCAGCCGTACCCGAACGTGTTCGCGGACTCGTCCGGTGGCTATCCCTGTACTGGAATCACCGAGTTTACCGTGCGCACGCTCGGGCCGGAACGGATCCTGTTCGGTTCCGACGCACCCGGCCGTAACTACGCGGTCCAGTTCGCCCGGGTCCTCGGTGCCGTCCCTGAAGGCCCGGCCCGGAACGCCATCCTCGGCGACACGGCGCAGCGCCTGCTGCGACTGTGAAGCGCCACTCGGAGCGTCACCCCCACGGCACGGTGACACGGAGTGGTGAACTCTCCACTCCCCAATGTTGCCGACCGCCAGGACAGGCGTCAACTCCTCGCTTACTGCTCGTCTCACAATAGTCTTGATGTCTCGGTTGAGATCGGCGGGCAAGAATGGCGAAAGCAGGCCGATTCATGCCGTCTGTGCTCGGGCAAGATTTGGTATCGGTTCTTATCCTACTCAAGTCAGGGGATCCACAGTAGGGTTACACCCCATAGCAAAGCGTCAGTTCATCGTGTAAACTCCCATCAAGTCGTAGTTGCGGGCATGCTACCTACCTCAACCATCTTCTCACCCATAAACCCAGACCGCCTCAATCATGTCCCTAATGCCCCATCGACTGCCCTTCATCCTCCTTGTCACACTTACGCTGACATGCGGGGGCGTACCGGAGCCCGTTTCCGTTCTCGATCCGGTCGAGGAGGTACTATCACCTGGCCAACCCGTGAAACGAGGGGTCGAGGAAATCGTTCCTGGCACCCCCCCAAAATCCGAAGAAGAGGTCATCGAGGCTCGTGCTTCTTTCCGCAAACAGTACCGTTTTCCCCCAGAAAACAACAACCTGACTGCCGCACAAACCCGCAAGGTTCGGCTGATTTATGAAATTGACATCACCCTGAGTGAGCAAATCGATGCACTCAGTCAGCTCGCTAAACTCAACCTTGCCATCAGAAACATCCTTCCCCCCGAAACGTGGGAAAGCGTCGCCTCCATCCCCGATCTATCCTCTCAGCAAGTTAGCCTCAAGGTCCTCGATAGCCTTTACGCCGTCCGTAACAACTTATCGAGGAGTGGCGAGCTTGCTCGGCGGGAGACCCGGCGTACCGACCGGAATCTGGACCTGGCCACCCGAAGCTACGAGCGCGCGGAAAAGCAACGCATGGATTTCGAGGACCGGACCGGCGCGGAAGATTCCAACAGCTCCATCGTTACCGATCGGGAAACGGCCGCCCTCGCCAGTCAGGCCGCAGAGGAAAAACTCGCCTTACGCCGGTTGCAGTCGCGGCTCGCCCAAGCGGAGTTAGCCCTTGTCGATAACAAAATCGAACGCTTCCAGCCCTTCCTTGCAGATCACCGGCTTAGAGTAATTTTCTCGCCGGAACATGTTCAAGAACAAATCGGCGCCTTTTCCGCCAAAGAAGCCGACCTGGAGAAATCCCTTCTCGCATCTCAGGAACAATTCGATCAACTGACTCCCAACGCTCCCGTCTCCACCGGGCTGGTTGCCGCGGAAGTTACGCCCGGTGAAACCGTCCGGCAACTCGCCCAATCCTACGGGCGCGACGCGGCCCACGCGCGAGTCTCCCTCAACCAGTCATGGATCAACCACCTGAATATTCAACGACAATTCTACGGCCATCGCGTCGATTTCTATCAGAACAAAATCAAGCGTCGCCAGATGTCCGAGATCACCAGAGAGCTTGACCTGGAAATCCAGCGCCTGGAATCCGAAACCGATTATCTCAGGAACCGAATGGCGCAGGCCAGGCAGGATGCCGTTCGGATCGGCGACCAGTTTGCCGGGACCACAGGCATTTCTCCACAACTGATTCAGTCGCTCCAGGATGCCGCCCAGGAAATCGTCGAAACCTTACGGATGGAGGCCTTGAGCACCGAATCCACACTATCCCGGCTTAGAAATTTCAACGATGAACTTCTTAACCGCACCTCCGGTTACACCTGGCACGAAATCCAGGCCATTCTTGGAGACCGACTGCCTCTGGCCTGGAACTACCAGCTCTTCATCCTCAATGACAGAGCTTTCCGGGTTTCCACTTTGTTCTGGGTGGTTTTCTTGGTGGTGATCGGTTTTTTCTTTGCCCGCTATATCAGCCGCACCGCCGGTTCCCTCCTGACGTCAAAGGCGCACCTCGCCCCGGGGGTCTCGGCCGCCTATGAGAAACTCGTCCTTTATCTCCTCGTCGTCGTCATTTGTATTCTCATTTTCAACCTGTTCAACTTTTCGCTGACTTCCCTTACCGTGGTGAGTGGCGTCTTAGCTCTCGCCGTCGGATTTGGCAGCCAGGAGGTCCTCAAGAATTTCATCAGCGGCATCATCCTCCTCATCGAACGCCCGGTTCACAAAGGCGATCTCATCGAAATGGATGGCCGGATTCTCAAAGTGGAGAGCATCGGCCTGCGCAGCACCCAGGTCCTCGACTTCGATAACTCCCAGAAGATCGTCCCGAACAGTCTGCTCCTTGAGAACGTCATCACCAACTGGACCCTGTCCGATAATATCCTCCGATCGACCATCCCGGTTGGGGTGGCCTACGGTTCCCCCACCCGAAAAACTGCCGAAGTGCTGCTGGAGGCCACCCGTTCCACCGAAGGCGTGTTGGCCAGTCCGGAACCGTTTGCTCTCTTTTCCGACTTTGGCGATAGCGCCCTCGGATTCACCATTTATTTCTGGACCAATACCGCCGACCGCCTCAAAATCTCCAGCGAAGCCCGGCATCGAATTGCGGAAGCCCTGGCCACCGAGAACATTGCCATCTCCTTCCCGCAGCACGACGTTCATCTGGATTCGCTCAACCCCATCCGCGTCGAATTGAGCCGCCAGTCGTGAGCGGTTACGAAGAATGGCTCCGGAACGGGCCATGAGCGACGTGACCAACCATGGCAAAGTCTGCTTTCTCAAAGTAATGTGATCGGTGGCCCGACGTCGGCTTGCGGAGACCGAATCCGTCTGGTGTTTGGCTCCTCCTGCCGCATCGGGAGTTCCACAAAGGCGATGGATACGGAGCCGGACAAGGAGCCGGATAGGGAGTAGAGGAGACGACAGTGAAAGTTTTCGGCGTTTCAGGATCGCCCATCCAGGACAGCAACACGGACCGGGCGCTCAAGGCGGTGTTGGCCGCAACCGGCATGGAAACGGAGTTCATCAAGCTCAGCGACCACGTCGTGGCGCCGTGCAGCGCCTGCCTGGGCTGTGTGAAGACCAATCGCTGCGTGATTCAGGACGATGGGAACATGCTGGCGGACAAGGCAAAGCGTGCCGACGCGTTGGTCATCGCCGGTTTCACGCCGTATTCGACGCTCGATTCACGCACCAAGGCGTTCATCGAGCGCCTGTACCCACTGCGACACAACCATGGTTACATGGCGGGCAAGCCGGGCGCTGCGGTCATCACCTCGTGCATGTCCGAGGGCAATCCGCAACTGCCGCCCGCCGCCGATATGGGCGTGAACGCCATCCAGTTTTACATGATGGAAGAAGGGATGCGCTTTGTCGGCGCGCTGAAGATCGAGGGCACCGTCCCGTGCATCCGTTGCGGGTTCGGCGACACCTGCAAGATGTCCGGCATCAAGATGCTCTACGGTCAGGCGGCGAGTATCGGCAGCATGGGCGTCAGGAGCTTCGAGCACCAACCGATCGCCCTCAGCGGCGCACGTGAGCTCGGCCAGAAACTCGCCGATGCGCTGATCGCACTGCAGACGATGAAAGAGCTACGGCCGAACCCCACCGCAGGGGTGACGCCATGATCATCGATATCAATGCGTTCTCTGGGCACTGGCCATTCGAGCGGCTGCCAAATACCGAGCCGGTCGCGCTGGCGCGACACCTGCGGAGTCACGGGATCGGCAAGGCGCTGGTCTCGCCCATTGAGGGCATCTTCTACAAGAGTCCGCAGGACGCGAACGAGCAGATGTTCGGGCAACTCCGGCGCTGTCCGCGCCTCCTGCCGGTCGCGGTGGCGGATCCGACCGCGCCCTGCTGGGAGGCGCACCTGCGGCGAAACGTCGAGGCCCACCGCATCCGCGCCGCGAAATTGCACCCGAACTACCACGGCTACGGCATGGCCGCACCCGAGACGCAGGCGCTTCTCCGTGTCGCGGACGCGTTGCGCCTGCCGCTGATCGTCCAGCTCCAGATGGAGGACCAGCGCACGCACTCGCCCTTGATGAAAGTGCCGCCCGTCGATCCGGCCGCGGTGCTGAAGGCGCTCCCGGCGGAAATGACGTCGCCGGTCATCCTCGGCGGCCTGATGCTCGGGGATCTGAACCGCCTCGCCGTGGAGATCGCCAAACGCCCGAACGTCTACGTCGAACTGTCGTGGCTCGAGGTCATGGACTGCATGGCCACGGTGCTGAAGGCGATCGACGCCAGCCGCCTGCTCTTTGCCACGCACCTGCCGTTCTTCTTTGCGGAGTGCGCACTGGCCAAGATCAGGGAAGGTCGGTTGCCGCGGAAGGTTGAAACCGCCATCCTCGCCGGCAACGCCCGCCGCGTGTTCGAGTTAGACTGAGGTGGCCGCGCCGTACCCGGTGCGCTCGCTGAAGACTCGCGCCTACTTCCGCCTGAATGGGCGTGTCGATTTAGTGCGGCGGCAGGCCTTCCAGAGTGGCGGGAGCGGCTCGCTCCCGCATGCCGGACCGAGCCGGTCCGGCCACTTTGGGCGTGGTTGCGCATTTGAGGTGGCCAAATCGACACGCCCTGAATGGCGGGACTCAAGCTTGAAACGTCCGTTCCCCGCCTGAGGTCCGGCCTTCAGCCGGGCGCGCGGCACGTCGCCGTGCACCCCCCCATGCCACCGTCAGGCATCGCCGCCCGGGTCGTGCGGCGAACCTTGAGCCATCGTCAGGCACAGCGCGACAGCCGCTGGTCCGGCCACAGGGCCCAGAACCGCCTCCGACCCTCGGCGCTGACCCAGGTAGCGATCTCCGCACGCGTGCCGCCGTTCTGCAGGGCGGCGCGAACTTCTTTCCCGGCCTGGATGAGGGCCTGGACCTTCGCCACGGTCGCCGCGTCGCACATGCAACTGCCCTCGAAGTGCGTGCACACCTGACTGGCGCCGTCCGCCACCGCCTGAAACACGAAGTCGCGCACGTCGTGGCAGCTCATGGTCCGGTAGTGAAAGCTGCCGAGGCGCCAGAGGAACGGGACACGGCAACGCGCGGCGATCACTTTCGGGTCGAGGTCAGCCGAGATCGACGGGTCGTAGAAGCACAACCCGATGTCCTCCAGGAACGGCAACTGATCCGGCTTGAGATTTTCCACGTGCGCCGAGCGCGTGCCGGTGGTCATGCCGCTGTAGTACTGGTCCCAGTACGGTAGCACGAACTCTTCCCACAGGCGCGGCGGCAGCATGGACGAGAGATCGTCACACATTCCCGCACTGCTGGGGTTCAGCGGTTCTCGGCCGTCGAGGCGGCAGCGGAACGCGTGGAAATCCAGGATGCTGGCGGTCAGCAACCGCAGGAACTCCTTCGTCTTCTCCGGTTCGTCGAAGGGGTCGAGGAAGAACGCGTCGCCGCGCAGTTCGTAGGCGGTCGTTATCGGGCCCTCCAAGCCATAGCTGAGCCCGACTGCTTCGCCCGGGAATGCGGCCCGCAGTTTCTCGCGGAAC
Organism: Lentisphaerae bacterium RIFOXYA12_64_32; assembly: GCA_001803235.1. Lineage (GTDB taxonomy): Bacteria > Verrucomicrobiota > Lentisphaeria > Oligosphaerales > YB12-FULL-65-16 > YB12-FULL-65-16. The sequence continues at coordinate 55,093 of MHBL01000458.1, forward strand.
TCCAGGTAGAACGGCGCCATGCCGGCCGTCGCGAAGTCCACCGGCCGGCGAAGTACCTCGATGCCGTGGTCGAGCGAATCGGCGCACAGATGTTCGACCGCGACCTCGCCGCCTTCGGGAAAGTACAACTTGGCCCCGAGCCCGCTCGGGTGCCCGTAGGACACCGGCGGTGTGGCCGGACCGGGCAGGGACACATCCGGGCCGAAGAGTTCCTTGGCGCGAACCCGGCCTGTCCGGTACGCCTCGATGCATGCGTTGGGATCCTGGAAGAACTCGTGGATTGGCACGTTTGCCAGCTCAATGTAGGACAGGTACGTGGCGCCGACATGCCAGGAGAATGTCGTCTTCGCTCGCGCTGTTTCATAGTCAGGTCGCTTGTACATCGGGAAATCCTTTCTTGTTGTTGGGACGAGTGTCGGGTGTCGAGGGGGGCGGGGCAGCATCTGATCGGACGAATCCGACGGATCAGGCAGAGATCTCCTCCTCTGAAACCCGAGACTTCTCATCGCGCCTTTCGCCTCGTCGCCCGTCTCGGCATCTCGGGATCTTCGAGATCGTCGAGTTCTCGCTCCGCGCCCACCCGTCTACTGCCTGTCGCCTACACTCGGCTCCGGTTGACGCCCCGGCGGTAAGCGCGGGGCGCAACCCCGCTCTGTTCCCGGAACCAGCGTGAAAAGTACGCCTGGTCGTCGAAGCCGAAGTCCCTGGCGACGTCGCGCACCGGCCGGTCGCTGTGCCCCAGGGCCACGCAGACGCGTCCGAAACGTTGCCGGTCCCAGAACTGGCGCGCCGATGTGCCGTAGGCGTCCCGGAACAACCGATTCATCTGGCTGACGCTCAGTGCGCAGGCCGCCGCCAGGCGCGGCGCCGAATAGCGCGTCGAGCGCGGCGCCGTCAGTTGCAGATGCAGCCGCTCCGCGCGCGGGTCCACCGGCCGGTCCTGCGCCGGGGCCAGTTCTGTCGTGCTCAAGTGCCGCAGGACCACGTCGTGCGCCAGCGCCGCGAGCCGGACCGTGTCGGGCCCGCGCTGCTGCAGCAACCGTTCCATGTCCCGCAACACGCGTTCGATGGCGCCAAAGTCCTGTGGGCGGAAGAGCCGCGGCAGGGACCAGCGGTCCTGCATCGGCGTCCCGTCCGCCAGCCACAACTGGTAGTGGATATTGAGCATCTCGAACGTCGGCCGGATGCTGAACGTGAACGGTGTGTACGGCGGAATGGTCGCAACCACGCCCGGTTCAAGCGGGTGCGAACTCCCTTGCAGGTGCAATACGGCGCGGCCCTGCGTGATGTGCAGCAGGTGCAAGTCCTCGTTGACCTGCGCTTTCGGGCCACTCGTGGGCCGCGCATGGAGTACGGGGCAGAACGAGTTGAACTGGAATCTGTGCCTTTCGAGCATACGAATATCCGAGAAGAACGTGTATGTGTATCGTATCTAATTGTGAATATGCCATGTAAGTTGATTATCGGCAACATCACATTCGGCGCAAGTATTAGGACTTTTAGCGCATTTCACTCAGGGGGACCGACGCATGGGTGGTCCTCCGCCGTGGGGCGATGGCGCCGCCCTTTCACGTGCCGCAGGTTGGGAGTGGACAGCGTGAAGGGCGAAGCACAACTCCGAAAGCGGGCAGGCGTTTGGCCATTTGGCCCGCAGTGTCCGTTTCCTACCCGCGCGGCTGGAAAACGACCGACCATGCAACCTGTCCCGCCTGGTGCGGGCGCAGCGTTACGGTGACAATGCCGTCTGTGGCGGGTGTGAATTCTGACGGGACCTCGCTGACGGCGCGGACGGTCGCGAACCCGGTCGGGACGTGGAGCGTGAGCGTGTACGGTTCGCCGCCGACCGCTTGAGACGTCCCCGTCAGGACAGACCTGTCCGCATCCCAATGGACCGAGACCAGGTCGTGGCCGCCCTGGCTGATGTGCCGTGACGTGGACAGGAGCTGCGGGCGGTCCATCTGCCGGCGGATGCAGAGCACCGTGGAGGCGAACGGGGCGAGGTCGAGTTCCAGGGCGCGGTTGTGCGTGCCGAGGAAACGCTTCTGCCAGAAGTCGTAGACCAGGTACGATTCGCCGCTGCCCGCTGCCAGATGCAGATCGGTTGCCAGGTCGATGCGGACATGGCGCGCGTCGCCGGTGGTGTTGAACACATCGATCACGTTCCACTGTTCGAACGGCTTGGCCACCACGAGGTTGAGCACCGCGAGCCCGGCGTCCATGGCGTGTTCGTCCAAGTCCATGGGATGAATGTCGAGCACCGGCATGATGCGGCGGAGCAGTTCGACGCGCTCGGGTTGCAGTGCGGGCAGGTGGTCGCCGAGCGTGACCGGTGTCCCGGTCATGGCGGTGAACGAGACGCGGGATGTGGCCTGATCCAGGGTGTTGAACTCATCGCGGATCACGACGTTGTCCATGTCTGCGTAGAACAGGATGTTGTTGAAGCAGAGGTACGTGAACGCGCGTTCGACGGCTTGCTTGACGTATTCTTCCCAGTTGAAGATGTCGCCGCCGATTCGGCCGCCGTCGAACAGGTCGATGGCCAGCGTGATGTCGCGGAACATGTGTCCGGAGCAGGACATCATGTACCGCGCCGGGCCGATGACGTCGCGTGCGGCCTGGACGAGGCCGCGCACGGCGGCATCGGAGGTCATCGCCGGGTTGCGGAACTGGGCGTGGTGCTGGTCGGCGACCCAGAGTGACATGGGGATAATGTCCCACTTGAACGCTTCGTAGCCCCAGTCGAGGAGTTGTCGGAACACTTTGGGAATGAAGGTCTTGATGACTTCAGGATGGCTGGGGTCGAGCCACCATCGGCCACACCAGGCGGGCTGTTCGGCGAGGATACAATCCGGGTGCTCGAGCAGGAATGCATTGCGGTTCGGGTCGTTGGTGGGGCCAATCCAGATGGCGGGGACCAGGCCGAGCTTGCGGATCTCGTCCGAGACGTGCTTCATGCCGTTCGGGTACCGGCGTGGGTCGGGGCAGAACGTGTTGATATCAGGCAGTTCCGGCACTTTCGTATCCAGCTTGCTGTGGTACCACTCCCAGTCGACCCAGATGCAATTGGCGCCGTACGGGGCGAGGTGCGCGGCCTGCCAGCGGGCGTTGTCCAGGACCATCTTTTCCGAGGCATTGAACTTGACCGCGTACCAGGTCATCCAGCCGATGGGCGGCGTTTTGAATTGGGTCTCGCCACGCACCGGGCGGTACGGGACAAAGAACTTGCGTGCGAAGTAGTTCTCGTGGACGGTCAGCGTCAGGCTGTGGTTCAGGTTGCGCTGTTTTGAATCGGCACGGAAGCTGTGGCAGTGTTTCTGCCACTCGAAGCCCAGGGCCACGTGCAGTGGGCCGGTCGCTTCCAGCGCCGCGTCGGTGCGCCGGTCGAACAGGGCGTTGTCAATGCTTGACACGGCCGGGCCGCAGCCGACGCGCAGGTCGCCGGCCTTGCGGTCCAGCCGCACGGCGAACGTTGAGGTCGCCGGGGTCGCACCCCAGTGCAGGTCGCCGGTCAGTTCCACGTCGCATTCGGTTCGGGACTGGACACTGAGTTCGATCGTGTGGCTGAGGGCGACGAAGACCAGGTCCAGCTCCGGCAGGTGCGCCGGGCCTTCCGTGAGGGTAACGACCAACCGCCGGCCCTTGAACAGGTCCTCGCGTTTGCACGCGACCGCGCCGAACTCGGCACACGTCACGGGCGTTTGGCCCGCAGCGGGCCGTATGGCGACGCAGCCTTGTCGGAGGAAGTCGCCCATGTCCCCCCAGGCGCAGGAGAACACGCGCTGCGTGCCGTCGAACTCGACACTGGCTTTCTGGTAGTTGACATACGCATCATCCATGGTCTTGAGTCCTTCGATTTCGTTCAGATGCAGTTCCGCGGGTTCACTGCACCGCGGTGAGTGCCACCAGTCCGAGTACGAGTCCCGGGACGTCCTGCTTGGCGCTCGCGTCCACCGAGACGATCGTGTCGTCCGGGCGCGGGTTGGTCCACTCATACGCGAGCAGGGCCACGGCATCGCCGCCCTTGGTGCAGCCTTCCCAGGCTAGCAGGGCGTCCCAGGCGTAGCCGTACACCCACGGCATCCACGGGTTCACACGCGGGGTGGCGGTGCGCCAGTGGGTGGCGTTCCGTGAGGTGATGGCGATCTCCGCGCGCTCGCCGCTGGCGTAGGTGACCGAGTACTGGCCGAACGTCTGCAGCCAGACGGCTGGGTTGTCCACGGCCAGGCCGTGCAGGAATACGAGGGCCCTGGCCTTCGCGTTTACGGCGATCCGGGCGCTTTGCGCGGAGATGCCGAGACTGGCGTTCTCCTTGCCGATGACAATGCCCCTGTCGCCGATGTGGTACTCGGTTCCGAAGAGGCGCACGACGCCTTTCGGGAAATAGGTGAGGTCGGACTGCCGGCCTTCGCCGAGCCACGCCTCAGTGCCGCCGACAAGCGGCCGGTTCGCGGCCGCGTCCAGGTCGATGGGAGCGAACTTCGCACCTGACGTCCGGGACGGCTGTGCGTTGCCCAGGACCGCGGCCGCCAGCACCCGCTGCGGCGACCACGCGAGCGTGTCCGGTTCCGGCATCGACGTGTTCCAGGCGCAGGCCACGCCGAGCATGGACGTGGCGACCGGCGAACGCGTGTTCAGGAACCCGAAGTCGGTGTCGATGATCCCGAGTTGGCCGATCTCGTGGATCGCCTTGGCGATGTAGTAGTTGTTGACGTTGCCGTGCCACGGCAGGCCGATCACGCGGAGGCCGTGGTCGGCGAAGTGCTTGAAGGTTGGGTAGCTCTTCGCCGTGTTGTAGTGCCAGTCCAGGATGATGACATCTTTGCGCAACTTGTCGACGGCCGGATGGATGGCAAGCCCGCCATACTGAGGACTGCCGCTGTTGCACGCATCGACGCCGAGCGGTTCCCAGCGTGCTTTCTCCAGCAGCATGTCCCCGGCGATCATGGTCTCGACGCCCTTGCCGGCCAGGAACGCGGCGGTCTTGTTAACGTCATTGGCGAACAGGTCGTCGGGCGGCACGGCCTTGCAGGCGGGGCAGACCACCATGCCGCCGATCTCGTCGTGGGAACTGAGGATGGCATCGCACCGGGTGACCTCGACCAGTTCGGTCAGCAGGTCAAAGACCAGTTTGTAGGTCTCCGGCTTGGAGGGGCAGTAGGCGTGGTCGCCGCCTTTCTTTGCCCCGTCGGGGTCTTCGGCGATTTCGGGATGCGCCTTGAGCAGTTCTTGGACTTTGCCGTACAGGTTCACGTACGGGACGAAGCGCATCCCGTACCGACGCGCCGTATCGGCGGCGGTGGCGAGTTCACGCATGTCGAGCGCGTTGTCCGCGGCAATCTCGGGGTGCGACTGCCAGCGGTAGCGCGACCACCGTACCTCGTAGAGGAGCAGGTTGGCGCGGAAGTAGGAGTACACGTCGCGGAGCAGACGTGAGAACTCGTCCTGCGTCACCCGTGACGGCGCTTCGACCATGAAGCCGCGGACCTTCAGGTCTGGCCAGTCCGTGACCGTCACCGCCGGTACTTCAGCGACGCTCGAGTTTGCGCCGTGCCACGACCGCAACTGCCGCGCGAACCACGACTCGGGCTGGCTCCGCGCGCGGATCAGTTGCCGCAGTGCCTGTGCACCGTATAGCACGCCGCGATCGTCCGTGCCGGCGATCAGGATCTGGTGCGGTGTCACGTGCAGCACGTAACCCTCCGGGGCGGTGGTGGCGCAGCCGAGGCGCTTACAGGCGGCGCCAACGGCGGCGTCCGTCGACGCGACGCCCAGTAGCACCGCCGCCGAGCCGGACGGATCGACGCGGTTCACGCCGACGCCGAACCGCGCCAGTTCCGCGGCGATGACGTCGCTTGCGGCGGCGTGGGCGGCGGTGCAGGCGACATCCAACTTCGCGGGGACCGCGAAGGCGCCGCGCCCCCAGCGTCGCTCCTTGGGTTCCGGGATGATGATGCCCGACCGCGGGTCGAGGCCGGTCGGATCGAGGTCGGCGGTGGCATCCATGACGCGCCTGGCGACGGCGTCGGCGCGTTGGACCGGGTCGCGGGGGAGTGCGTCGTCCGGCACCTGGCCGCCGTACTGCGCCAGCAGTTGGCGCATGGTGGTCGTGGCCTGTTCCGCGATCAGGCGGTCGACTGTCGTCGCCCACCCCGGCTTTGGGAGGAATCGCGCTTCGAATGTCAGGTGCAGCTTCAGGCCGGCCGCGGGGACGTCCTTGAACAGATACACGAAAGCGAACGTCTTGCGTTCCTCCGGTCCCCAGGTTCGGCCGCACATAGACCACAGTTCCCAACGGATGCCGCCATCGGCGGTCAGGATGAACTCCCAGTCGCCCAAGGTGGTGGCGACCGTGACGTGGTCGACGGCCGTCGTCTTCCAGGCGGCCGGGTCGAGGTGCAGGGCTTCGCCGTTGCGCGTCAGGGGAGCGTCGCCGAAGACGGAGCGTGCCAGGTAGAAGCCCTGGGCCGCGTAGTAGGCGCCGCTGTCAGGCTTGATCTCCAGTGACTGCTCGATCCGGATGCCCGTCTCGGTCAGGGTGTAGATCGCCTCACCGGCAATGGGTGCGGTCTTGGCCGCGCGCTGCGTGACCACCACGTCCGCGGTTGTCGTCTCCGGCTGCGGATCGCCGAAGTTGGCGATGGTCTTCCAGTTCTGATCCGCCAGGTAGAACGGTTCCAGTTCGAGGATCCGCTGCGGCCCCAGCGCGACATGCGACACCAGCGGGCCGATCTCCGCCGTCATGCAGCCCGACTCGATGCGCACGCCGTACAGGGCTGGGGCTACCAGGCAGAGGGTGAGGCAGGCTTGGGCGAAACGGCGTGTGAGCATCTGGGGTTCCTCCTGCGTATTCGTTACCGCAACCTTCGTCGCGATCGCTACTTGATGGTCAACTCGGTTCGGAATCCCAGGTCGTTGGCGGTCACCGTGAAGACCAGCGGAACGGATGGGCGCGCGCGGCCGGCGTTGAACTCAAGCGGGTCGGAGCGCCAATCCTTGCCCTGGCGCAGGAACCCGGGCACGCTGGACAGGGGTACGGATGCGAGCGTCGTGCCGTCGGCGCCGAGGGCTGTGACGCGGACGCGCAGGTCGGTCAGGTCGACGGGGGCGCCGACGATCAGCCGCGCGTGGATGATCGAATCGGTTCCCAGCGCCATAGTCCGGTCTTCCTTTCGCACGTCGGCAAGTTCGAAACGGATCGGGCTTTCCCCGGTCAGCGTGGCGGCTGCGTAGTCGGTGAGCAGCCCGCCGGCGTCGAGCGGCTTGCAGGTCGCAGGGAAGACCCGTTGCCTGGTTTCGGGCGCATTGTCCTGGTCGTAGAGTCCGAGCGCCAGGCAGATGCTCGTCCCGATGCCCGGCCGTACACGCGTAGGCTCCCAAGGCAGTCGCATTTCGACGATGTAGCCAGGTTGGCCGTCCATTCCTTCGGGCGCCTGGCTGAGCAGGGCGAAGTCCGGCACCAGGCTGTGGGCGGGCACGGGGCGGATGGCAACCACGGCGTTGACGGGAGGGATTCCCGCGTACGTTTCGAGTCGTGCGGTGCCGTCCGGGCCGATTCCGGCGGCGTAGTGGTTGCCGTTCAGCCAGAGGCAGACGGCATCGCCGGTCGTGAGGGCGCCCGTGGCCGGCTTCGGCCCGGCGTCATCGACGACCTTGGCCAGGAGGTAGAGGCAGGTCTCGTCCCACGCCAGGTAGCAGACGGCTGCGGCGTCGGCACGGCTCGCCGGTCGGGCGGTCGCTGCCGGATCGGTGCCGGGCGCCGCCGTGACGAGCACCGGATTGAGGAGCGGCCAGTCCGACGCGTCTCCGTCGATCGTGAACGGGCGGGAGGCTTTGGGCAGCAGGATGTGTCGGCGCTGAGCGCTGGACGACGCGGAATTCGCCAGCGCCTCGGCCTCCTCGCCGACGAGGTTGAGGCCGCCGACGAGGGCGTCCAGCTTCTTCTCGACGTCTTCACGTTTACGGTAGCCTGGCGCCAGGAGCATGTACCAGGGCTTTCCCTCCAGGTCGAACTGGGCGTAGGCGTCGCGGAGCTCGGCCCGGCGCTTCTCGATGCAGGCCAGGCCCTGAGTTGCAGACTCCGCGGCCGCCTTCGCTGCCGCGCTCCTGGCGGTTGGGGTCGGGTCGGTCCTGGCCGTGTCGAGTCTCGCGTCCGCTTCGAGCTTGGCCGCCCTGGCGCCAAGGATAGCCCGCAGGTCCGTGTTGACCTTCATCATGTTCGTGTAGACGGCATAGGTGTCGACTTGGCTTCCGGGAGACTTCTGGAACAGTTCTTTCTTGCCCCAGAGCGGCGCCAGGGCCAGGAACGAGCGGTCTGCGGACTCCGCCAGTGCCGCCGCGATGACGGGGTCCGAAGACCAGTAACTCTCCGCAACGAGCGGGGCGCAGCGCAGCGACTCGGCCATGGCCGGCGCCACGGCGCTGCCGTAGATGAGCCGGCAGCAGCGCTCGACGAGATCGTAGTTGAAGGCGCGGGGTTCGAACCGGCCCTGCAGGTAGGTCCAGCGATCCCAGCGTGACCCGTCCGGCGCCAGGACCCGGTCATAGACGTAGTCATCGGCCACGCCCGAGGCAGCCTTTGTTGTGTCGGCGGCAGGGTCAGGGCCCCAGATGCCCGAGCCGGGCGCCGACACGTTCCAGGAGTATTCCGCGACGGTGTAGCCCGAGACATCCAGGACCGGGCGCGAGTGTACCGTGAGGCAGTCGTAAACGGCATCGGCGTTCTCGCCGCGCCAGGCGCTCTTCAGGAACGCCATGTCCGGGGCCAGCGCCCGGGCGCCCCAGAACGTCTCCGGCGACCACCACACGGCCAGGGGTTGCCTGATGTGGCGCCACCAGGACGCGAACGCGTCGCGCGTGCCCTCGCGACGCGCGAGCAGGACACCGTCGGGCAGCAGGCCGGAGATCTTCTCGAAGTACTGCTGTGACTTGGCGTTCCCCGGGTAATCCAGGTTCATGCCGTAGGGGTAGTTGATCAACTCCAGCCGGCTGGTGGGTGATTCGCTCTTGAGAGTCTGGTAGAGGGCGTTGCCGAACCAGGCATCGGCCGCGGCCCGGTCATCGCCCCAGCGTTGCCGGCACGACTCGGATCGCTGCGGCCATCCGCCTTCGAACATGTCCGGGTAGTGGAAGGCCCAATCCGTGTTGGTTCCGATACGGCGCACCTCGTTCCGGAACCGGTCCATGCTCTCACGGAGCAGGTCGTCACGGGACCAGGACATGTAGTAGCCGCGGAGATTCGGCACCCCGGCGTACTTCGCATCGTCCTTGTCGCGCTCGACCCAGCCGACACTGGTGTGGTGCAGGATGTGGAAACGGACCCCGTAAGCCCTGGCGTACGGGATGAGTTGCTCGATGAGTTTCAGGTCGCGCTCACGCAGGTAGTCGATCGGCGGCCAGGACTCGTGGGAGATCAGGTTACACTTTAGCAGGGCGGCGCGCCGGACGAAGCGCTTTGCCGTTTCCAGGGCTTGAGCGAGCACCGTTTCCGTGTCGTCCCGCGGGCTTTGGAAGCCACTGGTGACGCGGCGCTTGAAGTCCGGCCAGTCGACCACGTTGGCCTTGTGGAGCACCACGGCCTCGCCCTCACGCTGCACCAAGTGCCGAAGTGTGATGCAGCCGTAGAGCGCTCCGAGCGGTTCGCGGCCCCACACGAAGAGCGCGTCATGGCCGTTCACCTGGGCCGAGGCGATGACATAGCCCTGTTCCTCGTCCCAGGCACTGACGCCCTGGTATTCGTGGGTGATGTCGGACTCAGGAAGGCTGTCCCGGCCATACCCGATGAGGATGGCCGGGCCGGCCAGCGCGGCCGTTACCGTCTTTAGATCAGGGGCTGGCGTTGGCACTGGGCCCTTGCCGCCCGACTCTGTGATGCGAGCGGCGATCTCCGCGGCGCCGGTCTCGGTCTGCCGCTCGGCGTCGGGCAGAAAGAAGATCGAGGGTGTGTTCTCCCCGCACGTGAGTGTGCCGGCGGACTCGATCCGCTTCGGACACGGGACGATGTCGATCGTGCCCAGGTTCTCCCATTGCGGCACAGGCGGGAACGGCTTGTCCGCGGCGAACGCGGGGAGTGACAGGAGCACTGCGAGCGACACGCCGTGCAGAGCGGTGCCGAGCATGACATACGAATGTCGAACGCCGAACGTCGAACGTTGAACGTCGAAGTGGGAGAGTGCCCAGGCTTGTAGTCCCGCGTTTACGCGGTCCGGGGCTCGCGTGGCCATGGGGAACGGGGACCGCCTGACGGCGGGACTACGAACGGGGGCGGCCCGCGGCCCGGTTCCAGGCCTGTCACTGCGAATGCGACGGACGTCCAAGTTGGGTGGTATGGTGATCGCGGGCCTGGCGCGTGTCCATCCCCGGTTTTTCCATGTTCGTGGTGTGGTCATCATGGTCAGAGCGCTCCTTTCATGGGCTCGACCCGGATCTCCACCTCGTCCAGAACGTACGGTGCGCGTTCCGGCTTGTCGTACTCGCTCTGACCCAGTCGGAGCCCGACCGGTTCGGGCGGCGGCACGGGCCAGGTGCACTCCTTGGTGGCCAGGGCGACGCCGTTGACGCTCAATCGCAGTCCAGTCTCGGCGTCCCAGGCGGCTTCGACCTTGGTCCACTGTCCCTGCGCCAGGTTCTTCAGGTCACACGAGACCGAGCGCGACTGGTGATCACCGTCCCAAAGCACGAAGAGGAACGACCAACCGTGGTTTTTCCGGATCAGGATTGCACCCTTGCCCTGGGACAGTTTGAGCATATCGCCTGGGCGTGCATCGCCCGGCTCCCATATCGGCTGCAGCCAGAAGGTGACGGTCCCGCGGGCAATGACCTGTTGCGCCGGCAGGGCGAACCAGGCGGCGTCCTGCGGTTGCTTGACGAGCTGACCCGGACCGGTCTTGCCCGGTGCGGTCGGTTGGACGCACGACCAGGCCGGATACGGGGTCGGTGCGCCCTGGACCAGATCGGCACGGCAGTCCGGGTGCGAGAAGCTGTGCCGGAAGAGGGTGCCGTCAGACGGCGATGGCGGCGCGGCGGGGACCGGCAGCACCGTGAGGCACGGATAGCGGAGGTGCAGGACGGCTTCGCTTCCGGCGGCGGGGGTGACGCGGAACTCGATACGGACACCGTCCGTTGCTGGCGGAACCGCGATGGAGAGGTCCTGGAACACGCCGTTGCTTTGCGCGGCATGCGGGGAGAACGGCAGTTGTGTCGGAGGTTGGGCCTTGTCGCCGGCCGTGAACACCGCCGAGATTTCGCAGACGGAGGTTCCGGTCAACGTGATAGCGGCTGTGAGTCGGAGAAGGCTGGTGCCGGACGGGAAACTGGCCGGACCGAGGGAAACACTTCCCGGTGCACTGCCGGGCGCCAGAGTGGCGGACAGTCCGGCCCCGTCCGGGTCCTGGCGGTACTGGATCTCGGGGCCGGACGGCACAATTGCCGGGTGTGTGCCGAGCAGGTTGCGGACCGGTTCGGGCGCCGCGGAGGGTGTGCCTGCCAGGCTGCCTGCCGTGAGCATCCCAAAGAGAAAGAGGATGGTCGTTCGCGTCCCGGCGGTGCCGACGCGTGGAGAGGTGCGCGATTCCCGCAACGGCACCAGGGCTCTCGGGGACGTCGCGCTATGGAGTGCGGTGGCAAGTCTGCCAAAGGCAGACGCGACACCGCTTTGGCTGGAGTGCCCTGCCCGGACCGCGACGCCGCACTCCATATGTCGCGGCCCGTGGCCACGGGCAGCCGCGAGTACTCGACAGGCAACGGAGGAGGGCCTCAGTGGCATTTGTGGTTCTCCCTGTTCAGCGTCTGCATTCCGACCTCGGGATCTGTCAAGGCGTTCAGGTGGCCCGTGCCGTTGGCGGTCAGGCAATGGCCATCAGGCGCAGCCACTCCTGGCACGACTCCTTCCAACTGCTGCCGTCATTCCCGTTCCAGTTGTGTCCCCAGCCGTGCTGGCCACCCGGGTAGGCATGCAGTCCGAAGCGCACGCCGTTCTGGGCTAGCGCGTCCGCGAACAGCAGGCTGTTCGCGACCGGTACGGAGGTGTCGCCGGTCGAATGCCAGAGGAAGCATGGGGGCGTGTTGGGGGTCACATGCTTCTCGTTGGAGAACTTCGAGAGCAGGCTTGGAGTGGCATCCGCTCCGAGAAGGTTGGTCGCGGACATGCCATGCGCGAACGACGCCTCCATGTTGATGACGGCGTAGCAGAGGATGGCGAAGTCGGGCCGGCAGGACACGGCGTCGACGTCGTCCACAGGCGGAGACTCATACTCGTCGAAATGCGTGGTGACGGTTGAGGCCAGGTGCCCGCCCGCGGAGAACCCCATGATGCCGATCATGTCAGGCTTGACGTGCCACTCAGCCGCCCGGTGCCGGACGACCTTCACGGCTCGCTTGCCGTCCAGGATAGGGTAGGGGTACTTGTAGGGGTGTACGCGGTACGTGAGCACGAACGCGTGCAGGCCGAGCCCGTTCAGCCATCGTGCCATGGGCTCGCCCTCGCGATCGACGCGACGGATGTAACCGCCGCCGGGGCAGATGATGACCGCAGGTCGAGCGGATGTGGTGTCGAGCAGGTACGGCTCCAGCGCCGGCACATCCGCCGACAGCGTCAGGTCCAGGCCGGGGGCATTGTCCCAGAGTGTAATCATCGTTGTCTCTCCAGGCTTCGCTGTCTGTGCCGATCGCGGTCAGAATGACTCTGCTTGTATGATGACACCATCTGTCGGGAGCCTTCCTTCATCAGCTCTTGGTCGCAAACAAGAGTTCCGGTTTGATGAACCGTCGGCACCGGCCGCGCGTGCTGCCGTGCAGGCGGGTCATGAGCCGTTTCGCCGCCTGGGCACCCATCTCCAGGCCGCGTTGCCTGACGGTCGGAATCGGTTCGTCGACGTAAGCGCAGAGGTCCCCCAGGGTTTCCATGGGCACGGAGTCGAAACCCACCAGCACCAAGTCACGGGGGATGCGCCGTTTCAACCGCGCCAAGGCTTGGAAGCCCGGGCCGAAATCGTGGAAGCTTGCAGCCACGATGGCGGTGCGGTCTTTTCGGGCAGACATGCCGGCAAGGTACGATTCGAGGCCCGCCAGGGAAGGTACGATCTGGAACCCGTCTCCGTCCAGGCCGGCCTCCGTGGCCGCTTGACGTGCGCCGTCGTAGCGGTCGCGGATGGCCGCCAGGGGGGAGGCGGAGGCAATGATGTGAACGATGCGTTGGCAGCCTTGCGCGAGGCAGTGCCGGACGGCCTGGTACGCCCCCCAACGGTTGTCCGTGACGATGAAATCCAGATTGGAGTCGGGCAGGTAGTTGTCGACCAACACGATCGGGATGCGGTGTTCTTGGAGGGTCTCAAGTTGTGTCGTGATGGCGTCGGGCCGGTGCGGCGCCATGATGATGCCGTCGACGCCGCGGCTCAGCAACTCGCCGAGGTAATGGCTTTCGCGGCGGCCCATGTCGCTGTGGCAGAGCAGTGAGAGGTAACCTTCGGCAGCGAGGGTCTGCTCGAGGCCACAGAGCAGGTCGAGGTAGAAGGGCTTGGTCAGGTCGGCGAGGATGATGCCGATCGTCTGTGTCCGACCGGTGCGGAGTTGGTTGCCGAGGGCGTTCGGGGTGGCCTGTTCCGCGGTGAGGCGCTCCTGGATGCGGCGTGCGAGGTCCGCACCGATCCGCTTCTCGCGCCACTTGCCGTTGTAGACGTACGAGACCGCGGTGACCGAGACCCCGAGTTCTCTGGCAATGTCGGACAGCGACTTCACAGCCCGCTCCCGTCAAGTCTGCTTAAACGTACAAGCAACGTAATGCGCGCTCAACGACGTGTCAAGCCAGGCAGGTGCGAGGAGCGCAATACGTCCGCCGACAAACGGACCTCCTGCTGCACCCCAGGGCTGTTTCAAGATCCGGCCCCGCGTCTCGGAAGGCCACGCCTCCGCGCATACCAAGTAGGGGCGGCCTGTCCTCAGGTCGCCACCCCCGGCGTGGGGACACGCCGGGGGTACTCGCCGCACGTGACGGTCACGAATCTTGAAACAGCCCTGGCTGCAACCGACCGCAACCGACCTGGGCTTGACGGTGGCGTGGTTTCAGGATACCTTGCACGTTGTGAAAAAGATGAGGAGGGAAGTTCTATGAAGGTCATCGCGATTCTTGGCAGTCCACGGCGGGAGGGGAACAGCACCATCCTGGCGCGTGCGGTGTTGGAGGAAGTGGCTGCGCGCGGCGCCAGCGTGCAGGAGTTCTCCTTGGGCCAGCTCACGTACAAGGGTTGCGTCGCTTGCGAGGCGTGCAAGTCCGCGTCGGAGATCTGTGTGCTGAAGGACGATCTGACGCCGGTGCTGAAGGCGATGGCCGAGGCCGACGCGGTGGTGTTTGCCTCCCCCATCTACTGCGCCGATGTCTCGGGGCAATTCAAGTGCTTCTTCGACCGGACCTACAGTTTCTTTGCGCCGGATTTCAAGTCTCGGCTCAAGCCTGGCAAGAAGGCGGTCCTGATCCTGACCCAAGGCGACCCGGCGGTGGAGGATTTTGCGGATGTCGCACAGCGCTACGGTTCGGCGCTGACAAAGTGGCTTCGGTTCGCCGAGAACCACGTGATTCGGGGGCTTGGCCTCAACGAGCAGGGCGCCGTGCGCAAACGCAGCGACCTGATGAAACAGGCCCGTGAGGTGGGGGCAAAGCTGGGGTGATGTATCCCCGATGGCCAAAGCACGGCGAGGCGGGCTGACATCAACAGCTCGGCCCGCTCCCGAGTCAGCCCCGAGACGCTACCACCAAGGGTTGGCTGCGCCAGCGGCACAGGGCATGGCTCTATCGCCTCTTCTTTTTCGACCTGTGCAATAACCCGACCCCACCGGCCTTGCGCCGGTGGTGAAAGATGTTGGTTGGCCAAAATGGACCGCCGCCCGCCCGCGTTTCCCCTCTTCTCCGTGCGGACCGCGGCCGCGGTCCGCACGGAGAAGAGGGGGTAGTCAGGCGGATCGGCTAGCCGTTGGACCTGCTTCACCACCGGCACAAGGCCGGCGGGGTCGCCAAGCCGCCCTTATTGCACAGGTCGAGAAAAAACGCGACTTGTGCAACAATCCGGGCTCATCGGCCGAGGTCACCCGCAGCGTGTGCCGGCGCACCTGGAACCCCGGTTCTCCGTAACCGGGTGGGGGCAGGATGACGCGGTGACGGGGGCGCCATCGACCAGCACACTCCCGAACTCACGTTACGGCTTGGTCTCCGCTGGTTTGGCGGCAGGTTGCGCTTCCGTGCCGGTGGCGGGCGCTGTGGGGGCTGGCGCTGTCGCAGCGGCAGCCGGTGCTGTGTCCGTCTGAGGTGTTGTTGCGGTGGCGGGGGTGGCGACGGCGTCTGGCGCCACGGTTGGCGGCTGCGTTGTGGCGGGGCTGGGCGGGGTGAGTTCGGGCAGGGCTCGAACCAATCGGAAGCCGAGGATGTTGCCCTTGGACGCCGGTGGCAGTCGGCAGCGGTTGGCGGAGCGGCAGGTCTCGGCGGGTTCGTGCCAATTGCCGCCGCGCAGAGAACGCCAACCGGCGGTCTCCGGGTCGATGGGGGCTCCCCCGGGGTACGGAGCGAACGTTTCCAGAATCCATTCCCACACGTTACCGTGCATGTCATAGACCCCGTAGGCGTTCGGTCGGCGCTGTGCGACACGGTTGGTCATGCCGTCGTTGTTGCCTTTGAAATCCGCGTAGGCGCCGAGTTGACTTGGGTCGTCCCCGAAGCAGTAAGCGGTCGTGGTGCCAGCGCGGCACGCGTACTCCCATTCGGCTTCCGTGGGCATGCGGTAGGTGCCGGGTGGGAGGCCCTCTTTCTCGCACAGGGCGAGTGTGAAACGTTGGCAATCGTGCCAGGACACCTCTTCGACGGGGCGGTCCTTCACGCCTTGGATGGTGCCCTTGTAGCTGGACGGGTTGCTGCCCGTGATGGCGACCCACTGGGGTTGCGTTACCTCGCACTTTCCCATATAGAACGGCCACGGCACGGGCGCTACATGCTGGATTTCCGTCAGAGAGCGGCCCGGCTCGGACTCCGGACTGCCTATCAAAGCGGTCCCTGGTGGAATGAGGCGGAACCGCATGCCGAGGCTGTTTTCCACTTCGATGGGCAAGGAGTACTCCTGGGACGTGATCTCTTGTGCCTTCTGGGCTGCCACACTGCCAGGGGCCAACCCCTCGAGGGGCGCGAGAAACGCCGGTGACACTTCCTTAAGCCCCTTCAGTGTGCGCGCCTTGTCGCCCAAAGCGGTGACCTGCGGTCCCTGCTGGACTTTGGCGGAACTGGGCTTGGGGATGAGTTTCTGGAAGTTCTGATATGGGCGAAGGCCGAAGTAGTAGAAGACGACGCAGAGGACGGCGGCTTCGAAGGTCCAGAGCATCTTCCGGAAGCGAGATGGTTTCCCGAAGGTGAAACGAATGGGCGGGATCAGGTTTGGCGGATTAGGATAGCGTTCGGACATGGACAAGTGTCGCTTCCTATCGCCGCCGGCGTACCGTCTGCGCTCATGTCCCTTCTTGGCGGGTGCGTCGCTGGGTGAGGTCGTCACGCTCGGTGGAGCCGGAGGAGCGCCATTCTGCGGCGGCGGTGTTGGCGTGTCTGTTCTCACAGGCGGCGAGCACTCCGGGGCACCTGCCGCCGTTGGTTGCTGGGCCGGCGGGGGAGACGCGGGGGGATTCCCTGGTGCGACCGGTTCGGGCGCGACGGACTCGGGTTTGCTGTCCGGGTTTCGTTGTGTCATGATGTCAGATCCAGTTCCTGCAAGGGTCCCACTTGGATGACGGTCGAAGCGGCCGTTTTTTTAAAAGGGCAAGGTCCTGTTCGTATCTCGCTATGTCACCTGATCCAAGTCAGGTTTCCTCTCGGAGTCACCGTTTCCTGAACATCTCCAAGAAACCCCATCCGGCAAACGCGATCGTGGGGACGGTGCCTGCCAAAGCTGGCGGCACGACGCCGTTCTTGCCCAGGAGGACAACAAACTGCCCGGCTATGTAGTAGAGCACCATAATGCCGACAGCCATGGCGAAGCCCTTCAGAGCCGTGCCTTGTTCGCGGCTGAGGGAGAGAGCCACGCCCAGCAGCGCGGCGATCACGCACGCCAGCGGGAAACTCAGTTGGAAGCAGATGGTGGTCAGGAACACGTTCCGGGTGCTCTGTGGCAGGTTCGGTTCAGTCCGCAGGATTTGCCACATTTCCCGCACGGACAGTTCTCCGGCAGGCTTCAGGCTGTTCAGGATATGCCCCGGTGACTCGCCCAGTTCCGGCATTTCGCGCACGTCGAAACGTTCTTCGGGACCTTCCGGCAGGGCGCCCTTGGCGTCGAACACGCTGAGACTTCCGTCGTAGAACGTCCATTTCCCGTTCTCGTGCTGCGCTCGATCGGCGCGCAATTCCCACTGAATGGTGCGGTCCGGGCGGAATTGCTTGATGAGTACTCCCCGTTGCTGCTCGGTACGGCTGAACGCCTCGAAGAACCAGTCCCGGTCCCCGGTGCTGTTTCGGAACGCCAGTCGTTCTTTGCTGATGTGCTGGCGTTCCGGGGGCGTCGTGAGGCGGTTCAGCAGTTCTTCGGCACGGACCGACGCGGTGGGGGCCAAATCCTCGTTGAGCCACAGGGAGAGGCCGGCAAAGGCCAGGGCCGTGATCCAGATCGGGAGGAAGCAACGCATCAGCGAGAGGCCGGCGGCGCGCAGGGCGAGGATCTCGTGGTGTCGGCCCAGCACATGAACGGTGAAGCTGGCGGCCAACAGGATCGACATGGGCAGGACGTTGAGCAGGTTGGCGGGTTGCCGCAGCGCGAAGTACAGCACCGATTGAGACACCGACGCTTGGTTGTCCACAAGATCGCGCAGGACGTTGAAGACATCCGCCACGACGAAGAGGGTCAGGAACCCGAGGACACAACAGGTCAGCGGCGTGAGGAATTCGATCGCCACATAGCGGAAGATGATCAGGGACGAACGCCGCGCCGCCGTGGTCGCGCGTTCCGAGGCCGGGCCCGTTGCGGATGTGTCCCTGTCTGTCGCCATAGCCAGAACCTGCTCGAAAAGGTCATCCTGCGTCGAGACGGCGGAGTCCCTGGAACCTCGCAGTTCCGGATGCGGCGAGGTGGCCGCGTTGCACGCGGCGGCTGGGTTCCTGCCACGGGGACCAGCCAGCCCCCGTGCGTCATTCCGTTCGGAGATGCTAAGCCGGTCTACCGCGCTTCTCCGACGATCTTGGTCTTGACCACGCGCACCCCGGAGAAGACGTCCTGCAGCGCGCCTCCGGAAGGCAACACGAACATGACGAACGGAGTCGTGATGCCGAACATGAGCATAAAGAGCGTGAACCAAAAGCAACGGAACAGAAACAGTTCGTCGCCTTTCTTGTGTACGACCATGAGACCCCAAAGTTTGTGTCCCGGCGTCTGGGATCGGGACGAGATGGTGCCCGTATAATACAGGAGAAAACAGGGATAGAAGATTGCCAGGCCAAGATAGAAGGCGCTGGTGGAGTCCACCGTGCCCCCGACATAGAGACCGGCCATGGCCAGGTAGATCACAATCGCCAGGAACAGCATGATCAGCAAGTCACTGACCCCAGCCAGTAACCGCAGCATGACCGGTGCGGCTTCGTATTCGACTGGCTTGTTGCGCTGCAGTCCGGAACGCATTTCGACGCGAGCGGCACGCAGCGTGATGCGCTGGAGGACGTGGCCGAAGGGGCCTACGGGCAGGTCCTTCTTGGGCGGTTGGCGCGCATCGAACAACTCTTTGAGGAAGGTGATATCACGGGCCTTCTCCCAACGCTTCAGGAGGGTGCAGCGGACTTGGCAGACCGGCGTGATCCGGCCCGTCTCGACCCACTTCTTGAGCTGATCCTGATCGGCCGGGCCGAGTTCCTCGCCCTCGACGGTTTTCACCAGGTACTTTCTTTCGGTCACGCTCATGTCTCGGTGTCCTCCCGGCATACTCGGTTGACCCGGATCGGAATTGCGGCAAGCACCCGCCCCGTGGCGTCAACGCCCGACTCCGAAGAATCTTCCAGAGTTGTTTGAAAAACCAGCGCTTGTCTCTTATAACATAGCTGCGAACCGTCGAAACAAAAACGACGTCGACCGGGCTTGCATTCCGCACCACGGGCCTCAAGAGTATTCGGCCCCGGGCGGTTTCGGTTCTGTGGGGGGGCGGTTAGCGGGTGTGATGCTGGCGAGGAGTAAGGGATTATGATCGAGTGTCCGTCGGGTTTGTCCTACAGCCACGAGCACATGTGGGCGAAGGCCACCCCCAAGACCAAGGTGGCTGAGGTCGGCATCTCTCACGACTTGACCGAGGAACTGGAGGAAGTCCTGAGTATCGACCTTCCCATGGAGGGCGATGAACTGGACATGGACACGTTGTGCATCCATCTGCACCTGGAGTCGGGCGACGTGCGGCACTTGCGTTCTCCGCTCTCGGGACGGGTCTTGGAGATTAACCGTGAGGTCCTCGACAGCCCAACGCTCCTGCATCTGGATCCCTACAAGCACTGGCTCTACAAGATGGAATACGATGAGCCGGAAGAACTGGACCTGTTGATGGACCACACCCAGTACTCACGGTACCTCGACAATCTGTGACACAGTTGCATGCAGTCTGCCGATAGGATTCTGACTCGCCTCGCACGCTGCCTGGACGGTTTGGCCTATGCGTGGTTGGCCACACTGATCCTTCTGGTCTGTCCCCCGCTGGCCAGAACGCCATTCGGTGACCTCAGTAATGCGGTTCTGTTGCCGCTGATCGGAGTGGCTCTGGCGAGCCTGGCCATTCCGTTGCCTGTCGGCGCATCGCCGCGCGCGGCGGACACTCTCGGGCGAATAAAGGTGTCCGCGGTGTTGACTCTTGGATTGGCGCCTTTCGTGTCATGGTGGTTGCGGGCCGATGAGAACCTCTATTTGCTGCTGATGGCCGTCGTGGCCTGCTATGCCGTGATCTGGTACCTGCTGGAATTGTCTTCTTTCCTCTTCGAGTTGACGCGCGACGACGGCCCGGTGCAACTGCGGCTGGAGATCCGTTTGGCGCACAGTGCGTTGTTTTACCTCGGACTGGTTCCGGTGCTCGCCGTCCACGTGTCGTTTCTCATCGCCTTGGTGATGGTGCGCGGGACCGTGCTGTCCGACCTGTCCAGAACGTGGATGATCGTTCCGTGGCCAGCACGGTATGGGATGCTGCTGCCCGTCATTTACCTCATCACGCTGTTGTGGCGGCTGTCGGGCGTGCTGGCCTCGCGCGGTGCGGCGGCGGGCGCGGAAACCCGCTCCGCAGCACTTGCCGGCCCATCGGCGTCGGACGCGGGAGCCGGGCGGGCAGGGGAGGACGCAAAAATGACCAAGGAGAACCCATGACGGGAGTACAGGCGAACCCGGGGACGCAGCTCATCGTGGCATTGGACGTGGACACGCTGGATGAAGCGGCTCGCGTGGCCGACCAGCTTGGTCCGTTGGTGCCGTGGTACAAGATCGGCAAGCAGCTTTTCACCCGCCACGGCCCGGATGCCGTGCGGATGGTGCGCGAGCGTGGGAGCCGTGTGTTCCTCGACCTTAAGTATCACGACATTCCCAACACGGTGGCCGAAGCCGTGCGCGCCGCGGCCGGCATCGGCGCCGACCTGGTCAACGTCCACGCGGGCGGCGGGCCGTCCATGCTGGCGGCGGCTGCCGAGGCGGGTCAGAAGAGCGGCGTTCTCGTCGTGGCGGTCACCGTCCTGACCAGTCTCGATGAGCGGGAATTGCGGGCCACGGGCGTGGCCGCAACCCCCGCCGAGCAGGTGGTGCGCCTGGCGCGTCTGGCGCAGGCGAACGGCATTCCCGGCGTTGTCTGCTCCGCACTGGAGATCGGCGCGCTGCGGCAGGCCTGCGGGCCGGAGTTCGTCCTCGTCGTGCCCGGCATCCGGCCGGCCGGTTCGGGAACGGATGACCAGAAGCGCGTGATGACGCCGCGTGCCGCCGCCGCCGCGGGCGCTGACTACATCGTCGTCGGGCGTCCGATCCGACAGGCCCCGGACCCGCAAGCCGCCGTGCGGCAGATTCTCGAGGAACTGAAGGGGTAAGTCCAACGGCCAGTCCCCTGGCGTCGGGGCTGGACTCGGGTTCTGGGCCGCCTGCGCTTGGAGGGGTGCAATCGGCTATCGATCCGGTGTCCGTTGCGGTGTTGGCCATCAAGACGCGATGGCGATGAGGATTGCGAGAAAGCGATTGGGCGGCAGCAGGGAGAGAGCGCATGACTGCGGCAACCGTACTGCTGAGCGGCGGACTGGACTCGACGGTCCTGCTGCATCACGTCGTGAAGGAACTAGGAAGCAACCCGGTTCACGTGCTGTCGTTTCGTTACGGACAGCGGCACAGTCGTGAACTGGATATGGCGCGCTGGCAGGCCGGGCAACTGCCGCAGGTTGCCGGGCATCACGTGGTGGACATCGGCGTCTACGCGGATCTGGTCGGCAGCCAGTCAAGCCTGATCCGGGGCGGGCCAGCCGTGCCGCGCCTCGAGAACCTGAGCGCGGCAGAACTGCACCAGCCGTCGACCTACGTACCCAACCGGAACATGATTCTGCTTTCGCTGGCGGCGGCGTTCGCCGAGGCACGGGGTTGTCCGGTTGTGTTCTACGGCGCGCAGGCCCAGGACCAGTATGGGTACTGGGACTGTACGCCGGAGTTCGTGCGGCGCATCAACGAGGTGCTGGCGTTGAACCGTGGGTGTGCGGTTCGGGTCGAAGCGCCTTTTGCAGGCCGACGCAAGGCTGAGAACGTGCGTCTCGGGGGGCGCCTCGGAGTCGATTTCGGGCACACCTGGTCGTGTTACCGGGGCGAGGAACGGCCGTGCCGCGAATGCCCGTCCTGCGTCGAGCGGCAGCGTGCGTTCGACGAAACCGGCGTTCGCGATCCGCTGGGGTGAGCACGGAGCACGGAGCACGGAGCAGGGAGCAAGAAGGGAGCCAGAGCTACGGTTCCCGGTCGGATCCGGCCGTGCGCGCGATCACCCCGCATCCACAGCCGGCTCAGCGCGCGTCGCTGGACGGGGTGTCCTTCAGGAACAGGCTGGCCAGGCGGTGCCCTTCGACGTCGCGGCGGAGTTGCTCCAGGGATGCCTGCTGCTTCGAGGTGATGGACGCGGGCAGGCGGTTCGTTGCCATCACATGTCCGTCGGCGAAGAGGATATTGTAGCCCTGCGGGTGCGGCGGCGGGACCTTTTTCGAGACGCAGTTGACTTCGATCAGCAGCCACGCCTTGCTGGGGTTCGGCAGCGACTGGCGGCCGGCAAAACTGTCGTTGTAGACGAACGTCATGCCCCGCTGTTTGAGCGAGTCGGGCGCTGCCGGGCAGATCCACATCTCCTTCGGGATGCCGGCCCCCGAGTTCTCCAGGATTTTGCAGATGCTCTTCGGGTCCTCGAACGGCTTGTCCGGGTAGAACACGGCGTCGGGAAATTTGTTCTCGCCCGTCTGGTAGGCGGTGATGGACACGCCAATCTGCTGGAGGTTGCTTCCGCACTCGATCTGATGGGCTTTCTGCTGGGCTTTTGCGTACTGAGCCGCGGGGATGCTGGTGACAATGGCGGTGACGGCCATGAGCTCAATGAGGGAGAAGGCCAGAAGCCACCTTTGGTCGCGCCGGTTCTTCATGGGTGTGTGCTTCCTTCGGGGGACGGTGTTTGAGAAGGCGAGTTCTTGTCGTCTATCTCCAAGTAGTAATATAACCACGGTAACGCGTTTCGGGCAGGTTCGCGGGCAGAATTCCGCCACGCCTGCCGCTTTGAGTCGTCGCCGGTTCCGATTGAAGCGACCCAGAACCCGAGGGCTCGGAACACGGACATCTGGCGCGGCGCGCCTTCGGCCAGTGTTTCCGGCGGAATGTCGCCCAGTGCACCGGCCGCGAGCCATCCCGCCCCCGTGTCCGTGCCGGCGTCGCGTGTCAAGGCCAGCCACTGGGACTTGGCCTCCGTCGTGTCGCCCGCCATGGAGCACGCGACACCGGTTTCGAACTGCAGCATGTGCCTGCGGGCCGTCCCCAGGCTTGGTGCGGCACTCAGCGCCTGGAATTCGCCGCGGGCGCGTTGCGGGTTGCCTTCCGCCAGAGCCAGACGGGCCAATTCCCACCGTGCCGTAAGGTTCAGGCCGTCCCGTGAATCGGCGTACTCCGGGTCCGTGGCATATCGCTGCAACTCCTGGAGTTTGGCATGGGCGCCGGGCAGGTCGCGCTGGTCAACGATCAATCGGTGGGCTTCCTGCAGCAACCGTTCTTCGGAACTCAGTTCCGGGGCATCGCCAGCCATCTGCCGTTTCATCGAATCCAGTTCTCGGGCATTGCTCGTCGCCTGTGCGCCCGGCACGATGAGAGCGGCACGCTCCTCGATGATCTGCTTCCTGAAATGCCGCCAGGTTCCGACGAAGGCGACCACGGCGATCAGGGCGATGGCCGCGGCGATCTTGTGACGGAAAATGATCCGGTCCATGCGTTCGAACACCGTGGGCACATGGACGCTGACGCGCCGGCCTTCGGCGCAGGCCCTGAGATCAGCGACAACATCGGCCATGTGCTGGTAACGATCTTCCGGACGCTTCTCCAGCAACTTGAGCAGGATGGCGGCCAGACTGCGCGGGATCTCGCGGCGCAAGGCCCTGGGGTTCTTGGGTTCGACACCGCGGATGATGTCGAAGATGGCCAGGATTCCCGCCTCGGGCGGGATGTCGTACGGCAGGCGGCCGGTCAGCATTTCGTGCAGGATCAGGCCAAAACTGTAGATATCCGTCTGGTGGGTCACCTTCTTGGATGACAGCGTTTGCTCGGGGGACATGTACTTGGGCGTGCCCATGGCCACTGCGGTCAGGGTCAGGTCGTAGTGGTCATCGAACTCGAACCGCACCAGGCCAAAATCGCCCAGAAGCGGCTCGTTGAACTCGTTGATCATGACATTGGCTGGTTTCAGGTCGCGATGCACGATCCCCAGGCTGTGCGCGTACTCCAGCGCTTTGGCCACGGCCAGGCCGATCCGCAGCGCTTCCTGCACCGGTAACCGGCCCTGGTGCAGAACGTGGGCGAGGGTGCGGCCCCCGGGGATCAATTCCATCGCGATGTAGTGGTCGAGCCCGAATCCACCGGTGTCGTAGACCGTAACAATGTGCGGATGGCGGCGGAGTCGCTTGGCCGCCTCGGCCTCACGGTGGAAGCGCTCAAGCTTCTCCGGCGGCATTTCCGGGGACTCGTGCATGACCTTCAGTGCTACCGGCGCGCCATCGGCATCCACGGCTTCGTACACCAGCGCCATGCCGCCTTTGCCCAGAAAATGAGTGATCTGGTACGGCCCCAGCCGTTCGTGGAGTCGGAGGGAAGCCGGAGGCGCGGCTGGTGCTGCGTCCTGGCCCGCGACCGGGGCAGCGGGTGGCGGCGCTGCGGAGGCATTGGCGCCGGCCCCGGGACGGCGGGGCGCCAAGTCCGTAGGGGGCAATGCCTCCATCTCGCGGGTGGTCTTGAATGTTTTGCGGTGGTCGCCGTTGTTGTCCATACAGGCTCCGCCTCTCAATCGTCATCCTCTCGTATTATACGCCGGATGACGCACCGGTCGCAAGGTGCAAGGCGGACCGTGGCGCGGGCACGGGGAAAGACAAGGCCGGCATCGACGGGGTCACGAAGCTTTGTTCTTCGTGGACTCCGCCGGGATCGTTGCCTCGTCCACGAGCATGATGGGGATGTCGTCCCGGATCGGATAGTGACGTCCGCATGTGTCACAGGCCAATGCTTGTCCGTCTGTGGTGAGGCGAACCGGCGGCCGGGTCTCGCAGGCGGGACAGGCGAGTATATCGAGGAGTTCCTTGCTGATCATGGCGTCACCCCATTTTCTCTGTCGCAAGCGGCACTTGCCTGCGATACCTCTCTACCGTGCGTTGCCGCGGACGTCAACGACAGCCATAGCGACAACTCATCCGGGCCCGCGTGCGGCAGGTGTCCCTCGCCCGGTGTCCGGCGTCGGCTGGTGTCCGGTGTGAGATGATCCTTCCGTGCCGGGGCGGCGGAGAGTTGCCCGCCTTGTGCCATACTATAGCCCGACAAAGCGATCCCGGTTGAGTGTTGTGTGCGCAAACGGCGCCGGGCCGGTCTGCCGGCGTCCGCGCTGGTCGTGATGCGTCAGTGGCGGGTGCCGCTTCCGTCCGAGCCGCGCGTGTGAACAAGCGGCCTCCCAGAGACCGCTCCCTCATCCCGCCCGTCGGGTGGGACGGCTCGGATGCCCGTTGCGGTGCGTTTCCCACCTGCGACTGACGCAGCACCCCTGGTCTCTCTGTTGCACTTGACAGAGCAAACGATTGCGTATATTGTATCAACATTTGTGTATGTTTGTATCTTGAATGTCTAAAGATAACGTTTGCTCGAAATCTTTCAGGTCGGGTGAGGCAGAACCGTCTGCGGGCGCCCGGGAAACAGGCAGAAGAAAGGCGGCAGGTTCATGAGAGCGAAGTACGTTGTGGTCGGGACAGGCGGTCGGTCGTGGATGTATACGCATGCTCTGATTTCGGATTTCAAGGATGTGGCGGAACTGACGGCGTTCTGCGACTCGAACCAAGCGCGAATGGACTTCAACAACAAGCTGATTCAGCAGTGCGGGCACCCGGCGGTGCCGACGTACCGGGCACACGAATTCGACCGCATGATTGCGGAACAGAAGCCGGACAAGGTGATTGTAACCAGCATGGACCGGACGCATCACCGATATATCTGTCGGGCGATGGAACTGGGTTGTGACGCGATCACGGAGAAGCCGATGACGGTCGACGCGGAGAAGTGCCAGCAGATCGTCGACACGGTGAAACGGACCGGCCGGGGGTTGACGGTGACGTTCAACTATCGGTACTCACCCCGCAACACTAAGGTGAAGGAAGTCCTGAAGTCCGGCATGGTGGGAGACATTCTGAGTGTGCACTTCGAGTGGCTGCTGGACACGTCGCACGGCGCCGACTACTTCCGGCGCTGGCACCGCGACAAGCGCAACAGCGGCGGGCTGTTGGTGCACAAGGCCACGCACCATTTCGACCTGATGAACTGGTGGCTCGACAGTACCCCGGAACTGGTCTTCTGCCTCGGCGATCTGCGGTTTTACGGCAAGGAGAACGCGGAACGGCGCGGCGTGACTGATTTTTACTCGCGCGCCCGCGGGTCTGCCGTCGCCGCCAAGGACCCCTACGCGCTGAAGGTCAGCGACAAGGACGAACGGTTGCGCGGGTTGTACTACGACGCGGAAAAGGAGGACGGTTACTTCCGCGATCAGAGTGTGTTCGGTGACGGTATTTCGATCGAGGACACCATGGGTGTGATGGTGCGCTATCGGAACAAGGCGGTCATGACCTACTCGCTGAATGCGCACTGTCCCTGGGAGGGGTACCGTGCCTGCTTCAACGGCACCCGCGGCCGACTCGAGTTCAACGTCGTGGAAACGTCATACGTCAGCGGTGCCCACGAGGACTTCAACATGCCGGGGATGCGCGAACTGGAGGGCCGGCGGGACGCCATGGTTCCGCAGATCCTGTTCCAACCGCACTGGGGCAAGGCTCAGGTGATCGAGTATGACCAGAAGGACGTGGGCGGTCACGGCGGCGGTGATGTACGCCTGCTGAACGACATCCTTCGCGGCGTGCAGGACAACTCTCTCGGCCACGCGGCCGGCTACCTGGACGGAGCCAAGTCGATCTTGACGGGGATTGCGGCGAACGAATCGATCAAGACGGGGCTGCCGGTGCGGGTGTCCTCTTTGGTCGATCTGCCGGAGCTGTTTGCGCGGCGGTGAAGCGTGTCCTGGCGCTGCATCGTGTCGCGAAGAACGCTGCGGTTCAGCGGTGGCGTATTCGCCATCCGCTGCAACCGTTTGGTCAACCCCGTACGGTTTCCGGTCCTTCGTCGCCCACGTTGTCGTCCACTTGATCGATTCGCCCGGTGCGTCCCGAGCCGGCAGTCATGGAATTCAACGAACGGAGTGGACGACAAAGTGGACGACGAAGGTGGGGGGCTGTTGCCCACATTGCTGCCTGCACACCGAACTCAATGTGTCAGGGCGTACACCAGGATGTTGGTGCCCAGGCGGGTGTAGAAGACGTGGGCGAAGTCGCTGATCTCGCGGCTGCCGTAGTAGCGGAAGATGCGCCAGCGGCCGTCGGGTTCGTTCACCCAGGCGGGGAGAGCCTGCTTTTGGCAGTAGATCACGTCCCTGGCCCCGTCTTCGCGTGCGACTTCGAACCGCGCCCCTGAGTAGGCGGCGGTCCGCAGGTAGTCCGAGAGCCCTGTCGTGCCTTCCAGGACGCGGAAGCGGATCACCGTCACCCAGTTCCCCAGCACATTCCGTCCCCAGCCCATGGCGATGATCGGGGTGACCAGCACCGCCAGGCGGCCGTTGACTTTCAGGCCCACAGCGGAGTACGTTCCGTCGGGCCATTTCTCTTCTTCCACATACTTGCGCACGGTGTCCGGCAGGATCGATGTGTCGGGCAAGCCCTGGTAGAGGCTGCGGAAGAGGGGATGGGAACGCCGTAGCGGCTGGAAACTGCTGCCCGGAAACACGGCGGCAAAGGCGTTCTTCAACTCCGGACAGGCCTCCCACTCGGCGAAGCTGTGGTGTTGGCCGAATTCAACGTTGTCACGGAGGAACTCCGCGTTGATGCCGGCGTCGATAAACAGGAAGCCGCCGCGTTCCAGGTAGTGCCGTAAGTTGGTCTGCTCCTGTTCCGACAGCGTCCAGTCGGGGCGGTCGGCGAAGTTCGCATAGACGAAGGGGAATTGGAACAGCCGATCGTCCTCAAGCGAGTCCAGAATCACCGGCTCCGGGACCACATTCAGCGTGGTCTCTTGCCGGATGTGTTCAAGGAGGGAGGCCAGGGCTTCCCCGTAGTGCCGGCGCGCGGCGTCGCCGCCCACCAGTTGAGCCACCCGCACCTCGGCCTGCTGGACCTTGCGGATCTCACCTGACGGCATTGCCGTTCCGGAGGGCGTGGCGGCGGGGCCGTCGCCGCCGTCCGCGGAACAGGATTCCGCGGCCAGCCACAGGAGTACCGGCAGCAGGAATGCGAAGCGTCGGAAGAAGGGAATGAGGGGACTGGTCATCGTCGATACCGTGGTTGAACCCGGCAGGAAAAGAACGTCTGACCTGATTCAGACGCCGTGCCGCGGTGCGGACGCGCTACTTCTTCGCCGGAGCATTCTTGGCTTTCTGCTCTCTGTCGTAGTCCGCCCAGAAATCCTTCGGCGACGAAAGATCCGAGCCACCCAGGCCGATCTCTTTGATGCTGGACATGTTACGGACTGTGTCCAGCCCCTGCCTGATCTTCGTGGGGGTAAACGAGAAGGTCTTCAGATTCATGCCGGCCAAGGGGGTCAAGTTGGTGACTTCGGTGTTGTGAATGGACAGCAGTTCCAGGGGCATGCCGGTCAGGGGAGACAGGTCGCGGATGGCCGTGGAGCTGCAGTCCAGCCGCTCCAGTTGCGCTCCCCGGAGGGGCTCCAGGTTGGTGATGTTGGTCTTGGCGCACGCCAGGCGGGCCAGAGGCATCCCGACCAAGGGTGTCAGATCGCCAATGGGATTGTAGCTGACGGCGAGACGCCGGATTCCCATCCCTTTCAAAGGGGACAGGTCCTTGATCTGGTTGGTGACACAGACGAGCAGTTCCAGGGGCATGCCGGTCAGAGGCGAGACGTCCGTGATCTTGTTGCCGCTGCAGTCCAGGGAGACGAGTGGGACTCCCATCAGGGGGCTGAGTTCAGAGATCCCCGCTTTGGTCAGTCGCGCCTTGGTTATGCGGCCGTTCTCGACGGTGAAGTCTCCATCCTCCTCGTATTCCGGATTGGCTGCCTTGATGGCGGTCTGGATTGCCATGATCTTTTTCATGCTCGGGTCCTGTATGCGGTCTTGCGGTCGGCCTTGAGCCGCCTCGCGTCGTCCGGTGATCCTGACCGTGATGATCACCACGGCGAAGAGAATCGCAAACATACCCAGGGCAGCGAGAAACACCGGCATGGAGCTGGCCGAAGACCTTGCCTGACGTCGGCGCGCCGTGCTCCGCCCGGGCGTCAAGGGCCGGGCCGTAGGCAGTGCACGCCCGAGCGGGCGGGCGGGAAGCACCGCGGCTCCGCCCGGCGACGGACGTGCCGATACCGCACCGCTCCCCGCCTGAGTCAGCGGGCGTTTTGTGCCTATGCGGATGACTGTTTTGGGTCTGCCGGCCATGAACGTGGCATTCCCAATCTAAGCTCAGTTGCTCACGACACGAAAACGACAAACCCCCCGCGCGCCGGTCCCGGCGCCAGAGAGAGAGTCACTCGATTGCACTCGCAACACCCTGATATTATACCCGCATCCCCCCCCCAAGTACAACCGGTCCGGAGATGAATCCAAACAGGTTTTTGCGGCTTAGGCCCTGAACCGCACCTGCGGACGCGCATCCAAGCGGGGTTGACGTGCCCCCGACCACGGGTTAAGATGAATGAGAACATTTTTCACGAGAACGAGCCCCGAGAACAAGCGTCCGGGGTTGGTCCCGCAGAGACAGAACGGTTCGCCTATGCCGGCTACCATCCGAATCGTATCCGAGCCAGTTCCCAACGAGGAACATGAGTTTGTGTGCGGCGCCATGCTGACGATCGGGCGCAGTCGCACCAACGACGTGTTGCTCCACGATTCGAAGGTGTCCCGCACCCACGCCTTGATCCGCTGTCTGGGAGACGGCAACTACTACCTGACGGACGCGGGGAGCGCGAATGGGACGTTCGTCAACGATGCCCGCATCGTGGTGCCTCGTGCGCTGGTCAACGCGGATCGCATTCGGGTGGGTGATCATATCATGGAGTTCATGACCGACCAGGAGGCTCCCGTCGAGGAGTCCGATGAGGAGGAAACGGGTGAGACGAAGTCCACCTTACTGACGTTCGGCTCCGTGGTACACCGGATCACGGTTCTGGTGTCTGACATCCGTGGTTACACTCTGATGTCGGAAAAGATGCCGGTTCATCGCCTCGCGGACATGCTGGGACGCTGGTTTGGGTCCTGCAGTGAGATCGTGGCCCGGCACGGGGGTGTCGTCGACAAGTTCATCGGCGACGCGGTGATGGTTCGTTGGCTCTCCGACGCGGCCGACAATGATGAGACGGTCCTGTTGGCGCTGAGGACGGCACACGCGATGAACCTAGCGTCGCAGCAGTTCAACGCGGAGTTCCCCGACTTGCCCGGGTTGTTTCGCATCGGCGTCGGCATCAACACCGGCCAGGCGGTGGTGGGCAGTCTGGGATCGGTCCACGGTCGCGACTACACGGCCGTCGGGGATGCGGTCAACCTGGCCTTCCGGCTGGAGTCGAGCACAAAGGAACTGCGGACGGATGTCGTGCTCGGGCCGGATTCGTACAAACGGCTTCCCAAGGCGGTGTGGGAACAGAATCTGCGCTCTATTGCGGTCAAGGGCAAAGAAAAACCGGTCACGGTCTGCACCTTCAGCTTCGACCATCTCGCCATCGTGGTGCCGGAGTAGGCCCTGCGGCGGGATACCTGTCCGGCTAACGCCGTTGGTTTCGTGGATCCTCGCTCTGGAGAAGTACGGCAAGGCTCCCGCGTTGCCGCACCCGAGTCGTCTCCGTGCCGGCGCGGGTTGCCCCCTACTGTCCCGGCCCCGATCGCAGTGCATCGGCGGGTTGCCGTGCCAGGTCATACACGTAGATGGTATGGCAATGCAGAGTGAAAACCCCCATATTGTTTGCGTATCTGTTTGCTTATTGCACCGTCTGGCGGTACTTTACTTGTCAGAGATGGACAGTGTGACCCAGACCGGGCAAGGTAGGAGCAAACACCATGGCACGACGCAAGCCACGCCGAACGAAGGGGACCGGAGTCATATACCTGCGGGCCGACACCGGGAAATGGTACTATCAGCGAACCGAGGTAGGCGCGGACGGCACGCGGCACAAGGTGACCAAGACGCTCGCCGCTACGTCTCGGGAAGCTGCCAACAAAGAAGCGCAAAGCATGGCCGACGGCGCGCGCGCCCCGGACAAAGCCGGCTTACTGCTGGCAATTGACCGTCTCCGTCGGGATGCACGTCCGTTGCCGTTGGCGGCAATATGGGACGGGTTTCTCCAAACCGGCCCGACGGCCAGCGCCGGCACACGCCGCAACTATGCATACACGGTAACAGAGTTCATCTCATGGGCGAAGGGCCAGGGCTTCTCCACGGCCGGCGAAGTGACCTTTGATCATGCAAAGACCTACCTTGACACGCTGTGGGCAACGGGCATTTCCGCAAGCACGTTCAACTACCGACGTAGTGCGCTCTCATTAGTCTGGTCGAAACTGGCCGACAGCTACGGCCTGGACGCGGTGTGGTCAAGTACACAACGGAAGGCAGACAAATATTTACAGGGACGCCGGCCGCTTTCGGCAAGACAGGCCGCCGTGCTCTTGGAGTCGGTTGAGTCCGATCCGCGGCTTGAACCACGCAACCAATGGCGCGCGCTCGTGACGCTGCAACTCTACGCCGGCTTGAGGCTGAAAGACGCGGTATTGCTTGAGTGGCGCGCAATCGATGCGGAGAGCAACGTTATCCGGTACATGCCCATCAAGACAAAGGCCAGAGGCAAGACCGCCATCGTGCCAATTCTGCCGCCTGTTCAGAGCGCACTGGACAAGCTGCCTCGGTCCGGGCCGCGCGTCTTGCCCGAACTGGCCTTGGTGTATGAGCGCGCGGGCCGGCGCGATGAGCCGCTTCAACCGGGCGAGGGTCCACGCGGCGTGAAGACGATAGACAAAGTGCTCGTTGGCATCATTCAGTTGGCGACAGGCGGGGACGGCAAACCGACCGACACCAATATCCCACAACGCAAGATTACCCGCTCGCCATTTGGCGCGCATAGCCTGCGGCATGTGTTCTGCACTCAAGCCGTGCGGGCTGGCGCTACGGCGCCGCAACTCGCCGCCATGACCGGGGATTCTGCCGCGACAGCCTGCAAGTTCTACGTTGACGCCGAACTGATCCGGGCTGCGCCGCTGCCCGAGTTCCGCCGCCTGCTGCCGGGCCATGCCGACACCGCCACGGACCCGGAGCGCGCGCAACTGCACCGGCTGGCCGATGCCCTGCCGCTGGAGCGCGTGCGGGCACTGCTCAAGAGTTTGGAGGCGTGAACCAATGAAGACCACGAAGACCAGACCCAATGTCTGGATGCGTCGAGACTACTTGGCGTTGTACTTCAAGGGCAGTTACCTATTCGACCTGGATACATTGAAGCCGGACGCGGCGCGTGAACCCCTGGCGCATTTCCTGGGCCGGCTTCGCGCTGATGTTCAGCGCATGGCTGAGGCATGGCACCCTGATAGCCCGAAGTTTGCCCCCGCCACGGTCGAGCAGGTTCATACCATGGCGAACGCCCTGACGGCGGCCGTTGACCGCCTGGCCGACGCGGAGACTCACGGCGTAGGGGTCGTCAACGAAGCACTGCAACTCGGGATGATAGTGGAGCGGTTCTTTTTCGCCTGTGCGGTGTCCGATATGGCGCTGTATGAAGCAAATCGGCTCGATGGCAAAAGCTTGGTAGAGCGCGACGCCGATATCTACGGCAAGCGGCTTCTCGAACTGGACGCCAGACACCGGACGCAATTTCCGGACTGGACGCCGGTTCAGATCGCGCGCCGGTCGAACGACGTGTTCCGGCGCGAAAATCGCGACCTACCCAAGGGCAAGCTGCTGCCCCGAGTGCTGGCCCGATATCGGAAACAGTACCTCGCCCGCGCCTGAGTCCCACCCCGCCCGCCCGTCTCCGCGCTGTGCTCACCTGCCCGAAGTACACACTTCTAGAACTGTGTACATAACTCACTGGCGCGCAATGGGTTGTGCGTGGTATGGTATGTCCTAGAAGGCCCGCAGTGGGTCAAAAACTAGGAGACACCAGACCATGCCAGACCAGACCGCCCCGCCCGCCGAACTGACGCCGCACGTCCTGAGCACGCTCGAAACGTTTGCCCGCCCCGCCGTCGAGTCAGGGCTGATCACCCGCGCCGACCTGCGGACCGCGCTGCGCCGCCTGCGACAGCCGCTGGCCGGCCCCGTGCACGGGGAGCAACCTACCGGGCTGTTGCGCCGGCGCGAGGCTGCCACGTTCCTGGGCTGCTCCGGGAAAACGATCGTCCGCATGGTCAACGACGGCGCGTTGCACCCGGTGTACCTGCGGCCGGGCCTCGCCAAGAGCGTTCGCTACGCCGCTGCTGAGCTGGCCAACTTGGCGAAGGCGAGGGCGTAGCATGACAGGCCACATCCGATGCAAACAGGGCACCCCGTCCGCCGCCTGCGGAATGATGCTCGCGGACCTGCGCCGGTCCGGGCTCACGCCCGACCATGTTGCCCGGCTCGGGTGGCGTTCGACCGAGAGCGGCTATGTCATTCCGTTCATGGACCCGGCATCCGGCAAGCCGCTGCTCACGCCGGACGGTAAGCCGTTTTTGCGGACCCGCCTGGCCAAGCCGGGAGCAACCTGTAAGTACATCTCACCGAAAGGCGCCGGCGTTCACCCGTTCATCACGACTGACGTGCACCGTCACCTGACCGAGAACGGCGCCGCTCCGGTCATTATCACTGAGGGGGAGAAAAAATCCCTGGCCGCCTCGCTCACGGGTGTGCCTACCATCGGCCTGACGGGTGTCGATTGCTGGATGCAAGGCAAGGGCAAGCGCACGCTGCATCCGCTCTTGTCCCGGTATATGACGCCCGGCCGCGCGGTGGTCATGGTGTACGACAGTGACGGGACCGACGCTGAGAAAGTCACCACGTTCGACCGCTCCGCGGGACGGTTCGCCGCGGCTGTCGAGGCGGCCGGCGCTTCGTTCTCGCGCGTGTTCATGCCGGCGCTGAACGGCGCAAAAGTCGGGATGGATGATTTCCTTGTCTCGGGCCGGACCGGCGCGGACCTGCAAGCCTACCTCAATGAGCACAAGCAGCCCGTGCGGCCACGCCGGCCGCAGATCATGCTACCCGGTGGCGCGCGGCCGAACATCGAATTTGTCCGCGAGGTTTCCGCCGTCATCGGCCCGCACCATTCCCTATTCATCCGCGGCGGTGAGCTTGTCGCCGTCGAGGCCGGTGAGGTAGGCGCGCCCGAATTCGTGACGCTGACACCGGCGGCCGCGGTGAGCGAGCTTGAGTTGTTCGCCACGTTCGCACGGCCAGGCAAAGACGGCGAGACAGTTCCGGCGACGCTGCCCGAGGCGGTTGCGCGTATGCTCCTGGCCGCGCCTGAGTTTGACAGGCGAATGCCGGCTATCAAGCGCCTGTGTGATTACCCGCAACCGATTATGCACGCAGGGAAAATCGTTCTGCCACCGCTGGGTTATTCCGCTGAGTTGCAGACGTGGACGCGCGAGGATGCACCGACGCTTGAGCGGTTCGCCACACCGGCCGCCGCCTGCACCGCCCTGGCTGAGATCCTGAGCGACTTCTGTTTTGCCGCCGGCCCAGAGGACAAGCCCGAGTTGTTCAGCGCCGCGGCCTTGGCCTACTTGCTCACGGCACACTGCCGACTGCTGTTCGAGCCGGAACGCGCACCGTTGTTCTACGCGGAAGGAAATCGCCCGGGTTGCGGAAAGGACTTGCTCTTAGGCCTGGCTGTAGTGCTGACACAAGGCACACTGCCGACGTTCTTCCCGCCGGTGAAGGACGCGGACGAATCGCGGAAACGGTTGTTCAGCTTGGCGCGCGCCGGCTCGCGGTTCTACTTGCTCAGCAATGCCAAGGGACACCTCGAGGATTCGTCCCTTGAGGAGGCGTGCACGTCGCCGGTCATCGGTGATCGTGTCTTGGGCGAGAGTACGAACCGCTCGTTCCCGAACACCGCCATTTACGGCTTGAGCGGAAACGGTTTGACGTATTCAGAGGACTTGGCGCGCCGGTGCCTGCGGTTGCGACTTGAGTACCACGGTGAGAGCACCGAGACTCGGACGTTTGAGCATCCAGACTTGTACGGCTTCGCCCTGGCACGTCGCGGCCGGTACCTGGGCGCACTGCAATCGCTCGTTTCGCACTGGCAGGCTGCCGGTTGCGCGGACGGCTCGAAACGCAAGGCGTCGTTCACCCGCTGGGCGGCCGTCATCGGTGGCATTCTTGAGGCAGCCGACATCTACAACCCAATCGGCGAGGACGATATCATCACCGCACCCACTGAGGAAGTCCAGCATATGCGGAAGCTACTCGCCGCCTGGAATGAGGCCCGCGGCGCCGCCGAAGTTGACGCCGGCACGGTGCGAGAACTGGCACGCGAGAACGAGTTGTTCCCGTGGATTGAGTTCGAGAACAGGCCCGGGCAAACGAAGTTCAGTCGGATGTTGTCCCGGCACGTTCGGCGCTCGTTCGGTGGCCTGTGTGTGCTGAAACGCGAGGCCGCGAAAGGCAACTGTATGTGGCGCGTGGCAACCGCTGAGGTAACGCCATGATCAGCCTACGAGCCCTGTTCGCGCGGACGGCTGAGCACAAACCGGAAGCAACTTCGACAACATCGACAACTTGTTTAACCTACCCATACAAGGCAACTGACATACATACACGCATACATGAGAGGCCGCCAGAGGTTGCTTATGTTGCCGAAGTTGCTTTGCCGCTGCCACCCGTCGAGGTGCGTGATTCACGCACCTGTTGCGCCGACTGCCGCCACGTCAACCCGTGTCCGCAATCGCCAGAGGTAGGCCGGTGCCTCTGCCGGCTCGGGCATGACGGCGGCTGGCCACGGGCGCCGCGTGAGTGCGGCGACTTCCAACCCGGAGGTGCACCATGATCGTGCTGGTCGACAACCGCGAGCAAGTGCCGTTCCGGTTCACGCGCTGGCCGGACATCATCACGCAGCCGGCGACGCTGTACGCCGGCGACTACTCGTTACCGGGGCTGGAAGGCGCCGTTGCCCTTGAACGGAAGTCCCTGGCCGACCTTGTGACCTGCCTGGCCGCAGAGCGTGAGCGGTTCGAGCATGAGCTATCCCGCCTGAGCGGCATGGACTTCGCCGCTGTGCTGGTCGAAGGCGACTTCCGCGACCTGGCCGCCGGCCGGTATCGTTCACAACTGAACCCGCGTGCCGCCGTCGCCAGCGTGGCCGCGTTCAGCGTGCGCTACGTGCCTATCCTGTTCGGCGGCGACCGTGACGGCGCGGAACTGATGTGCGTCGAACTCCTCTCGAAGTACGCCAGAGAACTGGCGAAGCGGTACGGGGCCGCCTGTGCCGCCCTGGCCCCGCCGGCCGCCGGTTGACGTGGAGCCTATCAGTATGCCAGATAAAACCTGCAAAAAACCTGGAGCCTTCAGGGCCGGTCCCGATCCGAGGCGTTGCCTGCGCGGACCCGGACGCCCGAAGGTGGCCGCGTGTATGCCCGACGCGTTCAGGCGGATCCTGGCCGAAGCTGCACCGGATGCGCTGCAACGACAGATGCGCAAGGCGTACGGGCTGAATCGCGACATCACCGTGTTGGAGGCGCTTTGTCGACGGCTCACACTGGACGCGCTGAGCGGTGACATCCGCGCCGCTGAGTTCATCGCCGAAAGGACCGAGGGCAAGGTGACGTTGCCGGTTGCCGTGAACGAACACGATGAGCCGTTCTGCGTGTACATCCCGGTCGCGCCCGTTTCGGAAAAGTAGCTTTTTCAGGCACTTTCAGGAAGGGAACAGAAATGAAATTCGAACCTGGGAAAAGTGGCAACCCGCGGGGCCGCCCCCGCCGGCCGCCGTCGGTCGGTCAGTTGCTGAAGCGCGTCGTGGGCGAGTCTGATCCCCAAGTGCTGGAGCGGCTATGCCGTCGCATCTTCGAGGCGGCGCTGTCCGGCGATGTTTCGGCCGCACGCTGGGTCGTCGAAAACCTCAGGGAGGCGTGACAATGACCTTCTCGTCGTTATACGTGATCGCCGACCTGATGCCGCTTTTTCCGGGCGACCGGCCGCCACCGCCGCTGCCGTGGGTGCCCCCGGTGGCCATAGTCGAACCGCCGGACCCGTCCGAAACCGTCCTTGTGCTGAACCAAAAACAGGAGACATCCATGCAAGCCGACAGTCCGACCAAAGAAACGTTCGCTGCCGAACGTGATCAAGCCCGCTCCGCTGCTGAGCAAGTCAAACAGGGCGACACGCTCTTGTGGCAGGGCGACCCCGCGACCAGGGCCGCGTTCCAAGGCGATGAGAAGTTGTTTCGATCGTACATGACTGGTGTCAGAAGTCACGCCAGGTAACCCCACAACCCCCAAGGAGAACCCCGACAATGATGACCAGCGCAACTTCGTCAAGATGGATGTCCGCTGAGCTGTCGCAAGCCTTCGTGGACTTCAACACCACGCTTGCGTCTCACGTCGAGCGGCGCGAGCATTTCCGCACCCGCCGGGAGAAATTCATCGACGCCCCCGGCGCACCGGACAGGATCGGTCGGACCGCCGAAAAGCTGACCACGGACTTGCTCGAAATCCTGATGGAGACGGGGGCGCTGTTCGAGGCCAAGCAGGCACTGGACAAGCGGAAGATCACAGAGCGCCAGACCGTGGTGAACACCATCAAGCTCGAACTTGACGCGCGCCGTCAGGCCGTGGTGGACGCTGCCGCCAAGGCCGAGTTGACCAGCGTGGTGGACGTGGAGAAGGACACCAAGGTCCTGGCGCTGAGCGCACGACTGCAGGGTGTCAAGGGGGACACGATGAGCTTGATTCTCAATGACGACGTGAAGGCGGCGAACGAGGCCGCCGCACGGCTGCGCGAGCTGCTCACCAGTATGGTCCCCGAGCTGTAGTAGCTTTCCTCGCGAGGCTGCCGCTGTCCTCTTTCTCCGGCGCGGCCCCGCGAGGTGTCCCCCGGCGCTCGCGTCGGATTCCTTCCCGATCAAGCCCATTGTCCTTGATCGAGATCCTTGCCGGCGCGAGCGCCCCTTTTTCAACCCGGAGGCACCCGATGGATGCAGAAACGAAATGCCGACTGGTCGAGGAAATCATCCGGCTTGAAGGCAAAGCCGAGCAGCTAGATGGTCTGTGGAAAGCTCAGCACGTCGAGTTCGTCCGCACCAGGAAAGAACTCCATCGACGCCGCAAGGAACTCCTGGGTCAGTACCACGCTGTGGCCGAAAACCTTCAGGAATAGGCCTTCTGACTGCGACCGGCCGCCACCCGCTCCGGATGTCGCCTGGCCCTGGCCGCCGAGCGCAAGATGGGGGAAATGCTCGCGCAGACGGAGAGGGCAAAGGGGGAGTTGAAACGCGGCCCCGCAGTAACGCCACGTAACCACGGGAAAGCAGACGCGCCCCCGACGCTCGCGGACCTCGGGCTGTCGAAGCGCGAGAGCGCCGACGCGCAGAAGCTCGCCGCGCTGACGCCAACGCCAAGCGCGCGAAGGCGGCAGAGCAAATCCACCGAGGCAGTCCGGCGAAGAAAGGTCCGGCGGTTACAACCGCCACACCTTTACGTCACGAGCACAGTTCCGAACGCGCCGCCCGGGCACGTCAACGCCGGCGCCGCCGAAATCCCGCGTGTAGCGCCCCTCCGGCCGCGTTCACCCCTCACCTGCACCTAGACACCCGCGCGCGCCTGAAGGCCCTGCCCCGCGTGCCGTGTTTAGCCCTGCCGTTGCTGTTTGCTTATCTGTTTGGCTATTGTCCCGTCAACGGACAAGGCCAGTTCTGGCCAGTGGTGGACTGTTCAGAGTGAAAAAGTCACCTCGGACGGACGGCACTGGCGGGTTGCCGTGCCAGGTCATACACGTAGATGGTGTGGCCAATGACGGTCATGGGAACCAACTCGCGCATGACCTCGAAGACATCCTCGTTGAACGGCCAGACGTCCGTGCCGTTGAGAAAGTACATGCGGCCCCAGAGCAGGTTGGCGCTGACCGCCGCGTAGCGTGCCGGCGGCCCGTACCCCAGGTGATCGTAGCGGATACCGTAGAACTCTGGCTTTACCCGCCCGAAGTAGGCCAGGTGCACGCGGTCGATGCCGTTCTTCTCCATGAACCGCCGCAGGCCGATCAGGTCCTGCCCCCAGTCCAGGTTCGAATCCAGCAGGTAGCGGTACCCTTGGTCCGGGCCGCCGCAGACGCGGTTGAAAAAGGCCAGGTAGTCGGGCCAGATCGTCAGATTGGCGAACAGCAGCCCTGCTGTTCCGGCGGTGGCCAGAAGGCGGAACTGCCGCCGCGATTCCGGGGCGTTCCAACCGGGTGCGGCAACGATGCGGCTGATCCACACGGCAAGGGCCGGGATGCCGAACAGCAGGTACCGCATGCCAATGTTCTTGTGACCGGAGAGGGACAGAAGGACAAACGGAACGGCGACGGTGAGCAGCAGGGGCAGTTCCCGGTGCCGAACCCTGCGGTCGACCAGTGCCGCGATGGCGGCCAGGATCAGCGTGGCGGTGGGCAGCTTGGTCAAGACGCACACGAGGTAGTAGTACCAGAAGCCGTCCTCGCTGGTGCGTCCGAGCACGTAGGTCGAGTAGCCGCGTTCGGCCATTTGGACATCAATGCCTTGTACGAAGTACTGCGGCAGCGGCACGGGAAGCCAGGCCGGCAGCAACCCCTGAATCGTCTTCATCGCGTCGCTGCCGAACGGGTACCGGCCCAAGGGCAGGCCGAAGCCCTGGAACAGGTAACCGGCGCAGATGACCAGCCAGGCAACGGCCAAGGCGCCGGCGATCTGCAGGGCCAGGCGTGTCCTCGGTGTGGAGTTGTCGCCAGTCTTTCTCGCCTCTCGGCGCAGAAGAAGCAACGCGACGATGCCGAAAACGCCGACGAACAGCAGCCCGGTGTACTTGCACAGGCAAGCCAGTCCGAGCGTGACCCCGATCAGGCCCGCGTCCGCCGTGCGGAGTTCGCACAGGAACCGGTCACAGCACAGGAGGAACGCGACCACCGCTGTTGTGAGATAGATGTCCGTGGTGACCAGGCTTCCGTGGGCCAACAGGTTCGGGCTGAACGCCGTGAAGGCAAGGGCAATCAGCCCCGCGGTCGGCCCGTAGAGACGGCGCGCCATCAGCGACGCGAGCAGGCACACAAGGGTGAAGCAGGCCAGTGACACGCTGCGGCCCAGGATCAGGTGCGAGTGGAAGGTGTCGCGGTTGTCCTCGATGTACTGGCCGCCGTACTTCCAACTGTTGTGGTGCTGTCGTAACTGCGTCGGGTCGAAGACCGGCCGTGCCGCCAGAAGCGGCAGTGCCGGCAGAACCTTGGCCAGGGGCGGGACCCCCGCGTCGATGCTGAAGTCGCCAAGCTTGAGCAGCGCCAGACCGTTGGGCAGAACGGAAAATTCGTCCACCGTCATCGACTTGCGCACGGTGGCGCTGAAGCCCAGGCCGAACGCGATGACGAGGATGGCCACCGTCGGAGTGCCGCGCACTCGGGCGGAGGCCAGGAGTCTCTCGGTTGGTGACTGGGGTCCATCCATCGGGTGCGCTCCGGTGCCAACCTACCACCGTGTTCGCTGTTTTCCACCGGTTGCCCCGCCTTGGACCGGGCGTGACCGCGGCGCCGGACACGGCCCGGCCGTCACCCGCCATGCGTCCGCGCAATGCGTAAAGGGTGGAGCATAGACCCCTGCCACCTTGTGTGGCAGGTGAACGGGTTCATCTTGGTTACTACGCCGCACCGTGTCCCCTCTCTTCCCTTTCCCCCGTCCGCTGCCAGCGGACGGGGGAAAGGGAAGAGAGGGGGGGGGCGCCTGCGTTTGGCGGGCGAACCCGATTCACCCGTGGCACAAGGCCACGGGGGTCTCACGCATGGGCCAGC
>MHBL01000459.1 GCA_001803235.1 Lentisphaerae bacterium RIFOXYA12_64_32
GCCGCCGGGACTGCGACACCACTACGAACGGTGCCACGATGCCTGGCGACGCGAGGCCGAATGTGCTTGCACAGGTCGAAGAAAAAGATAAGCCCGGCTGGCGGCAACGCGTCAGCCGGGCTTGGTGTATCAGGACCAGATTCTGCCGCTACTTCTTGAGCAGCTCGGTGAGCTTATCCACCGCGGAGGCGGCGTCTGCGGCATACCCATCCGCACCAATCTCATCCGAGAAGTTCTGGGTCAGCGGCGCGCCACCGACCATGATCTTGCAGGAGTTGCGGATCCCAGCTTCCTTGAAGGCATCGACGGTGGTCTTCATGGACGTCATAGTGGTGGTCAGCAGGGCGCTCATGCCGATGGCATCAGCCTTGTTGTCCTTAACCGCCGCGACGAACTTCTCGGGATCGACGTTAACGCCGAGATCGACCACTTTGTAGCCTGCGCCTTCGAGCATCATGCAGACGAGGTTCTTGCCGATGTCGTGAAGGTCGCCCTTCACGGTGCCGCAGCACACGATGCCTTTGGCCTTGACTCCAGCCGCCACGAGAAGGGGTTTCAACAGTGACATGCCGGCGTTCATGGCGCGGGCCGCGATCAGGACCTCGGGGACATAGACTTCGTTCCGCTTGAACCTCTCGCCGATGACGCTCATGCCGGCGACCAGGCCCTTGTCCAGAATGTCACCCGGCGGGATCTTGGCATCAATCGCCTTCTGGGTGAGTTCCTTGACCTGCGGAGCCTTGCCCTTGATGAGATTCTCAGCCAGTTGGTTCAGGATTTCCTGAGACATTTCAATCCCTCCTGCTTGCTTGCACTTATGTCCACTCCGGTCACGGCACGGGGTGCAATGACGCCCCTAAAATGGTACGGGCCGATGGTAAATTCCACCTTGTCTCGGGCGGTTTTCGGGCAGATTCTGCTGTTTTTCTGGTAATCCTGTACGATTTAGCGGTCAACGGTCGTTGTGTGACGATGATGATTCCGCCCCACTCGAACCGACAATCGGACTTGACCGGCGACACGCGCAACGGTAATCGTAATCGCGCTCGTAATCCCGCTCGATGGTTCGGTGCCGAGTCGATGGGCCACGGAATCCGGAACGATTACGAGCGGGATTACGACCAGAGACAGATGGGGAACCAGAACGAGGTGGCTCCTGCCGACTCGCGAGTACGCTCGCGGCAGAGCCCGGCGTTGTGTGGGGAGGTATGATGCAAGAAGGCCAGACGACGGACCCCGTCGTCTGGCCTTCAGGTTAGGAGAGGCTGGCTGGCGGCCGGATCACTTGCCAACGGCAGCGCGGATCGCGGCAAGCTGCCCGTTGCTGCCGAGTTTTCCGTTCTTGTGGCTGATGAACTTGGCGTACTCGGCCATGAAGACCTTGCCCGGGTCGCGAAGGTCGAACTTCTCCGGCTTGTCGCGGAAGAACTCACGATGCACGCGGGTCCAGACAAGGCGTCCGTCGGTGTCGATGTTGACTTTGGTCACGCCGAGTTTGGCGGCCTTGGCAAACTGGTTTTCATCGACGCCCTTGGCGCCCTTGAGCGAGCCGCCGGCGGCATTGATGCGGGCCACCTCGTCCTGCGGCACGGAACTGGACCCGTGCATGACGAGGGGGAAGCCGGGAAGCAGCTTCTGGATTCCCTCGAGGATTTCGAAATGGATTCCCTGTGATCCGGTGAACTTGTAGGCGCCGTGGCTGGTGCCGATGGCGCAGGCCAGGCAGTCACAGCCGGAGCGTTTGACGAACTCGACGGCCTGGTCCGGGTTGGTCAAATGCGCCTTGTCTTCGCTGACGCTCACGTGTTCCTCGACGCCGCCAAGCTGGCCCAGTTCTGCCTCCACGGAGATGCCTTTGGCGTGGGCCGCATCGGCGATGCGCCGGGTGATCTCGATATTCTTGTCGAGAGATTCGTGACTGGCGTCGATCATCACGGAACTGTAGACCCCGCTCTTGATGCAGTCCATGCAGGTATCCTCGTCGCCATGGTCGAGGTGTACGGCGAAGATGGCATCCGGGAAGACATCGTTGGCGGCGAGCAGAAGTGCTTCCAGCATTTTCTTGTGGGTGTAGCTCCTGGCGCCTTTGCTGATTTGGATGATAAACGGCGCCTGGCTGTCCACGCAGCCGCGGAACAGGCCCATGCACTGCTCGAGGTTGTTGATGTTGTACGCACCGACGGCAAATTTGCCATACGCCACTTTGAAGAGGTCTTTGGTTGGGACGATCATGTTCGGGTTTCCTTAAGCTTCAGAGGGGCAACTGTCGACTCACAATGAGGCACAAAAACTTCACCGGACCGGTTTGTCTCTGATCCGCAGGTCGTATACTATATACATCTGCGGCGTGTTGTCACGTCTGACAGCGGGTGAAAGACGAGGGATTACAGACTGGGAAGCAGCGAACGTGCGCTTTCAGTGTCCACACTGCAAAGGCCTGGTGGCCATCGACGACAGCGACATCGGCATGGCCGTTGCCTGCGGGCACTGCGGCAATGCGGTGGCGGCGCCAATTTCCCGCTTCTCGCCGGGTGCGGTCATCGGGGACTGTGTGATCATCAAAGAGTTGGGCGAAGGCGGGATGGGTATGGTTTACC
Source organism: Lentisphaerae bacterium RIFOXYA12_64_32 (assembly GCA_001803235.1). Taxonomy (GTDB): domain Bacteria; phylum Verrucomicrobiota; class Lentisphaeria; order Oligosphaerales; family YB12-FULL-65-16; genus YB12-FULL-65-16. The sequence continues at coordinate 2,598 of MHBL01000459.1, forward strand.
TTGCCCACCAGATCTCGCTGGACCGCCCGGCCGCCCTGAAGGTGCTGCACTCCCAGTTCTCCGAGGACCGGCTCTACATCGGGGATTTCATCAAGGAGGCGCGTTCGGCGGCGCGGCTCAACCACCCCAATATTGTGCAGGCCTATGCGGTGGGGGAGGACGAGGGCGTCTACTACTTTGCGATGGAGTTCGTGGAGGGCAGCACGCTGAAGGACGTGCTGACCCACGGCGGCCGGATCGTGGTCGAACGGGCCCTGCAGATCGGAATGGAGATGGCCAAGGCTCTGGACTTCGCCTGGACCAACCAGCGCCTGGTGCATCGGGACATCAAACCGGACAACATCATCCTGACCGGGGCCGGGGGCGTGAAGCTGGCAGACCTGGGTCTGGCGCGCATCGCCGGTGACGTCCGCGAGGAGAGTGCGGAGGAGCTGTTCGGCACGCCGCAATACATTTCGCCCGAGCAGTTGCTGGGCAAACCCGGCAACAACCGCAGCGACATCTACAGTCTGGGGGCGACCCTATACCATGCCGTGACGGGGCAGTTCCCCTTTAACGGCGATACGGCCACGGACATTGCGCGGGCGCACCTGATGGAGCAACTGACGCCGCCCAGCAAGGCGGTGCCGTCGATTCCCAAGGACGTGTCGCAGGTGATTGAGGCCATGCTGGCCAAGCGTCCCCAGCACCGTTACGCTGACGCCGCGGAACTGACCCAGGACCTTGAACGGCTGATGCGCGGCGAGAAACCGTTGCGCCAGGTGATGCCTGGTTCGCAAACGCCGATCGACCTGTTCGGCGAGGAGGAGAAGGAGTCATCCCCCGCCGCCGAGTTGTCCGTGGACAAGACGATCGTGGCGCCGCAGTTGGCGTCTGAACTGCGGGAGGCCAAGGCGGCGGCCAAGGCGACCCGAGCGCCCGGGGCGCCAGCGGCCGCGGCGGCGAAGGGAACGGAAGCTCCGGAATCCAAGCTGAAGGGTGCCAAGGCCCGGCCAGCCACAAAGTTCTCGGTTTCGGGCGATATGAAGCGGCCGGCGAGCGGCGTGTTCAGCAAGCCAGCGACCCAGACTGGCCTGAGTCCGACCGCGACCGGCGCGAAGAGGGGGGCGGATCCGCGGAAGACAGGGACCGGCCTGCGCGCGCCCACAGGGGTTGTGACACGGGGCACACCTCCTGCGCCGGCAAAGGGCAAGAACAAGGGCTTGCTCGTCGGGTTGGTTGTCGCGGCCGTTGTGCTTGTGGTGATTGTGATTGCGGTGGCGGCGGTCCTGTTGAAGGGTGGCGACAAGAAACCGACCCCCCCGACGGCAGACCCAGCGAGTGCCCCGCAAGGAGATTCGCTGGCTGAAGTGATGAAGATGGTCAAGGAAGAGAAACCCGCCGACGCCATTCTGCGGAAGATCAAGACGTTGCAGGTTGGGATCAAGGACCCAGCCAAGGCGAAAGAGTTGGAGGCACTTGCGGGGTCCGTTCTGGAGATCGAGATCCGAACGCTGCGGGACGTGGTGCACAAGAAGGAGTTGGCCGAATGGGAGCGCCGCTCGGAGAAGCTGGCGATTGAGTACGAGCGGTGGAAGGTGGAGGAACTGCAGAGGGAGAAGGACGCCGAAGCACAGGCCAAGAAAGCCCGGGAGGAGGCGCAGAAGGAGGCGCAGAAGCAGGAGTTCATCGCGCAGATGGGGAAGGAGCAGGAGAGGACCCGCTGGGAAGCGGTGGAACTGTGCCGCAAGGACGATTACGTCCAGGCAAAGTTACTGTTCGCGCCCATGGCGGCGAGCAACGCCCCGAGCTTTCCGGACCTGACGAATGAATACCGAACGTGGGCCGGGGACAAGATCAAGTGTATCGAGTGTGCGCAGAAGGTTTACGACGGGATTCGAAGTTCGAAGGACAAGCTGAAGGACGAGAAGTTCAAGGTTCCCAACAAGGCGGGCACGCCGCGTGTCGAGTACATCGGGATGCGGGATATCACCGTGGTCTTCGTCGAGTTCGAATACGTCAACAACCAGAAGATGACCAAGGTGAAGGAGCGGCTGAAGGTCCCGCTGGACCAGGTGTCTTCCCCGCAGTTGTGGTTGCTGTACGGCAAGCTCTGCGAAGTGGAAGGTGTAGCGGCGGCGGACCGGGACTTCCAGTTTGGCGGTTATTTGGTGGCGCGGGGTGAATACCTGAAGACAGGCAAAGACAAGCTCGTTGCCAGCGGCAAGGACGAGGAGATCAAGGGGATGCTGGCCGAGATCGAGCTCATGAGCGCCAGTCCAAACGCGCGAGATGCCGGGAAATAGCTTGAGCAGGCTGGCCCGAGTTGTGGCTTGTCCGTAGCGGTAACGAAAAAGCGGTGCGTAGACGACGGGGGTAAGCAGCAGAAAAGCGCCTCCTGAACGTCGGGCAATGCGGATCGTACACTTCTCTGATATTCACATCGGGCGTTGGCCGTCGGGCACTTCTTTTCTCTTCGACAAGAGGGTCCTGGGGCTGACGAACTACTTCCTGCGCCGCCGGCTTGGCTTCCAGTCCGCTCTTCTGGCCCCGGCGGTGTCGACGATCCGGGCACTGAACCCCGACTGGATGGTGTGCACGGGGGACATCACGACCGTCGGTTCTCCAGAGGAATTCCAGGCGGTACGGGACGCCTTGGCGCCACTGATGGCCGACGGTTTGGGGCAACGTCTCATTCTGGTTCCGGGAAATCACGACGTCTATGTTCGGAACCGTGCCTGCCGTGCTGCGCTTGAGGACTGCTTTGCAGGCTGCAACGCCAGCCGCTGGACGTTGGCGGAACTGCCGCAACGGGTCCAGGCCTCGCACCTCTCCCTTTGGGTTGTGGACGAGTGCTGCTGCACCAACTGGTTGCTGTCTTCCGGACGCGTTTCCGCGGTGACCGCCGGGCAACTCGAGGATTGGCTTGAGGCACCCCGCGTCGCAGGGGAGAAGCGGATCTTGATCGGGCACTTTCCCTTACGGGATCCGGCTGGCGTGCCGCTGGGCTGGCGGCGGCGCTTGGTGGGTGCCGACCGCTTGGCGGCGGCGTTGAGGGACGGGCGGCTGGACGTGTCACTGTGTGGGCACGAACACCGGCCGTTTGTCCGCCGCGAACCCTCCGGTTCCATGGAAGTCTGCGCCGGTGCCCTTCTGGTGTGGGGGAAGATCAATGTCCTCGACTACTGTGAGGCGTCGGGGCGTTTGACCCAAACCTGGGTCGACGTGCCTTGGGGCGCTTTTCCCGCGCCGGCCCTGCCTCTGCCTGCGCCTTCCTGAGGGGGGGGCGCAGGCGGCCCCAAACGCGTGCGGCAGCTTGATCTGAACCATTCTGGCACTACATTACTTTCCCCCGCGACGCCTCAACGGGGGAGGTGGCAACAAGGGGGTATGGACGGTGTGATTTGGCACGGCCGGACCCCGGTCGCGGGAGCTGGCAAGGAGTCCGCAGACCATGACGAGCGCGAAGGACAAGGGTGTGTTCTCGGGCCTGATGCCGCAGCCCCGGGTGATTCGACTCCTTGGGGGCACCACGGAGCTGTCCGAGGACGTTCGGCTGGTGACCAGCAATGTGCTGCCTCTGCAGCGGAAGGCGATGCGCGGGATCCTGACGGTGGCCAACGTCCGAGTGGTCGCCAACAAGAAGAAGTTTGTCATCGAGGTCCGGGTTGAGGACCCCGCGAGCATGAAGATGTCGGACGTGCCTGAGGCCGCCCGCGAGGACTACTACGAGCTGGAGCTTTGTGACAGCCGTGTGCTGGTTCGCACGGCCAGCCAAGCGGGGGCGCTTTGGGGCGTGCAGACGCTGGTCGGGCTGTATCGCGAAGCCGGCGGCAACGGACGGGTCCCCAACGTGCTGGTCCGGGACTGGCCCGAAATGCCGGTGCGCGGCATTTTCGTGGAGAACAAGTGGGGTCCGGACCGGATGAAGCTGGCGGACTGGCACACGGTCATGGACCGGTTGGCAGCGCTGAAGATGAACTGCCTCGGAGTGGGTCTGTACGGGTGCTGGGGCAGTTGCCGATACGAAGGTGCGCCCACGGAGTTCCTCATGGTTCCGGTCCCGGATCATCCGGAACTGAAGACCGAGAAGACGCTGCGCTGGTACAGTCCCAAGCAGCAGGACTGGGTGCAGGAGACCTATCTGCCGGCGATGTTTGCGGAGGATTTTCTTGCCGAGCTGGTGACCGGGGGCGAGGAGAGAGGCATCACCGTGGTGCCTTTTGTGAACAGCCTCGGCCACAACACCATGATCCCGAGGCTGTATCCTGCGGTGTCGGCCAAGGCGAAGGACGGTTCGCCCAAGGGCATTGGTTACTGCCTGTCGACTCCCGAGACGCGGCAGTTTATCGAGGCGTTCTACGGCAGCATCATCACGCGGTATTTTCGAACCGGTATCCGGTACTTCCATATCCAGCTCGATGAGGTCTGGCCGGATCATCCCGACCCGGCGGACCCGCATCGGAAGGTTGAGCCGTGGTGTGAGTGCAAGAAGTGCTCGGGGCGGTCCCGCGAGGACAACCTGCGCGACTACATCATCTGGCTGGTGGGCATGCTGGCCGGCAAGGGCGTCGGCAAGGTGGTGATGTGGAACGACCAACTCACGCGCCACATGAAGGTTCTGGACAAGTCCTTTGTCAAGCGCTTGAAGGACGCCGGGCTGCAAGACCGGCTGCTCCTGCACTGGTGGTGGTACGACAACAAGAAACTCGACGCCAGCGTGCACGTGAAACTGGGCAAAGCGCTCGGGCTGAACGGCTGGGTCGCGCCCATGACGTGCTACTTCAATTGGGACCGCCTGGATATCCGCCGCGAGAATGTCGGCCTGATGCTGCGCATGGGGTTGGCGGAAGGCGCCGAAGGCGCGGTCTCGTATGCTGTCCATGATCCGGCTTGGTCGGACCACGAGGCCCTGCTGGCCGACTACGGCTGGACCGGCAACGTCAAGGAGTCGGTCTCGGAGGTGCACGGGAAGTGGATACAGGTGCGGTTCCGCGAACGGGCCGGCGCGTTCAAAGCCGCACAGGCGGCACTGGGGAAGGCCGGGACGGCGTTTCCGGCGCTGCATTCGTGCCACTACTACGCCTACACCTACTGCGGAGAGAAGCCGCCGTTCCCCCGGCCCTACCCGGGCGAGGCCCTGACCGCGCTGGCGGGCATGGATGCGGCAAAGGTGAAGAGCGACTTGCAGAATGCCGCGGCGGCCGCCCATACGGCGGTGCAGGGCTTTTCGGAACTGAGCAAGGCGACGGAACCGGCACTGCCGGCCGACGACCTTGCCTGCGTGCGGAGTTCGCTGGGTGAGGCGGCGCGCATCGAAGGGCTCGCCACGGCTTTCGCGTACCTGTTCACCGCCTGGCAGGGCGTGCAGAAGAAGAAGGTGACGGACGAACTCGTGGCGGGCTGCAAGGAGGCGCGGAAGGCGCTTCTGGAGTCCATGGCTCTTGTGGAGGCCAACAAGCCGGAATGGGTCGCCCCATCCTGCCTGCGGGGCCTCAGTGCGCTGTTGGAGTTCCTCGAACAGCTCAGCCGCGACTTGGCCGAGGCGAAGAAGGGGAAAACCCCGCCGTCCAAGGTCCGGTGGACCGTGGAACATCCGGCGGCGCGGTCCTGACGGGTGCGTCGATCTGAACCGGGCTGCCACGACTCACGAATCGGTGGCGGTCAGGTCTTGACCGTGTGCATGCGAACGCGGTAGTCGGAGAAATGTTGGTCCGCCGTGACCAGCGTCAGGTTCTCGAGCTGGGCCTGCGCAATCAGCATGCGGTCGAATGGATCCTGATGATGGGGTGGTAACGCCCCCGCTCGCAGAGCATGCACCATGGAAATTGGCAGAATCTGGATCGTGTCCTTTGCCAATTCACTGGGGAGCAAGTTCTCCGGAGCCGTGTCCAGTTTCAGCTTGCCGAGCCGGTACTTGACGGCGATTTCCCAAACGCTGGCGGTGGAAAAGAATAGTTCCGTGCCGCCATCTTCCATGAGAGCCCGTGTTTGGGTGTCCAGCCGTTCCGGTTCCAGATACCACCACAGCCAGATGTGGGTGTCGATGAGGTGCCTCACGAATAAAACCCTTTCAGGACCTCATCCGGAAGCGGTGCGTCAAAGTCATCCGCGACGGAGCCCTTGCCCCGGCCTCGGCCGGGAACACGTTTGGTCGTGGGGGGGGCGCAGGGCACGAGGCGGGCGATTTTTTTCCCCGCCCTGGCGATGATAACCTCTTCGCCGCTGGTTACGCTCAGCAACAGGCGACTAAGGTGGGTCTTTGCTTCGTGGACATTAACAACCATGGTGTGCATTCTCCCTGCTGCCTGTTGAATAATATGGACTTAGTCTATGACTTAGTCAATATCATGGCATGCGTTTCGCCGAAGCGTCGCTGCCACTTCCGCCTGAATGGGCGTGTCGATTTAGCCCACGCGGCCCCAAGTCAGCCCGCGAGGACGCGGGCGCTCCAGCTCGGATGCAGCACGAATTATGGAGCGCCCGCGTCCTCGCGGGCTCTGGATTCCATTAAATCGACACGCCCTGAATCGCGGGACTCAGGCGGAGACCTCGGGTAGACGGGGACGCGGGCACTCCAGGGGGGACATGGCGCACGCTGGGAGTGTGATGCTGGCGGCGGCGGAATTCACGGGGAAATCCGCAACTCCACCGGTCCGGCTTGGGCGCAGACCGCGAGTTCCCCCCGTTCCGCATCGAACTGCCACTGTCCGGCCGCCAAGTCGGTCCCATTCACCCGGATCTGTTTCGGAGGCGCTTTCAGCGCGATCCGGAATGACCAGGTGCGGTTTGAGGCCTGGCCGGCGAACGTGCCGCGCGTCGCCCCGACGGCAATCCGCACCCCCGCCTTCTCCGCCATCGCGGTGACCCGGGTGACGGCAAACCGCCCCCGCGCGTGTTCCAGGGATGAGCCGTCGTCTTCGTAGAACTCGAACGCGCTCTCTCGGGCGCCCGGAAACACGTACCATTCCACGTTGTCGACCGGGCGTTCGCCGCGGTAAGCCATCAAGGGCCCGAACGGGATGATGGCGCCTTCGCGCACGAACAGACCGCCCCCGCGGTTCTGCGGCCACGCGATGGTGTGGTCGCATCCCCCGTCGTACACGCGTCCGGTCCAGTAGTCCTTCCACGCGCCGGCGGGGAGGTACACCTCCGGTTTGTAGATGGTGACGAGCAGGTCGCGTCCCAGCAGGTACTCGTGCAGGACGTCGCGGCAGCGGCGGTCGGCCTGGAACTCCAACGGCAGCGGGACCATGAGCGGATAGCCGGTTTGGGTGGCGCGCCAGGCCCACGAGTAGATGTACGGGATCAGGCGCGCCCGGAGCTGGGCGTAGTCGCGGTGCATGTCGCAGAGCTCCTGGCCTTGTACCCACGGCATGCGGAAGTAGTTCCAACTGTTGATCTGGCTCCACGGCAGGAGATAGCCGAAATGGAGACCCTCCTTCTGGGCCACCTCCATGTCGTTGGTGGCCCAACTGTGGGCAACCATGGCCGTATTGAGCATGGCGCCGAGGGTTTCGAGGCGCCCGCCTGTGTCGCCGGTCCACGTTCCCGCCCAGGCCTGGAACCCGGCCCAGCCGGCAGGGGTGAACACGACGGGGCGCCGGCCCGTGTGTGCGGCGAAGCCTTCGTACATCTGGCGCGCGTACAGGAGCGGGTAGAGGTTGTGCATTTCGGCGTCCGGCATGCCGTTGCCCCAGCAGCGGTCCGGGTGGTCGAGGACTTGGTAGGCCCCGTCCTGCTTGAAGAAGTCCGCGCACTGATCCGTGAATTTCTTCAGGTGCTCGAACCAAGCCTGGTCCCGCTTCGTGACGCGGTCGCTGTACATGGGGTGGCTGAAATGCGCGTCCTGTTCGGCTTCCTTGTGGAAGAATGCATCAACCCGGGGATCGCCCTTGCCGCAGTCCGGCTGTCCGACTCGGCGCTCCGCCTCAAAGGACAGATCGTAGTCGCAGCAGAGCCACAGTTCCATGCGGTAACCCATGCGGCGGATGGCATTGAAGAAGTTGTGCGGGCCGGTGCGGCAGTACGAGGGGATCGGGAAGCGCTGCGCGCTCCAGTCCTTGTCCACGGAGCCGTCGTAGTTCTTCTCCATCCATCCCGGTTCCAGGCCGATGACGTCGCACGGGATGTTCTCGCGCCGGAAGTTGATCGCGTCGTTGACGGCTTCGCAGTCGTTGGCCTGGGTGCGGCAGATGTACCAGAGGCCGAACGCCCAGTCCGGGGGTAGCTTGGGTCTGCCGGTCAGTTCTGTGTAGACGTCCAGCAGATCGCGAAACGAATCACCCAGCATCACGTAGTAATCCACGATGCCGCGGCCGTCGCGCCACTCGACATGGTTGGGGTCGGACGAGCACAGATCGAAGACTACGCGGTGTGTGGTATTGACCAGGATGCCGAGGCCGCGGGTGGACATGAAGAACGGGACCGGGATGTACGAGCGGACGTTGCGGACGTGACAGTCGGCCACGTGCCCCCGGTGGAAGAGCCGTTCCCGCGTCTGGTCGCCGAACCCGGTCCAGTCCTCGTCGGCCGTGGCCTTGAAGCGCACGGCGACGCCCGACTCATGATACGTGACGGCGGTCTGCTGAGTTCGCACCGTCCCGCGTGCGTCCGCGACCGCGATGACGGTTCCGTCCGCCGACCAGGATACACGCATCTGGTCGCTGGCCGCGAAGGCCTTGCCGGCGGTCTTGCCGGTGCGCACCCGGACCCGGGCGCCGGCCGGCGGGGCGATGAAGCCGTAGCGGTTCAGGCCCGTGTCCGGGAAGTCCCCCGTGCGGCTGAGCTGGATGCGGGCGACCCGGGGCGAGAGGAAGGTGACGCGGAGGGCGGTGTCCGCCTTCAACTCTTGTTCGACGACAGAGCGGGCCGGTTTCGTCTTGCTCATCGTGTGGCGTCCTTCAATCTGTTATTGTTGCCGGACCCATGGAAGGCCGCGCGTCCTGCACGTCGGACTTGTGTTGTGTCCGGTTTTCCCGTATATAGTGGCGCCGACGCGAATAGCAAGACCGGTGCGAAAAGCCCGGGCCGCGCAGACCGCGCTCCGCTGGTCGACGGCGGCAAGGTTGCGGGGTATATTGTCAGGGCTGTGGTAGAGGGGCAGCAGACCGCCGCGCCGCGCCGAGGCGGCGGCCGCAGCCGCCGTAACCAAGGGAGCCAGGGCGAACTATGGACGAGCAACCGGAAAACGAATTTGTGACACCTCAGGTCGTGGAGCCTGAACCTGAGCCGCAGGCCGAGGCCCAGAAGATGGTGCTGGCCTCGCAGGTTCTTCCGGACCGGCTGTACCTGTTGCCGACGGAGGCCAAGCCGATCTTCCCGGGCCTGCTATTCCCCGTGGTTCAGGCCCCGGGGGCCGAGGCTGACGTGCTGCGTCTGATCGTGGAGCAGGTTCCGGAACGGGTGGTGGGGTTTGTGCTGCCTAAGGAGCAGACGGAGACGGAAGGCGGGGAATCCCTTCAGCGCCAGTTATACCGCATCGGGACGGTGGCGCGGGTTCTCAAAATGCAGACGTCCCCCGAGGGGGCTGTCCAGGTGCTGCTGCAGGGGCTGAAGCGGTTCCAGATTCTGAAGGCCGTTCAGCGGGACAACAAGCTGATGGCTCAGGTTGTCTATCTCGAGGACGTCCGCGTGGAGGGGGATGACGTCAAGGCCTTGTGCCTGGCGATCATGAACACCATGCGGGACCTGATCAAGCACAACCCGCTGTTTTCCGAAGAGATCCGGATGTTCCTGACCCGCGCGGACTGGAGCGATGCGGGTCGTTTGGCGGACTTCGCGGTAACCATGACCTCGTCGACGCGCGAAGAGCTCCAGGACGTGCTCGAGTGCCTGGACGTGAAGACGCGGCTGGAGAAGGTCCTGTTCCTGATGCGCAAGGAGCTGGACATCAACCAGCTCAAGGAGAAGATCACGCACCAGATTGAGGAGAAGATCTCCAAGCAGCAGCGCGAATTTTTCCTGCGCGAACAGATGAAGGCGATCAAGCAGGAGCTCGGGCTGGAGAAGGACGAGAAGACCGAAGAGCTGGAGAAGTATCAGGCCCGACTGAAGGAACTGGTGTTGCCGGACGAGGCGAAGGCCCGCATCGAAGAGGAGCTTGACAAACTCAAGCTGCTGCCAACGCAATCGCCGGAGTTCGGGGTGTCGCGCAATTATCTCGACTGGCTGACCGGGCTGCCCTGGGGCAAGTACTCGGAGGACCAACTGGACGTCCCGGCGGCCCGGAAGGTTCTGGACCGCGACCATTACGGACTGGATGACGTGAAGGCGCGGATCCTGGAGTTCATCGGGGTGGCGAAGTTGCGGGGCTCGATCGAGGGCTCAATCCTGTGCCTGATCGGTCCCCCGGGAGTCGGCAAGACCTCATTGGGGCGGGGCGTGGCCGAGTCGCTGGGCCGGAAGTTCTACCGCTTCTCGTTGGGCGGCATGCGGGACGAAGCAGAGATCAAGGGGCATCGGCGCACCTACATCGGCGCGTTGCCCGGCAAGGTCATGCAGGCGATCAAGACCGTCGGCACGGCCAACCCGGTCATCATGCTGGACGAGATCGACAAGGTGGGGGCCTCGTTCCAGGGCGATCCGGCATCGGCGTTGCTCGAGGTCCTTGACCCGGAACAGAACGTGGCGTTCCGAGACCATTATCTCGACGTGCCGTTCGATCTCTCGAAAGTCCTTTTCATCGCGACGGCCAATGTGCCGGACACCATTCCGGGGCCGCTGCTGGACCGTATGGAGGTGATCCGCCTCTCCGGGTACATCACACAGGAGAAGATCTCGATCGCGCAGCGGCACTTAATCCCCAAGCTGCTGCCGCGCAACGGGCTCACGGTTGAACAGATTGCCTTCAACGTCCCCGCGTTGCGCAGCATGGTCAACGGCTACGCGCGGGAGGCGGGTGTGCGCGCTCTGGAGAAGTCCATTGGCGGGTGCATGCGTAAGGTGGCGATGTCCCGGGCGGAGGGAAGAGAGAAGCGCCGGGTTCTGGTTAACCCTGCCAAGGTCGAGAAGTTGCTCGGCAAGCCGGTGTTTACCGACGACCCGTTGATGAAACGGGTCAAACCGGGCGTCGTCATGGGCTTGGCGTGGACGCCGCTGGGCGGCACCACGCTGTACGTCGAGGCCATGGCGGTCCCCTCCGAGAATCGCGCCATCAAGCTGACGGGCCAGCTGGGCGAGGTCATGGTCGAGTCCTCGCATATCGCCTACTCTCTGGTCAGTTCCAGCACGCGCCGGTTCGGCATCCGGGAGGACTTCTTTGAGAAGAGGACTATCCATATCCATGTGCCCGCGGGAGCGACGAAGAAAGACGGGCCGTCGGCGGGCGTGACCATGGCCACCGCACTGATCTCCCTGGCCTTGAACAGAAAGGTGCCGCCGCACGTGGCCATGACCGGGGAGTTGACCCTCACCGGGCGGGTGCTGCCGGTCGGGGGCATCAAGGAGAAGATGATCGCAGCGACGCGGTCCAAAGTCCGGCGCGTGATCCTGCCCCACGAGAATCTAAAAGATTTCGAAGAAATCCCCGAGAAGGTGCGGCGCGGCATCAAGCCGTACTACGTCTCGGACTACCAAGAGGTCTTCGAGCTGGTCTTCGGTGGCGGGCTGCGGTGAACGCGGGCAGTACCCCGAGTGCCTTTCCGCGCCGGTTCTTGCGAGCGGTTTCTTTTCCGACCTGTGCGGGAAGATCCTGAGAGAGAAAATGCCCCACCATGGACGCCAGGGCGCACCTGTTCGTAGTGGGCTCGCAGTGCGCGGAACGAAGTGGAGCGCCAAGAGCCCATCTGGGGCATGGTTCAAGGGTTCACGGTTGGTCGAATCTGCGCTTACATCCGATAACCTGATAACCTTGAACCCCTGAACCGTGAACCATGGACGCCAGGGCGTACCTGTTCGTAGTGGGCTCGCAGTGCGCGGAACGAAGTGGAGCGCCAAGAGCCCATCTGGCGTGTTGCGGCGGTGCGGTGTGGGGATGGTGTCTTGCCCGGCGGACAACCGCCGGGACTGCGACACCACTACGAACGATGCCGTGGCCGGATCTACCCGCACAGGTCGTTCTTTTCCCCTTGTGTTCTGCTGTATTCCGCGGTATAGTTACTTCAGGTAACGTTACGGTAAATCAACGCCCCGGCCGCATAAGCGACGGGGCGGAGCGTGGTTAGCCTCGGCCCTCACCCAGTCGCCCCAATGCCTGACAACATCTACCTGAGTCTCACCCGCCAGTTCAACGCTGGCCGTGTCCGTGCGGTCGTCTGTTCGGGGCAGGCTGCCGTCCTGCACCGGGTCGCCATTATGAGCAAGGACGGCGACTGGATTCTGCGCGAGGACGAGGAAGCCCTGTCTCATGTGCTTGGGGTCTTGACCAAGCACGGCGCGCGCTATCGTTTCGGTGCGCCCCTTGACCGCCGCTGGTTGGCGGGCGGGTGGAGTGCGCATTTCGAATTCCACGCGGGGCCGCTGCGTGTGCGGACGGATTTCTTCACCCGCCCCCCTCGGCTGACTCCGGCCGATCTCGAGCGGCTCTGGGCCGGAGCAGAGCAAGCCGACATTCCGGTTGTCGGGTTGGTGGAGTTGGCGGAGCAGAAGAAGACCAATCGCGAGAAGGATTACGCGGTCATTGGCGAGTTGAGCCGGCGCATGACGGACCCACGCGACCAGTTGCGGTATTCGCGAAGCGCGCGTGACTTGATCGAGCTCAGCCGCCGGTATCCGGACTTGGTGCAGGCGTTACTGCCGGCGCGACCGTTGCTCGGCCTGATGGGTGCGGGGATCGAGCCATTGGAGGTCGCTCTGGATGCCGAGCGGCGCCAGGCGATGCACAGGAACGAGGACCGCCTCGCCGTCTTTACCCGGGCCGCGTCGGCCTGGGCCAGCGCCTGGCCGACCGTGGAGAGGCAGATCGGCGGCCAGTCGTTGCGCGACGCCCATGTGACCGTCATTCGCCACGCGGAGCAGTTGTTGCCTTTTGCCCCATGACAACGCCTCTCTACGACGGCCGCGATGAGTTCCTGAGCGAAGAGGACCTGGATCTTCGCAGCCTGACGCAGGATGAGTTGGTGGCTGCCTGGAACTTGTGGCTGGAGCAGGCCCAGATCACCAACGACCTGGACGCGCACGAGTACGCGCATGGGGTTTTTGTCCGCGTCCCCGCCTCCTGCGGCCTACCTGAGTAGGTGCCATGCCCCAACTCGACAAACACGCGCTGTACGAGCTCGACATTCTCGAGCACGTCGAAAAGGACAGTCGGCTGAACAACCGGCTGGTGGCGCAGAAGCTGGGGGTCAGCATCAAGCTCGCCCATGAGATTCTTAAGCGCATGGTCCACAAGGGGTTGCTGCACGTGAAGGTGGTGCATTCGCGGCGATGGGACTATTTCCTCACGCCGACGGGACTCACGGCGAAAGCGCGGTTGACCCTGGAGTTTCTCGATTTTTCGATGCATTTCTACCGCGAAGCCCGACGCCGCAGTTCGCAGGTGTGCCGGGACCTGGCGGAGTCGGGTGTACAGGAGGTCGCGTTTCTGGGCTCGGGGGACCTGGCGGAGATTGCCTACCTCGGGATTCAGCAGTGGGGCTTGAGGTTGGCGGCGGTCTACGACGAGCATGCCGACGGGAAGAGGCGGTTTATGAACATCGTGGTGCGCCCGCTGGCCGCTGTGTCCGAGGCTGCCGGCGGGGCCATTATCATCTGCGCGTATGACGCGACCATGCCGATGCGCAAGGGTTACCTGCCGGAAGGGCTTGAGAGGAGCCCCGGAATGCGCTGGGTCTTCGAGTAGGGCGGGCGGAGCGTCGAGGAGCCTGAGGTGGCGTCAAGACCACGAAGAATGCGACGTGTGCAATAAACGGAACACGGGCACGACACCTTCTGACCGTACCGCGGGCGGCCCCCCGCCCGTGTCTCGGCACGTGGGCAGCACAAGGTTCGGGTGGCGGCCGGAGGGCCGCCCGCGGTACAGTATCTCAGACGAGCCGATCTCGCTCCCCTTGTTGCGCAGGTCGAAAGAATGAAACCCAAGTGTCTCACTGGCGTGTACGTGGCAGTGCTGGATCTGCTCAGATCCTCGACGCTCCTGACCCGCGTGATCTACGGGGTGCGAGTAGAACGGAAGATCCTGTCCCTCAACTGGGATCTCACGACGATCGTCCTCAAGAAGGCGATTGACACCGAATTCGGCGCGGCGGCAAGGGATGTCCTTGACATGGGATGCGGGCACCTTGCCATCCTGGGGCAATACATCAAGAAAAGGCATCCCGAGAGTCGAGTGACGAGCGTTGACATCTACCAGGAGCTCCTGGACAACGCAGCGCTCAACGCGCGGGAAAACGCTGTGGCCATTTCGTTCGTGCGCAGCGACCTCTACGAGAATGTCAAGGGTCCGTACAATTGCATCGTGTTCAACCCTCCGTACATACCCGTCGACTCCAAGCCCCTGCCTTATCCGAAGACGGGCTATTCGGGGCCGGACGGCACCGAAACCATGCGTGCCTTTCTCGGGCAGTCCAAGCCCTACCTTGCGCCGGGGGGCATGATCCTGCTTGGGGTCAACTGCTTCTATGTGCCGTACGAGAAGGTCCTCGCGATCATTGACGAATACGGGTACGTGGTCAGGAATGTCGTGTCGCGACGTTTCAACACCTCGAAGGCCTTTGTCATTCAGCCGAACGGCTGAAGGAAAGGCATGGTTCAAAGGTTCACCGTTCCGGGGTTCACGGTTGGTCGAATCCGTGCTTGCATTCGAAGTGACTACGCAGGTGGATGGGCTGAAGGGGCTTAGGCTGAAGGAAGAATCAGGCGGAGTCGTACGAAACTCGACGCGTTCTACCCGGATGACGGCTGCGGGTGGGTTCGATTCGGACCGTCAAGGCGCTCCACCTTCAGCCTAACAGCCTTCAGCCTGAGCAACCTGAGTAGTTACCATACCGATAGCCCCACAACCTTGAACCTCTGAACCGTGAACCCTGCCGAAGGGAACGCGCATGAATGTCCTGGGGCTCAGTTTCCACTGCTATGACACATCCGCGTGTCTGTTCCAAGACGAGCGGCTGGTTGCCTTTGCCGAAGAGGAACGCTTCACGCGCGTGAAGCATGCCGTGGACGTGTTCCCGGTGAATGCGCTGAAGTACTGCCTGAAGCAGGGCGGGCTTTCCCTCGAAGAAGTGGACGCCATCGCTTTTGGTTTTGACGTCGACAGGCACGACAGCGGTGACATGCGGAAATTCTATGACTCGATGCCCTACGACAAGGACGAAGGGACGAAGGCCTGGGAGCGCCACAATATCGGGCTGTTTTCGGCGGAGAACATGAAGGCGTACCTGCAGTTGAAGCTGCGGAAAGCCGGCCTGACGTGCGCGCTGCCGCCGTTGAAGTGCTACTCGCACCACCTGAGTCACGCTGCGAGTGCCTACTACTGCTCGGGGTTCCAGGAGGCCATTACCATCACCATGGATGGCAGTGGCGACGACAATGCCGCGGTCCTGTGGAAGTGCGGTGGCGACAGGATCGAGGAAGTCAAGGCGATCAAGATTCCCCACTCTCTCGGCTGGCTCTATGCCGCAATCACCGAATATCTGGGTTTCGACGCGAACAGCGGTGAGGGCAAAGTCATGGGCTTGGCGCCCTACGGGGCCGCCGTCCCCGAGGTCGAGGCGGCGTTCGACCAGTTGATACAGATCCGTCGGGGCGAGTACAGCATTGACCCGTACAGCATCTTCTACGGCAAGCACACCTACAACCCGCGCTTCACGGACAAGATGGCGGGGCTGCTGCCCATTCCGCCCAAGCACAGCAAGGCGGACTTGTTTGCGGGCTACCAGAACATCGCGTTCAGTCTGCAGGACCGGCTGGAGAAGGCCGTGATCGAGCTGACCCGCTTTCTGGTGGACAAGACGGGTATCCGGAATTTGTGCCTGGGAGGAGGGGTCGCCCTAAACTGCAAGGCGAACGGCAAGATCTGGGCTCAGTGCGAGTTGGACGGCATTTTCGTCCAGCCGATAAGTTCCGACGCGGGGACCTGCTTGGGGGCGTCGCTCCTGTGTCTGAAGGACCACGGCATTTCACCGCGCATCCCGTTCACCCATGCGTACCTGGGGCCTGAGTACAGCAACGAGGAGATCCAGCGGGCGCTGGACGCGAACAAGCTGACGTACCGGAAGCTCGAGAATGTCCCGCGGGCCGCCGCGGAACTGCTGCGCGACGACAAGATCATCGGCTGGTTCCAGGGGCGCATGGAAGCCGGCCCGCGCGCCCTAGGCGGGCGGAGCATACTGGCAAGTCCGCTCAAAGCCGACATGAAGGACCGGGTGAACGATCAGGTCAAGTTCCGGGACCCGTGGCGTCCTTTCTGTCCGTCCGTGTTGTATGAGAAGGCGGGCGAGTATGTCGAACACATGTGCTTCCATCCGTTCATGATTCTGGCGTTCAAGGTCAGGCAGGAGAGAGTCAAGGATATTCCGGCCGTGGTACATGTGGATGGAACCGCAAGGCCGCAGATGGTGAGACGAGAGGACAACGAACGGTACTACGAGATGATCAAGTGCTTTGGAGAAATGACCGGTGTCCCGGTGGTGCTGAACACCTCGTTCAATGTGAAGGGCGAGCCCATCGTGTGCTCGCCGCTGGACGCGATCCGGTGTTTCTACGGCACGGGACTGGACGCGTTGGTGATGGGTGATTTCCTCTTGACGAAGGGTCACTACTCAGGTTGTTTAGGCTGAAGGCTGTTAGGCTGAAGGTGAAGAGCCTTGACGGTCCGAATCGAGCACACCCGCGGCCACCATCCGGCTTGAACGCATCGAGTTCCGTACGACTCCGCCTTGTTCTTCCTTCAGCCTAAGCCCCTTCAGCCTATCCACCTGAGTAGCTGTGACGAAGGAAGGTTCCCGATGAGAGTCCTGCACTTTGGCGCACACGGCGATGACGAAGTCCTCGGAGTGGGAGGGACTCTGGCCAGGTACGCCGACGAAGGCCACGACGGTTTCGCCGCGATCTTTGTCGGCCGGATGAACCGGCGGCTGGCCGAGACCATTGGGACACGGTACGACGACAATGTGATCGCGCTGAGGAAGCGGCAGAGCCAGGAGGCCGCTGGCATTCTTGGCCTGAAAGAAACGCGGTTTCTCGATTTCGAGGATGAGACGCTGGACGAGGACCTGCTCGGCTGCACACTGGCCACGGAGCGGCTGATCAAGGAGCTGAAGCCGAACGTGGTGTTCATCCACCACCGGGGCGACTCGAACCAGGACCACCGGGGCATGTTCAAAGCCGCGATTGTCGCCTGCCGGCAGTTCGCGGGCACAACCTTGAGCGACATCTATTGCTACGAGACCCTGTCCACCACCGAACAGTCACCGGTTTGCGCCGAGTACGCGTTTCTTCCCAACTACTACGTAAACATCCAGAGCACGCTGGAGCGGAAGCTCGACGCAATGAAATGCTACAAGGATGAGCCCTGCGCGTTCCCACACCCTCGGTCCCTGGAGGGGATCATGGCTCTTGCCAGGGTTCGAGGCATGGCAGTGGGGTTCACCGCCGCGGAGGCCTTTATGACGTATCGGCGAACTTGCGTTTGAGGCGGGGCGGGAACCGGCGGGTGGTTCATGGCCTGGGAAAGGAGAGAGCAGTGGAGCGTCGGGTATGAGCACCGATGAGATCTGCGGACTGGAAGAGAACCAACTATACCGTTTTCTCCGGTCCCTTGGTGTTTGCGCCGCAGACTCGGTGGAGGAGTTCTATCCCAGGGTCCGGGACCGCGCGGATGTGGCTGTTCTGCGCTGCCGGCGTTCGGGGGTGATCTTTCTGTCCCGGACCGACCATCTGGCGCCTTCCCGCCACCTGGCGACCGAGGGGCTTAACTACTGGAACACGAAGACCCGCGAGGAAGCCGTTCTGAGTTGTCTGGCAGATGATCGCCGGCGCGCGTCTTTTCTTATGCCTTGGGTTGCCAACAAGCGGTGGCTTGACTTTGGGACTGGAGTCGGCGGACTGCTCGACTTGCTTGTGGACCATGCCGCGGCAGCCTACGCCGTGGAGCCACAACCGGGCCCCCGAAGAATGCTTCAAGATGCAGGGTATCAGGTCTTCGCGGGGCTTGAGGACGTCACCGTTGAGGCCTTGGATGTGGTGACGATGTTCCATGTTTTGGAGCACCTCGTGGATCCGGTCGGAGTCCTGAAGGCGTTGCGGGTACGGCTGGTGCCGGGCGGCCGCATTGTCGTCGAGCTGCCACACGCCAGGGATTTTCTAGTCACGTTTCTGGACAACGAGGCCTTCAAAGCTTTCACCTTCTGGAGTGAACACACGGTGTTACACACTCGGGAGAGCCTTCGCCTCACGATGGAGGCTGCTGGCTTCACGCACGTGGTGGTGGAAGGGGTGCAACGGTACCCCATCTCCAACCACCTGCACTGGCTGGCGAAGGGCAAGCCGGGGGGGCATCAGTGTTGGGGCATGCTCGACACTCCGGAGATGAATATGGCCTATGCACAGATGCTCAACCGGCTCGACTTCACAGACACGCTGATCGCGATCGGCGAGAAATGAGTGAGCACCGGCACGCCGAGAAGAGTGTTCCGACTTCACGGGCGTGGCGTGATGTGCAGGTGTCCACACTCTCGGCCCGTGGAAGGGGTCGATACCCCTTGCCCGGGGTCGGAGGATGGCGGCGGAGCCCGTCATGGTGTATCGGCGGACTTGGTTTGTAGGCGGTTACAGAAGGAGTTGCCAGCATGAACACAGCGAAACCGGCCGCAGTGTCCCCGAGTGTTGATGGCTGTCGGGCAGGGGCAGGAGCCCCCCCGTATTGCTTCATCATTGCCGAGATTGGCATCAACCACAATGGCGACCTTGGCGTGGCCAAGCGGCTGATCGAGGTGGCCAAGGTTGCTGGTTGTGATGCGGTGAAATTCCAGAAGCGCACCATTGACCGGGTCTACACGAAAGAGTCACTGGACGCGCCCCGGGAAAGTCCCTGGGGGACGACAAACCGGCAGCAGAAAGAACACTTGGAGTTTGGGTTGTCAGAGTACCAGGCGATAGACGTTCACTGCAAGACGCTGGGCATCGAATGGTTCGCCTCAGCCTGGGACCTGGAGAGCCTGGCCTTCCTGGAACGGCTCAACCCCAAGCACCACAAGGTAGCCTCGGCCATGATTGTCGACGAGACCTTCCTCCGCGCCGTGGCGGCTTGCGGAAAGTACACCTTCATTTCCACGGGGCTGTGCACGCTTGAGGATGTCGACCGCGCGGTGGCGATCTTCCGCGAGGCCGGATGCCCGTTCGAGCTGATGCACTGCGTTGGGACCTATCCCATGGACGAGGCCAAAGCCAACCTCCGGGTCATCGACACACTCCGGGAACGATATGGGTGTCCGGTTGGGTACAGCGGACACGAGGCGGGGGGGCTGGCGGTCTCCTGTGCCGCCGCTGCCCTCGGAATCACCTCCCTGGAGCGACATATCACGTTGGACAGGACGATGTATGGGTCCGATCAGGCCGCATCTGTCGAACCGATGGGACTCATGATGCTGGTCGGTGCGGTCCGCAAGATCGCCGCCGCCATGGGCGACGGGGTGAAACGCTACCTGCCGGAGGAGAAGAAGGTCGCCGAAAAGCTGCGACAGCACCTGCCCTTGAAGTCCTGATTCGGGGACGTTGCGGGATCTCAAGAGGAGACGTTCTTGTTGTCGTCCGGAAACGTAAACCCCGAGTCCAGCGGCGGGCAAGCCGGGGCGAGCCGCAAGGCTGAGGGCCCCAGCGTCCTGCGAGACCCCGCCTATCTGGATGTCACCTATTCGACCCAGGTGGCACCTCGCGGCGCTTACCCGGACTGCCTGGGCCGCTGGCTGCTCGATCACGCGTTCCGAAGGCCGGGGCGTCTGCTCGATGTTGGCTGTGGCCGCGGGGATTACCTGGATGTCTTCAGCCGGCTGGGGTTTGCGGTCGCGGGGGTAGACATATCCCCTCGCGCCGCAGAGCTTGCGCCGTCGGCGGAAGTGCGAGTTGCCGATCTCGAGACCGAGCCGATGCCGTTCCCGCCGTCGAGTTTCGATTTCGTCTTCAGCAAATCGGTGGTCGAGCATCTTCGGCAGCCGGGGGGCGTATTCCCGAAGATCCTCGATGTCCTTAAGCCTGGCGGCGTAGCCGTCATCATGACCCCGAGTTGGGAACACAATTCCTGGGGGCCATTCTACATCGACCACACGCATGTGACGCCGTTCACCATTCTGTCGCTTGCGGACCTGTTCCAGACGACCGGCTTCGAAGCGGTGGAGGTGAGTTACTTCCGCCAGTTGCCATTCCTGTGGCGTTTTCGCTTCCTGGCGCCTTTGGTGTGGCTGCTGGCCCGTTTGCCCTTGCCGTACCGGCCGTATCATCCTTCGGCGCCGTGGCCCGATGGGTTCAACAAACTGGTCCGGTTCTCGAAGGAGGTCATGATCCTGGGGATTGCGCGAAAGCCACTGCCGGGTGCGCAGAAGGAGAGTGCATGAGCGGCGCCCAGAACCTGACCGTGGCGATCGTTCCCGCACGAGCCGGGTCGAAGGGCGTTGCAGGCAAGAACATCAGAATTGTCGGTGGCCATCCGGTCATTGCCTACACGATTGCCGCCTGCCGACTGAGCAAAGAGATCGACCGGACCGTCGTGTCTACGGACTCACCCGAGATCGCGGATATCGCACGACGGTACGGCGCTGAAGTGCCGTTCCTGCGTCCCGCAGAACTGGCGCGTGATGACTCGGGGGACATCGACTACGTGCGGCACGCCGTGGACTGGCTCGAGGAGCACGAGGGAAGCATTCCAGAACGGATTGCCCAAATGAGGCCGACGACACCGTTGCGGGATCCGGCGGTGATCGACCAGGGAATATCGTTCTTCAAGGAGCACCCCGATGCCACGTCCATGCGTTCCGGGCACGAGGTGGCCGAACCGCCCGAGAAGATGCTCAGGATCAGAGACGGCTTCTTCGCGGGGCTCTTTCCGGAGGACCCACGCCCCGAGTACTTCAACCTGCCGCGCCAGGTCTTCCCCCCGGCTTACCATCCGAACGGGTACTTGGACATTGTCAGGCCCGAATTCATCCGCCGGACCGGCAAGCTGTACGGTGACAGGATCCTGGCGTTCGTCACGCCGTCTGCCATAGAGATCGACACGGTCGACGACATCGACTACCTCAACTTCCATGTCGGACGGGGTGGGCACAGGCTGCTGTCGTCCCTGGACGAGCAGGCTTCTCTCCGTGCCGTCCGCAGCCATCAGGAGTCTTAAACTTGTCAGCGTCACGTTTTCCCCTAGTCCCTAGCGAGGTGCCCCGCGTAGAAACGAAGCACCGGCGGATTGTCACGGCGATTCCCGTGCCGCAGGCCCTGCCGGTGCTGGAGACGTTGGCGCGCTGCGAATCGGTCGCCATGCACGGGCAGTTGCCGGTGGTCTGGGACACGGCGGAAGGTTTTCAGGTGCGCGATGTGTGGGGGAACCAGTGGATCGACTTCACCTCGACGATCTTCGTGGCCAACGCCGGGCACGCGAACCCAAGGATCGTCGCCGCCCTGCGCCGAGTGCTGGACAAGCCCCTGCTGCATGCCTACAACTACGGGACGGCCATCCGGGCCGAGTACCTTCAGTACCTGATCGACCACACGCCGGCGCAGTTCGAGAAGGCCTGCCTGTTCAGTGCCGGCACCGAGGCGACGGAGGCGGCTCTGCGCCTGATGCGGCTGCACGCCGCGAAGACTGGTAAACGGCGTCCCGGGATCGTGGCCTTGGAAGGCTGCTTCCACGGCGAAACCTTGGGCGCGCGGATGCTAGGCCACAATCCGGCCAAGAAACGCTGGGTCGGGTATCTCGACCCCAATATCCACCACATCCCTTTCCCGTATCCGTGGCGCGAACAGGCCGTGCGGCAGCCGGCAGCCTTTTTCGAGGCCACCATGGCGGAACTGCTGGCGCGGGAGGGGCTGGACCCGCAGGCCGATCTGGCCGGGTTCATGCTAGAAACCTTTCAGGGCTGGGCGGCGGCCTTCTATCCGCCCGATTATGTGCACGCCCTGCACACGTTTGCCCGCCGGCATGGCATGCTGATCACCTTTGACGAAATGCAGGCCGGTTTCGGACGGACCGGCCGGCTCTTCGGTTACATGCACTACGGCATCGAGCCGGACCTGATGTGCTGCGGCAAGGGAGCTTCCTCCAGCGTGCCGCTGTCTCTCATTCTCGGGCCGACTTCCGTCCTGGACCTGCCCGAGCACGGCGACATGTACTCTACGCACTCCGCCAACCCCATGGCCTGCGCCGCGGGCCTGGCCAACCTGCAAGCGCTTCTGGACGACGGGCTGATTGAGAATGCCGCCCGTCTCGGTGCGGTGTTCCACGCGAAACTGGAGGCCTTGCAGGAACGGTACCCTTGCCTCATCTCGCGTGTGTGCGGTAAAGGTCTGATTGCGGCGGTGATCTTCACCGACCCCGCTGGCGCGCCGCTGGCGCCGCTCTGCGACCGGATCGCCGAACTGGCCATGCAGCGTGGACTGCTTGTGGTCCACACGGGGCGTGAGTCGATCAAATTGGCGCCCCCGCTCTGCATTACGGAAGAGGCGTTGACCGAGGGAATAGATGTGTTGGAGTCCTGCGTCCGCGATCTGACCGGAGGCTGACAAGTGGTCCGTGCCGTGCGACACTTTGGGATCGTGGTGCGAGACATGCAGGCCATGCTGCGCTTCTACCGCGACCTTCTCGGTCTGACAGTCCAGCGGGACGCACTGGAGTCTGGCGTGTTTGTCGACACCCTTCTGGGGCTGCCGGGAGTTGAGGTGCGTACAGTCAAGCTGGGTCTTGGCACTTCCGGCGCAGTGGTCGAGCTGCTCGAATTCCGCTCGCATCGCGAGGCGGCCCGGGCGCCGCGATGCATCTACTCGGCGGGTCCGACGCACCTGGCGTTGACGGTGGATGGCCTGGACGCGGTGTACCGCGAACTGTCCACGCGGGGCGTGCGATTCATCTCCCGTCCGCAAACGGCCCCAGACCAGGGCGCGCGCGTCGCTTTCTGCTTCGATCCGGAGGGCACGCCCGTGGAGTTGGTGGAGGTGTTCCCCGCACCATGACGGACACTCCGAAAGGACCAGGTACGTCCAATGCGCCGTTCCACGGCGTAGGCGCTGGCTTGAGTGGGCTGGCCAACATCAACGTCGAGCTCACCAGCAGGTGCAACAAGAACTGCTGGATGTGTGGCCGGCGCAGGATCGAGCGCGAGTATCCGGAACTTGCCTTGCGCTACGGCGACATGGAGTTCGAGTTAGCGGAGAGGATCGCCGGGCAGTTGCCTCCGGGTGTCGTGGTGCAGCTCCACAACAATGGCGAACCGCTGCTATACCCCCGCCTGGGCGAGGCCATCGCCCTGTTCCGGGATCAGATCACCCAGTTCGACACGAATGGCAAACTGCTGCTTGACAAGGCCCATGAGATCATCGGCGTCTTGGATACCATGGCCATATCCGTGATCGAGAATGATCCAGAGTCCGAGGCGCAACTGGCGATCATCGAGGAATTCCTATCGCTGAAGGGGGATCGGAAGCCTTACACGTTGTTACGACTGAACGGCGCCATCGACGAGCGCAAGTATGACAGGCTTGGCCTTGTCTACGCCAGAAGGGCGCTTCACTCGCCGATGGGAAGCTACCAGTACCAGAGAGCCGCCCCCACCGTCCCCGAGGTCGGCATATGTCTGGATTTCCTGCACCATCTGGCGATAAGCGCGGATGGCAGCGTCTCAATCTGCGTGCGATTTGACCCGTTACGGCTTGGCGTTCTCGGAAACGTCAGGGATCGCGCCTTGGCCGAACTGTGGAACGGACCCAAGCGCGCGGAATGGCTTGAGTGCCACAAGCGGGGGCTCCGGAGTCAGGTTCCGCTGTGTTCCTACTGTCACTTCTGGGGAGTCCCCACTTCGTCGGCGGGACGTGAGTTGCCTGGGCAAGACAAAGGCGCCGCAAGTGTCCCATAAAGAGCAACTGGCACCAGTGCTTGCCGCTGACTTCCGAGAAGTGGTCGGCTTCTACCACCATGTCCTTCCGGAGCTTGCAGACTGGCTCAACAACTTCCACGGGATCGACCGGTCGCAGGAGTTCTGGAACGTGCTCCTGGGACCGGCATTGCTCAATTTCTTCTCCATCGTCAAGGGGTACGGCGCGCCGTATGATCTTGCCCGGGACGTATGCCCCAGCAGCGCGACCCCGTTTCCCCCCCCTTTCGATGCCCGGCAGGTCTACGCCAAACTCATCGCGGGTGAGCTCGACCCGTTGCTGGGCAAGGGGGTGGAAGCCAGGATTGATCTTGCATCCGTTTTCGTTGTACCTGGACCTGGCGGGGGCTTGGACGGGCTCTTTTTCGCCCTGAACCGTAACCTGTTCTGTGCCGATTTCTTCATCCCGGCCGCTCTCGCCAGGAAGCTGCGGCTGCGGTTCGGGTCCTTCCCGTTTCTGCGGCTTCCGCCCTCGCCCGGGGTAACGGTCTGTCCCGACGCAGCCGCGCGAGGGCGGCTGGTTGATGCCTTGCTACCGAGCGCGCGGAACGAGTTTGAGGTCGAGGCGACCCGAAAGCTGTACTGGGCGTTCCCGGTCAATCTGCTGGAGCACTTTGCGGCACTGTACGGCTGGAGTGACAGGGCGTCTCGGCGTTTCCGCTGCGTGGTCGTTTCCAACCAGTACCTCTCAGACTCCCGGGTCCTCTTCATCATGGCGTGGATGCGAGAGCGCGGCGGTCTGCTGCTAGGTAGACCCCACGGTTCCACCTATGGGATGATCCCCGACTTCATGTTCGAGTACTGCGAGCGCATGATTTCTGACTACTACCTCACCTGGGGCTGGGTGGATACCGTGCCTGGTAGCCGCGCCAAGTGCGTGCCTCTGCCGGAGCCGCGACTCAGCGTCTTTTACAATACGTACCGGGAGGCAGGCGGCCCGGTACTCTGGGTGGCCAACACATTCTACAGGCAGGTGCTTCTGTTGTCGCCGGGCTTTCCGCTGCCGTGCGAGATGGCCGCCTGGTACAAGTCCAAGGCAGACTTCCTGGATGCTGTCCCGCAGTCGCTTCAGGAGGCTCTGTTCTACCGTCCTCACCCTAGCTATCTTGTGTACGACTGGGATCGCGAGGAGAAGGAGTTCGAGGCCAGGTTCCCAGCGGATCGAGTCGTCAAGGGGAGAGACCTCCGGGAACAGATGAAGTCCAGCAGAATGGTGTTGCTGGACCACCCGGGGACGGCCCTTCAAGAGGCCATGGCCCTGAACACACCGTGTGTCTGCTTCTGGGAACCTGAGCTTTTCGCGTTCCGCAGCGGATTTGCACAGGTGATGGACACTCTTGCGAGCGTTGGGATCTTCCAGCCGTCTCCAGCCCGTCTGGCCACCCACCTGCGCTCGATAGAGGGAAGAGCCTCGGAGTGGTGGAATGCCGCTGAGACCCAGCAGGCCCGGCATGTGTTCATGGAGTCTTTCGCCAGGTCTTCCCAGCACAGCACATATACCTGGCTGAACCTTTTCGACCTCTTCCGGCAGTACCTGGCCGGCAGGATGTCAAGGGAGGAATTGGACCAGCATCTTGCATCTCTGCGATGATGCGGGCCTTCCCGGCTCGATGGATTCCGTCAAAAAACGATTTGTCGCTACGTTCTCGTCAAAGGCCGTAGCGTTTATCGTGGGCCTGGCCACGGCAGGAATCGTGCCGAGGTCGCTGGGCCCCCTCCAGTACGGCAATTACCAGTTTCTCAACAGTACCTTTCTGGAGGTTAAGAACCTGACCGACCTAGGGGTTTCAAGTGCGTTCTTCACGGATGCATGCAAGAACAAACGGACGGGAATCGTGGCCCTGCTGTTTCTGCTGTGGGAGTTGCTGCAGAATGCGGTCATTGTCACAGGTATTGCGGTGTCGGTCTATCTGGGATGGGCGGGTGAGATTTGGCCCCAGCAGGAACCCCGGATCATCTTCTGCGTCGCCGGCGTCTCCATGCTGACCATTCTCGAAGGGAGGTTCCTAAGTCTTGCCGACGCGAAGGCGCTGACCGTCTATGCGCAAGTTGCCAAGACCGTCTGTTACCTGCTGCAAGTCGCGTTGGTGGTCTCGCTGTTCTTGGCGGACAGGCTGGACCTGAGGGCCTACATCGTTCTCAACTACGTTGTGCTCTCGGTTTCCGTAACCATCCTTTGCGTCTATTTCTTCGCGAAAAGAGACTCGCTTTTCGTCAATGACTGCACGAAGGCGGCCGTACGTGAAACCGTACGCTACATGCGAAGCTATTGCTCGCCTTTGGCCATCTACACCATTGTGGGGTTTCTGTATGCTTTCTTCAACCGGTGGTTTCTCCAACGAACCGGCGGCGGCACGCAACATGGATACTACTCACTCGCCTTCAACGGCTCCCAGATCATCATGATCTTTTCCTGCTCGATGACCCCGATCTTCTGGCGGGAGATGTCGGCCTCGTTCGGCGACGGTGACTTCGGCCGGATTCGACAGTTCTTCGAGAAGAATCACAAACTGTTCTTCTCCATCACTTGTTTCATCTCGGCATTCATGTGTATCCAGGCCGCATTCATTGTCAGACTGTTCGCCGGAGAGTCTTTTTCGGCAGCGGTGTGGCCGTTCATGCTCATGGTGTTCTACCCCGCCCATCAGACTTTCGGCCAGTTGGGGGGGACGATGTTCCTAGCCACCGACCGAACCCTGCAGTTGCGGAACATTGCGACTCTCTGCATGGTTGCGGGCGCAGCCTTGACCTATTTCCTGGTTGCACCCCGCGTGGGTCGGGTCCCTGGCCTGGGCTTGGGATCGCTGGGCTTGGCGATCCAGATGCTCCTGTTCCAGGTGGTCTACGTGAATGTCCTGCTCTTCTCTAACTGCCGGTACTTGTCCCTGTCCTACCCGCACTATCTCTGGTATCAGGTCTGGGTCATCGCCCTGTTCCTTCTGTTGGCCGCTTTGTCGAGTGCCCTCGGTTTTTCGGTGTCTTCCTTCCTGCCCTTGCCGAAGAATGCGGCGGGCATGGTGGCGTTCGTTGCCTCTGGCACAATCTACGCGGCCTTGGGCATGTTGAGCGTCTTGAGCTACCCTGCGATCTGTGGCGTCGAGCGAGAGGAAATGCGCTCGATCCTTGGGAAGATTCTCGCCGTCAGGATCATTCGGTGAGTCTGCTTGTGCATGCTGTCGCCAGGTTGCGGCCTTCTCTGGGATTGAGGCCTTGGCTCGTAGCCGGTGGTCTCGGTGCAGGGCGAAGGCAGGAGGTGGCTACCATGGAGGGGCCAGGAGAATGACGGATGCGAGGAAAACCGCCCGGTTGCGGCAGTTGATCGCGCGCCCCGAACTGACGTTCCTGATGGAGGCGCACAATGGCCTTTCGGCCCGAATCGCGCAGGACGTCGGGTTTGAGGGACTTTGGGCCAGCGGCTTGAGTATCTCGGCGGCTCTGGGTGTCCGCGACAACAATGAGGCCAGTTGGACGCAAGTGCTGGAAGTGGTCGAGTTCATGAGCGATGCCACGCAGATCCCGATTCTGCTCGACGGCGACACGGGCTACGGGAACTTCAACAATGTCCGCCGCCTGGTCCGCAAACTCGAGCAGCGCCAGGTGGCGGGTGTGTGCATCGAGGACAAGCTCTTCCCCAAGACCAACTCCTACATCCGCGGCGAACAGCAACCCCTGGCGGATGTCGACGAGTTCTGCGGCCGGATCGCGGCCGGCAAGGACGCGCAGACGGATCCAGACTTCGTCATTGTGGCCCGGACGGAGGCCTTCATCGCCGGGTGGGGGCTGGACGAGGCCTTGCGTCGAGCCGAGGCGTATCGCCGAGCCGGAGCCGACGCCATCCTGGTTCACAGCAAGAAGAGTACGGCGTCGGATATCGAGTTGTTCATGAAGGAGTGGCAGCGTCGGCTGCCGGTGATCATTGTGCCGACGACCTACTACTCGACGCCTACGGAGCGGTTTCGCGAGTTGGGCGTGGCCGCGGTCATCTGGGCCAACCACGGGTTGCGAGGGGCGTTGTGGGCCATGCAGGACGTGTACCGGCAGATACATCGCGACCAGTCGCTGGTCAACGTTGAGGACCGTGTTGCACCGATGGCGGATGTCTTTCGGCTCCAGGGCGCTCAGGAACTGCTGGAGGACGAACGGCGTTACCTGCCCTCCCGTACCGGACAGTACCGGGCCGTCATCCTGGCGGCTGGCCAGGGGGCCGAACTGGACACGTTGACCCGCGACCAGCCAAAGTGCCTCTTGCCGATCAACAACAAGCCGGTGCTCACGACCCTGATTGGGTGTTTCAACGAGGTGGGGGTCAAGGACGTCGTCGTGGTTCGCGGCTTCGGCAAGGAACTGCTCGTGGGGCCGAACTACCGCTGGATTGACAACGACGAACACGCCACGACGCGCGATCTGTACTCGCTCTACCTGGCGCGCGGGGAATTGGACGGTCCGGTGCTGATCTCCTACGGAGACATCATTCTCCGCAAGTACCTGGTGGAAGACTTGCTCAATATGCCTGGCGGGGTGGCTGTGGTCATTGACGCCGACCTGCGCGCTGGCGGCAAGCGACGTGATCTGGCGCTCTGCAGCGAGCCCTACTCAAACGCGTTCTTCAATCGGCGAATCCAACTGCGGCGTGTCTGGTCGGGAAGTGACATCTCGTCGGCCCATGGCCAGTGGCCGGGCATCCTGGCGGCCACAGCGACCGGCACGGAGAGCCTGCGCCGCACGCTTAACCGGATGGCCGAGACGCGCGACATCCGCAGTCTGTCCGTCACCGATCTGCTTCAGGAGTTGACCGCGGAGACGGTCGTTGACGTTGTCTACTGCAAGGGCGGCTGGATCGGCATCAATGATGTCAGTGACTACCAACAAGCCGGGCGATTCCAGTGATCAATACGGCACAATTCGGCGACTTGCTTCGGTCTTACGGCTATGACTTCTGCACGGGCGTGCCCTGCTCATTCCTCAAGGGGCTGATCAACGATGCCCTGAACCAGACGGATTACATCATAGCGCCCAACGAAGGGGAAGCCGTGGCGATTGCCTCGGGGGCCTGGCTGGGAGGGCGAAAGCCGGTCGTGCTTCTCCAGAATTCAGGGCTGGGCAATGCGGTCAACCCGCTCAGTTCGCTGAACTACGTCTTCCGTATTCCCGTGCTGGGTTTCGTCAGTCTACGTGGCGAACCGGGCCAGAAGGATGAACCGCAACACGTGCTGATGGGGCAGATCACGACCGGGATGCTGGACCTGCTGCGCATTCGGTGGGAATTCCTCGACCCGGATATCACTACGGCAGCAGGCCAACTCGCCCGCGCGGACGCGGCCGTGGCAGAGAGAGAGTCATTCTTTTTCGTGGTCCGCAGGAAGACGTTCACCGACGTGCCCTTGGCGCCCAGAGTGCAGGTGGTGCAACCGCGCTCCGTGCCGGGGGTGGCAGATGATGTTGGTCCGCGACCGAGCCGCGTGCTGGTTCTGAGGACTGTTCTGGAGTATGCCGGTGACGCCGTGATCATTGCCACGACGGGGTACACGGGCCGGGAACTCTACGAACTGGGGGACCGGAAGCAGAATTTCTACATGGTTGGCTCCATGGGGTGTGCCAGTTCACTGGGCCTGGGCTTGGCTCTGGCGCAACCGCGGCGCAGAGTCATCGTGCTGGACGGCGACGGCGCAGCTTTGATGCGGCTTGGAGCTTTGACGACCCTCGGTTGCTGTGCCCCGGCAAACCTGCTTCATCTGGTCTTGGACAATGGCTGCTACGAGTCCACCGGCGCCCAGCAGACGGTCTCGGCCAGCGTGGATTTCGCCGGGGTCGCGGCGGCATGTGGATACCCGCTGGCAGAATCGCTGCCTTCGCTGTCCAGTTTTTCAGAGTTTGTCAGGATCTGGATGAACAACTCTGCTCCCCAGCTTGCCCTCGGGCGGATTCGGATTGCCGTCGGAGCGGCAGTGGGTTTGTCGCGGCCGACCCTGTCTCCCCCGGACGTCGCCGAGCGGCTGCGCGGCAGTGCGGGGGTGTCCTCGGAATGAGCCGAACGGATGGAGTTGTGGTCACTTGTTGTGGCGCCGGGAGTCTGTGCCGGCCGCGGAGCTGAGGTCGAGTATCAGTCCGGGACAGTTGAAAGAACCGCGGATGAAGACGCCGAAAGTCATGCTGGTTTGTCCGCCCAGGACCATTCTCAGGTCCAGCGTGAAGCGATGCTGCACTCCGATTGGCCTCGCGTATGTTGCGGCGGTCCTTGAGAAGAACGAAGTGGAAGTCCAAGTTCTGGACGCCTTTGCGGAAGGCTATGACACCGAAGAGGACGTGGGGGGTGGCTATGTGAAGGTCGGGCTGTCGGCCGTCGACATACAGCAACGTATTTCGGCCTTCTCGCCGGACTTTGTGGGCGTGACCTGCGCTTTCACCAGCGAGATAGGCAACGCCACCGACGTCTGCAGGTTGGTCAAGAAGCAGGATCCCCGGATTTCCGTGGTCCTCGGCGGATTGCATCCAACCAACTACCCTCTTGAAACGTTGGCAATGTGTCCGGAGATCGACTTTATCATCCTGGGGGAAGGCGAGTTCAGGATGCTGAAACTTGTGCGGGGCGAAAGGGATTTCGACGGCCTTGTCGACGGCAAGACTCACACGGTGAACCTGCCACGAACGCGTATCGAGAATCTGGACGAGCTGCCGTTCCCCGCAAGGCACTTGCTGAAGATGGATCTCTACCTGAAGATCAACAAACACATCTCCCCATACCCCAGAAAGCAACGTACGGAGCAAATTCTGACCAGTCGAGGGTGTCCCGGGCAGTGTGTGTTCTGCACCAGCAGCAGGTTCTGGGGCGCGAAGTTCAGGAAGCGCAGTCCTGAGAATGTGATCGAGGAGATGAAATACCTCATCAAAGAGTACGGAGTCGAGGAGTTTCAGTTTACGGACGACAGCATGACTCTGGATCGAGCGCGGGCGATGCGGATATTCGAGATGATGGAACCGCTGGATGTGATCTTCTGCATGGCCAACGGGACCTTTGTCAACTCCCTGGACGAGGAGCTGATCCGGCACATGCGAAGGGCGGGGTGTTACCAGATCACCTTCTCCGTCGAGAGCGGGAGCAAAAGAAGTCTTGAGTTGATGAGAAAGCACGTGAACCTCGACCGGGTCAAGCCGCTGGTCCGATGCTCGCAGCGTTTAGGCATAAGCTGTCACGCCACCTTCGTCCTTGGCATCCCCGGTGAGGCGCCAGAGGACATCAGGGCATCCTTCAGGTTCGCGGCTAACTGCGATTTTGACTCGGCGTCCTTCTTTGTCGTCTCGCCGCTTCCCGGATCGGAACTCTACGATCTGTGTGTGCAGCAGAATTACCTCACCGATACGTCGTTTGACAAGATGGACTTCAAGTCCGCGAAGATCAACAACCCGTCTCTGCCGCCGCTGCTTCTGGAGCGGTTGATCATCAACCAGAACACCCTTTTCATTGTGAAGTATCTTGTGAGGCACCCCGTTAAGTTTTTCAGAAAGTACGGGCTTTTCATGTTGAACAATCCGCGCGAGATCCCCAAGGTATTCGGGAGGGTCACCTGATTGACGATGCGAGCGATCATTTTGGCGGCAGGCATGGGAACGCGGCTTCGCCGAGTCTTGGGAGGCAGGCCCAAGCCTCTGTTTGAGGTCGGCGGCATGAGCCTGTTGGAGCATTCGCTGACGTCGCTGGCGGTGGCCGGAATCCGGGAGGTTGCGGTCGTGGTCGGGTATGAGGGGGGGGCAATACGCCAAACGCTGGCCAACGTTGCGGGAGGCCTTGCCCTGGAAGTCGTCGAGAATCGTCTTTACGGGACAACGGGCAGCATGCACTCCCTCCACCTGGCGCTGCCACGGCCGCAGGAGTGCCTGGTTCTGGATGGCGACATCGTCTACTCGCCGGAGATCCTGACCCGCCTTCTCGGAAGCCGGGACGAAGATGTCGTTGCGCTCGCGGAGTGCTCCGGGAGCGGCGACGAGGTCTACGTGACTCTGGACGAGAAGGGGACCGTGTCGCACCTGGGCAAGACGCATCCTGACGGCGGTACGGTCTTGGAGTTCACGGGAATTGCGAAGTTCTCCGTGCCGTTCCTGGAGAGCTTGATCCTGCTTCACGAGGAGAACTTCCGCAACGGGATCCAGGGTGAGTACTGGGAGGACTGTGCTTTCAGGGCGGCAAGGCTGCAGCCTTGGTATGGGCTGTTCACGCCTCTGCCGTGGTCGGAAGTGGACAAAGAGGCGGATGTCCCACGGGCGGAGCGAGTTCTCCGGGAAATCGGCAGAACTCACCCTCACTTGCGGGCCGGTGCAGGGAAGATAGAGTTCGGTCTGATGCACACGCCAATGACCCCCGTCAAGCGGAACATTCTGTTGAATCCCGGTCCGGCCACGACGACCGACACGGTCAAGTACGCGCAGGTGGTCCCGGACATTTGCCCTCGGGAGGCCGAGTTTACCGCCTTGCTTGCCAGGATTGGCCTTGCCTTGGTGCGGATCGCCGAAAGCACGGAAGACGAGCATGCCGCCGTCCTCTTTGGCGGCTCCGGGACCGCGGTGATGGATGCCGTCGTCAACTCCATGGTCCCGGCCGCCGGCAAGCTGGCGATCGTTGACAACGGCGCCTACGGCCGTCGGCTGGTGCAGATTGCCCGGAGCTATGGTATCGCGCCTGCCGTCATTTCGTTGCCGTGGACAGTTCCCGTAACCCCCGCCATGGTCCGCAAGGTCTTGGCCGAGGATCGAGCCATCACGGGCTTGACCATGGTGCACCATGAGACCACCACCGGATTGGTTAACCCGGTGGCTGAAATAGGACCCGTTGCGGCCGAGTTCGGTTGCCTCTTTGCCGTCGACGGAATCTCCAGCTTTGCCGGCATGCCCCTGGACGTGAGGGGAGCGGGGATTGACTTCCTTCTCTCCACCTCGAACAAGTGCCTTCAGGGAATGCCGGGGGTGGCTTTTGTGATTGCCAGCCGGACCGCCCTGGAAAGGATTCGCGACTATCCACGGCGTTCTTACTACCTGAATCTCTACGACCAGCACACCAGCCTCCAGCGCACGGGCGAGATGCGCTTCACCGCCCCGGTGCAGTGTTTCTACGCCCTGGAACAAGCGATCCGGGAGTTCAAGGCCGAGGGAGCTGTCGCCCGGCACAAGCGCTACGCGGACTGTTCTGTATGTCTTCGGGCGGGGTTGCGTGAGTTGGGGTTCTCCCTGCTGCTGGACGACGCGGTCGCCTCAACGATGATGACCACGGTCGTCGAACCTGCCCATCCCCTCTGGCGCTTCTCCACGGTCCATGACGAACTGTACCGGCGCGGGTTTACCATCTACCCCGGAAAGCTATCTGCAGCCCGCACGTTTCGCCTTGCCAACATCGGGGCCATCACGCTGGACGATATCCGCGCGTTTCTTGCCGCGCTCCGTGACGTGTTGACTGGAATGGGACTGAAGCGGGAGGATCTGCATTGAACTTCGGTGAGATCCGGGCCCAGATGTACGCCCACAACCTCCGGGGTTACCCGTGTTTGCTGGACTGGCGCCACAGCCCCTACACCTGCCTCAAGGCGCGCTACTACATGGAGTTCAGTGCGGTACTGGTCTGGTTCCTGCAGAAGACGCCCATCACGGCCAACATGGTCACCGTCGCTTATGTCGCCTGCGGATTTGCGACCATGATCCTGCTGGCCGTGCCCAGCCGATGGGCTGTCCTGGCGGCCATTCTGGTTGCCTTCAACAAGGGGATCTTCGACTGGAGTGATGGCGCTTTGGCGCGTCTGCGTGGGCAGTGTTCGGGCAAAGGGCACATTCTCGACTGCTACGGCGCCATTGTCAACGACGTCGGACTGCTCACCGGTCTGGGGCTTTACGTGGCAACGCGGTCAGGCCAGGATCTCTACTGGCTTGCTGTGCCCGTCATTCCGGTCCTCTACGCACTCGATCTTCCCCGGTTCCGCGACCACATATTGCAGACTACACCTCCTGCCGTCCAGGATGCTCAGTCCAGCGACCGGTGTGCGCTCAAAGGAGCAGAAGAGACGCCGGCCGTCTCCCGCCTGTCATGGCGCGGCCAGGCTTTTACTGCGTTTGAGGCCATTCTGGACGCTCGTGCCCGGGGTGTGGATACCATCTGTGCTATCCTGGCTATGGAACTCGCAACGGACATCCGCATCTCATGGGCTGTCTTTCTCTTCCTGGTCTTCAAACACATCGTGATCTACGTGCTGCAGACGGGAAGGTACCTGGCCTCTGGACCTGACGCCTGAAACTCAACCGCCTTCGCCACCGGTGAGCTTCCGCTGCCCGACGTGCAGGGATCCGCTTGCTCAAGAGACGGAGCACCTTGTCTGCCGGCGCTGCGAACGTCACTACCCGCTGGTGCGCGGCATTCCGGATTTCCGGACCGAATCAGGGTACTGGTGCAACGTTTCCCGGCAGGTGCTGCGGGAACTTGTCGACGACGCCCGGACCTCCGGCGACTGGCGAGCCGCCGCCAACCGCCATGTCCCTGACTACGTCGAGCATTTCACCTCACGGGGCCGCGCGGACTTCCGTTTCCTCCTCCCCCTCGACAGAACCTCGGTGGTCCTCGATGCGGGGGCCATGTGGGGTGGAATCACCGTGCCGATGGCACCCGAGGCCGGTACGGTCTATGCGGTCGACAAGACGCTCGAAACCATCGAGTTCCTCGACCTGCGAGCCAAGCAGAGCGGGCTTGGCAACGTCCGCGTCTGTGCCTGCGGGTTGGACAAGCTTCCTTT
This sequence comes from Lentisphaerae bacterium RIFOXYA12_64_32, assembly GCA_001803235.1. Classification (GTDB taxonomy): domain Bacteria; phylum Verrucomicrobiota; class Lentisphaeria; order Oligosphaerales; family YB12-FULL-65-16; genus YB12-FULL-65-16. The sequence goes on from MHBL01000459.1 coordinate 37,351, forward strand.
CCAGGACGGCTTTTTCGACATTGTCATCCTTTCCGGAGTGCTGGAGTGGGTTGCCGTTGATGAGGAAACGGTCTTGGCCCGGGATTACTTCCAGCCGCGGCACGACCGACGTTCCTACGGCCTGGCCCCGGAACGCGTTCAGACTGACGTCCTGACGGAACTACGGCGCGTGCTCAAGGCGACCGGGGTTCTGTGTCTCGCAATCGAAAATCGCTATGGGCTTCCCTACTTCCTGGGGAAACCGGATGACCACGTGAACGTCAGGTTCGTACCGCTCCTACCGCGGCGTTTGGCGAACCTTGTGACGCAGTGGCGACTGAACTCACCGTATCGTACCTACACCCACTCAGACCGGGCCCTGCGATCCATGCTGGGTGAAGCTGGTTTCGACACCGTGAAGGTCATGGGGTGTTCGCCGCACTACATCGAACCCGATTTCATCTGCAACCAAGTCAGGGCCAGGTACTATCTCAGAAAGCACCGGCATCGGCTGGGACGAAAGTACGGCCTGATGTCCAGACTCCTCCCCGCCTCCCTTCTGTCGAAGACCATTCCGAGCTTCGTCGTCCTCGCTGGGGGGGCAAACGGCACCCAAACCGAGCAGGCCAAACTGGCTCGGGTTTTCGATGACGCCATGGCGCACAAGGCGGTCGGTCCGGTTCGGGAACTCGCCTTGGTCGATAGCCGCAAGGGTGATGACCTGCCGGCGTGTTTCGAGGTCTGGACGGCCGACGGCTCTGTCCCAAGCCATTTCTGCAAGGTGGCGCGCGACCCCGGTGCCGCGGCGATTCTCAAAGACGAGTGCGAGAACATGGGCCGGTTCCATGCCGCTTGCCGCGAGCCCTTCGGTGCCGTGGTTCCTCCCCAAGCCCTTGTCGAACGGGATGACGTTCGCATGTTGATTTACCGACACCTGGGCGGCAAGGTCAGCACGCCCAAGGCTCTGTATCGCGGCTTTCTGGCTACCCGTCGCCTTGAGCACGCGGCCCTGCGGGCGATCGAGTTGTTGTGCGAATTCCAGCGGCAGACGTTCCAGCGGAAGGTCCGCATGAGAGACCTGTTGACAGCCCTTGACGGCTGGCTCGCCCGCATCGGCGTCCTTGACGCCGCCTCGGCGGCGAACGTCGCTCACCTCAGGGAGGAGCTCGAGAGACTCGGGGACCGGGAACTGCCGGTGTGTGCCGTCCACGGCGATTTCAACCTGGGGAACATCATGGTGTGTGGCAAGGAGCGGTACCTCCTGGATTTCGAGCACTACGAGGACACGGGGCTCCCGTTCTTTGACCTTGGGAACATAACGATATCGACGCTGCTGATGGCCTTCGACGCCCGCGTCTTCCTCGGCCAGGAGCATCATCGTAGGGCCGTCGCCCTTTTCCGATCCTGGGTTTCCGCGTATCAGAAGTTGAGTGGGATCGACACCGAGGTGCTCCGCTTTCTCTGTCCTCTGGCAGCCTTGGAGCAGAAGGCGAAGACCTATCCCGCGCACCGGGATCCGGCCACATATCCCATGTTCCCGGACCCCGTGTTCACAAAACTGTTGGCCCCCCGTGAGTCTTTCTGGCAGTAACTGACGACGATGCACGGACGTCTGCACAAAGTCCTTCTGATCAATCCCCCCGTTACGCTTCTCCCCGACAAGCGGAACTTCAACGTGAATTTCCCGACGGGGCTGGCCTACGTGGCCGCGGCTCTGGAGCTGGGCGGATATGAAGTCGCGGTCCTGGACGCCATCGCCGAGGGCTACGACCGTCAGGTCCTGGTCGGAGAAGGGCCTGAGCAAAGGCTGCAACTCGGCCTGTCGAACGAAGCGATCTCGGAGCGCGTAAAGGCGTGCCGCCCCGACGTCGTCGGAATCAGTGCCATGTTCTCGTTCCAGCGCGAGAACTACCACCGGGTTGCGGCGACGGTGAAGACGGCGGGGCCCAACACTCTGGTGATCGTGGGTGGCGCCCATGCGACGGCCGACCCCCGCGAGGTGATGTCCGACGCGCAGGTCGACTATGTCGTGATCGGCGAGGGCGAAAAGACCAGCGTCGAACTTCTTGACCACCTTTCCAGTGGCCGCGATACCTGCACGCTGGATGGAATCGCCTACCGTGATTCCCAAGGTGTGACATGGGTCAGACCGCCTACCTCCCTTCTGAAGGTGGACGACCTTCCGATGCCTGCCCGCCATCTCTTCCCGGTGGAGCGTTACTTCGCGGCCGGGCAGCGCCATGGTGCCCATCGGGGGGCCGGGTTTCGGAGCCTGCCGATCCTCACGTCACGGGGGTGTCCGTTCCACTGCTGTTTCTGTTCCGCCTACCAGATGTTCGGGCGCACCTACCGGGCCAGAGACGCCGCCGCCGTGCTCGCGGAGATCGACGAATTGGTCAAGACCTACAACGTGGAAGACATCTACCTCAACGACGACCAGTTCCTGGCCCAGAAAGCCAGGGCGATGCGGATCCTCGACGGGATCATCGCGAAGAACTACGGAATCACCTTCGATGCGCCGAACGGGATCTCCCCGTGGATGTTGGACGAGGAGATCGCCGCCAAGCTGAGAAAGGCCGGATTCCGGGACCTGTTCATCGCCGTCGAGTCCGGGAATCAGTGGGTCCTCGATAACATCATACGCAAACCGGTTCAACTGCGCGACATCCCAGACAAGGTGCAGATCCTCAAGAGGCAGGGTTTCAAGATATCGGTCGCCTTGGTGGTTGGGAGTTTCTCGGACACGCATGTGGAAACCCTGCAGCAGATGCAGGACTCTTTCGATTACGTAACGGGTCTGGACGTTGATGACTTGACCGTCTCGGCCCTTACCCCCCACGCCGGATCGTCGGCCTTCGAGGTAGGGCAGAGGCGCGGCTACATTGGTGCGCAGTACACCGAAAGTGGCTACGACCGGTCCCAGGTCAACACGCCCCTGTGGACCAGCGAAGAGGTGAACCGACTCATCGTGATCGAGAAGGCGCTCTTCTTCCGGAGGAGACACGGGTTGGTCAGGTTTGCCGTGAGGCCGTTCCTGAGAACCTGCAGGTCGGTCCTGCTCAAGCCTCGGTACAGACTGCTCGACGCGCTCCATCGTTGGTGTCGCATCTGGCGTAGGAAGAGCGTGCCGAGCGCCGCAATCGGAAGCTTGGTTTGACCCCGATGGTCTCCGTCGTCATCCCCTGCTACAACGCCGCCGCGTTCATCGGCGAGGCCGTCGGGTCAGCCTTGATGCAGACGATGCGAGACCTGGAGGTCATTGTCGTCGACGATGGCTCTACGGACGACACGGCCGACATCGTCAGGGGTATCGACGACGCCCGCGTGCAGTACATTTTCCAGGAGAACGCGAGCCAGGCGATGGCCAGGAATGCCGGCATCGGCGTCGCCCGTGGTGAGTTCGTCGCTTTTCTCGATGCGGATGACCGATGGTACCCCGAGAAACTGGCGAAGCAGATGCCGCTCTTCACGACTCCGGACGTCGGCCTGGTCTGCTGCCAGTTCGACATCGCTGACCCAGAAGGAACCGTCGTGACCCGGGGCCGGCAAAGGTTGCATCGGGGCCGCGTGTTGGCTCAGCTTCTTCTCGATAACTTCGTCTGTTGCTCATCCGTGGTGGTCAGGTCTTCACTTCTCCATGGCGAGCACCGTTTCAGGGCGGGGCGGAAGGGGGTGGAGGACTGGGACCTGTGGCTGAGGCTGGCGATGCGAAGCCAGTTCGACTTCGTCGAGGAGGCGTTGCTTGGCTATCGTGCGCACCCAGGCTCAGTATCCCGGAACCTGGACTTAATCGTCGAGGGCGTGCGTGTGACGGCCACGGCCACGGAACGCGACATCCGTTCCAGGTGCGCCCCAAGCGAGCAGGCCGGCCTACTGCGGAATCTGCACCGGGCCTTGGCGCGTGAAAACATGGCTTACGCGCACTGGCTGTTGCGTGAAAGCAGGAACGCGGATGCGGCGGGAGCCTGCAAAGCGGCGCTGCGGGTCGCGCGCCCAACTCTTGGCATCCTGCGCGACGCAGCAAAGTTCGCAGTTAAGGCGGGGGTTTGGGGGATCCTTGGAAGACCCGGGCACGGGAATGGTCGCTGAAGTGAGGTCGGGCCGGTCTGGACAGGCTCTCCGGAAACGGGCTGTCAAGCGATGATCCAGTGAGTCGTGCGGGACCGCCCGTGGATATCACATGCGTATGAAAGTCCTCTTTGTCTACCCCGGCTACATTGTGCGGGAGGTGCCGCTTAACCTCCTCTACGTGAGTGCCTGTGCCCGGGCTCGCGGGCACGAGTGCCGGCTCTTCCACTTCAGCGAGTTCCGGGTCCCTGAATGGTTCCGGTCGACCGGCGACCGGATCGCCGAGCGATTCGGCACCATCCTCGACGAGTACCGCCCGGATGTGGTCGGCTTCAGCGTGATGGTTCAGGACTATCAGGTCACGAAGCGCCTCACCTCCCTGGCCAAAAAGCGCGGCGCGACGGTGATCTGGGGCGGGATCGAGGCGATCCTCGAACCGTTGCGGTGTCTCTCCGAGCCGGACGTTGACTTCGTCTGCACCGGTGAGGGCGAGGCGGTGTTCCCCGAGTTCCTCGCCTTTCTCCAGAACGGCCGCACGGGTTCGCCGCCGCGGGGCATATGGTATCGGGACGAAGCCGGCAAACCGATCGACAACGGCCGGCCGGACCTGATTGCGGACTTGGATGCGCTGCCGTTTCCCGATCGCGAGCTGCTGCCGGCCCGCTACTACCGTGCCGAATTGACCGGCGCGAACGTCATGACGGCGCGCGGGTGTCCGTTCCCCTGCACGTTCTGCCAGAACCAACGACTCATGGACATCTTCCGTGGGCATGGAAGTTTTGTGCGCTATCGCAGCCTCGAGAGTGTACTGCAGGAGATGGAGTGGCTGGTCAAGACCTACGATTCGCCCTGTTTCTACATGTCCGATGAAATTTTCACGCTCAACCGGGCCCGGGTCTTGGAGTTCTGCCGAGTGTATCCCTCCCGGATCGGCAGGCCTTTCCTGGTCCAGACGCGAGTCGACCGCATGGATGAAGAACTGGCCGAAGCGGTGAGCCGGGCGGGCTGCGTCCTGGTCAACTTGGCCATCGAGAGCGGGAACGACGAGATCCGGTGTCAGGTGCTGGGGAAAGGCACGTCCCGGGAGCAGATCGAAAAGGCGTTTCGCGTCGTGCACGAGCATGGGATGATGTCGTCCAGCTTCAACATGATCGGAGTGCCCGGGGAGACCCTCGCGAGTATCTGGGACACCATTGAGGTGAACCGCAAGCTCAAACCCGACCGGATCCTGTGCTCGATCTTCATGCCTCTGCCCGGAACTGAACTGGGCGAATCCTGCCGCGCCAAAGGAATGACGCGGGGCAATGTCTACGAAACGACCAACTACTACTCCCAGGTCACTGTCGATCTGCCGGGAATCCGCCCCCGGACGCTCATCGGATACCAGGGGTTCTTTGATTGGTTTGTTCTACTTCCCAGATGGCTGCACCCGGCGGTCCACGCGCTGCGCATTCTCTATCAGCTGGCCGTGCCGCCGGACCTGCCGCGGCATACCCCGCTGCGGAAAGCCCGGGAAATCGTGGTGGAGTTCGTTTACCAGAGCAAGCGCTTTCTGCCCGGCAAACGCCTGAAGGTCAAGACACGCTGAAGATGGGACTCACGTGTTCGGTGTTCAGCGAAGGAATCGACCTGTGCGGGTAAATCCGACCGCGCGGAAGTACGGCCGCAGTGGCTCGGCGCGTCCCGCGCCGAAGCGGGGTGCGCCGGCCGGCCTGTCCGGCGAAGCTGCCTGGGCGAAGTCGGATCCCCGGCCGAGGGCCTCGGGCCGGGACGGCCCCGAGCACCCTGCTGCGGTCCCGGAGGTCCCGCGCCACGGCCTGCCACTGCGCACAACGTGCTCAGCCCGAACACCGAAACCCTGATTCCAGCACGCGCGGTGTGATCGCTGAGTAGTTCTGAAGATGAAAGACTGAAGATGAAGGTCCTGCTGGTCAACTTACCGTTCTACCGGCTCATGGGCAGCCACTACAACGGGCTGAACCTGGGACTGTGCTACATTGCGGCCGTGCTGAATCAGAGAGGGCACGCCTGCCGGATCTACAACGGCGATTACCTCGATTCCGAAGTGTACCCCGACCAAGTGCAGCTTTTCAACGGCATCGACTCCTACAAGGTTGCACACTCCAACTCAAATCACCCTATCTGGCAGGAGACGGTCCAGGCGATCCTGGCCTCTGAGCCGGATTTCGTCGGGCTCTCGATCTTCACCGCGGATTTTCCCGCGGCCCGCATTGTCGCCAGCCTCCTGAAAGAGCGCCGGCCAGAGACCCGGGTGGTGGTCGGCGGGCCGCATGTTACCGTCAGTGGCGGCAAAGTCCTCGAGGAATGCCCCGCGATCGACTACGCGGTCGTCGGCGAGGGCGAGTTCGCTATGCGCGACCTGGTCGACGGCGTCGCGCCCGAGACGGTGCCGGGGCTGGTCTGGCGCCGGGATGGAAAGGTGGTTTCCGGCTTGCCTGCGGCCCCGATCGAGGACCTTGACGCGCTGCCGTTTCCGGACCGGGCGCACTTCCACCCACCCGGGGCTCGCTACAATACGCACTTTGTCCTCACCTCCCGGGGTTGCCCCAATTGCTGCACGTTCTGCGCCAGCCCGCGCATCTGGAACCACCGGGTTCACTTCCGCAGCATCGACAGCGTGGTGGCCGAACTCCAGGCGCTCAAGGATTCCGGCCAACGGTTTGTCCAGTTTCAGGACGATACCTTCACGTACCGCAAAGAGCGCCTGCTCGGATTGATGGATGAGATGGTGAAACGGGAGCTCGGGCTGTCGTGGATCTGCGACACCCGCCTGACGTGCATCGACGCTGAGATCCTCGAAGCCATGAAGCGGGCCGGTTGTGCGCGGGTGAAGGTCGGGATCGAATCGGGAAGCCCCCGCATTCTCAAGGCGATCCGCAAGGGAATCACTCCTGAGCTTGCCCTGGAGAAGACGGCGCTGATCAAGAGCGTCGGCCTGGGCCTGGGCGTTTATTTCATGATCGGGTTCCCCGGCGAGACGAATGAGGACGCGCGCCAGACCATCGAACTCGCCAAGCGCATCGGCGCCGATTATTACAGTCTCTCCATCGTGGCGCCCTACCTCGGGACCGAGATCTACAACGACCACGTTGCGTCGGGCGCCGTCTCCGAGAAGAACCACTGGGAGTACTTCTTCCACCAGAGCAAAGAGTTGATTCTCACCTCCGGGATTGACCCCGCCATCGTCGATGAGTTCCTCGCTCTCAATCAATACGGCAAAGGAAAGCGAATATGAGTTCCGCGGTGAAGGTCCCCTTGCTCCGTCTTTCTTACTCCGACGCCGAGGTCCGCGAACTCCAGGACGAACTGGCCGCGATCCTCCGCAGCAACTACCTCACCATGGCGAGCCGCGTCAAGGAGTTTGAGCGGCTGTTCGCCGGGTTCTGCGGCACCCGCTTTGCCCTCGGCACCAACAGCGGGACCAGTGCCCTGGAGATCCCGCTCCGCGCCTTGCGTGTTGCCGGCGGCAGCGTCGTGATGCCCTCCAACACGTACATGGCCACGCCCATTGCGGCGGTCAAGGCCGGGGCCAAGGTCATCTTTACCGACTGCGAAGCCGACAACCTACAGATGGACCCTGACGACCTGGACCGGAAGATCCGGGACGACACGCGGGCCGTTCTCCTGGTTCACATTGGCGGCATCATTTCGCCCCGGCTCGAGGAAATCCAGCGTATCTGCGCTCGGCGCGGGGTGCCGCTGGTGGAGGATGCCGCCCACGCCCATGGCGCCGAGTATCGCGACCGACGTGCGGGCAGCTTTGGCGAGGCCGCGGGTTTTTCGTTCTATCCCACCAAAGTGCTGACCACCGCCGAGGGCGGCATGATGACCACTGACCGCGAGGACCTCTATCAGTTGGGCACCGTGTTTCGGGAACATGGCAAGGCGGACCACGGTTTCAACGTCCACACCGAGATCGGCGACAACTGGCGATTCAGCGAGATTCACGCCGCGCTCGGCATTCAGCAAATGCGAAAGGCCGACTCCATCCTGGCCGAGCGCCGCCGGCTCGCAGCACTCTATGACCGCTTGCTCGACACCGTGCCCGAGATCCGTCCGCTACGGATTCCCGCGCACGTGCGGTCCGCCTACTACAAGTACATCGTGTTCCTGCCGGCGCATCTCTCCCGCGACCGGCTGAAGTCGAGGCTGAAGGACGAATTCGGCGTCATGCTGACGGGGGAAGTTTACTCTGATCCCTGCCACTCCCAGCCGGTCTTCACCCGGCAGCCGGAGCTGGTGGCCAACGCGGCGGGTGATCGGTTCCCGGCCACGGAAACCGTCTGCCGCCAACACGCCTGCCTGCCACTCTACCCCGGACTGCGGGACGAGGAGGCGGCGTATGTCGTCCAGAGTTTGAAACAGGTGCTCGTCACATGGAACTGAGCGGCCGCAAATTCCTGGTTACCGGCGGAGCCGGTTTCATCGGCTCCCACTTGGTCGACACCTTGCTCCGCGAAGGTGCCGGAGAGGTCGTCGTCTTCGACAATCTTGTCCGTGGGACCCAGGCTAACCTGGACAGCGCGCGCCATGATCCGCGGCTCAAGGTCTTCCCTGTCGAACGGGCCGATCTCATGGATCGAACGGCCGTTGCGGAGGCCGTGCAGGGCGTTCACGGCGTCTTCCACATGGCCTCACATTGTCTGGGGGCCTGCCAGGAGAACCCACGGGCCGGATTTGACGCCAATGTCGTTGGGACCTACAACCTGCTCGAGGCCTGCGTCGCGAACGATCGCCCGCGCGTGCTCTTCTCGTCCAGTTCGTCGGTCTACGGCAATGCCCGCTATGTGCCGATGGATGAGCAGCACCCGTTCAACAATCGCAACTTCTACGGCGCCGGCAAGATCTGCGGCGAGGCCCTGTGCCGTGTCTTCCACGCCGAATACGGCCTTCCCTATGTGGCGCTGCGCTACATGAATGTCTATGGACCACGGCAGGACTACCGCGGCACCTACGTGGCGGTGATCATGCGCATCATCGATCGGCTGCACCAGGGCCTGCCCCCCATCGTCAATGGCGACGGCTCGCAGCGTTTCGACTTTGTCTATGTCGAAGACGTATGCCGCGCCAATCTCCTGGCCATGGAGAAGGACGCGACCGTGGACGAGGCCATCAATATCAGTTCCGGCAGCAGCACCTCCGTACTGGAACTCTGTCGCCGGATCATGGCGCTTATGCAGCGGGAACTGCCCGTCGAATTTGTGCCCCAGAAAACCGACGTCCTGGTCACCCATCGGGTCGGCAGCACGGAGAAGGCCGCGACCCTCCTGGGGTTCACGGCGTCGACCCCCCTGGACGAGGGACTGCGCCAGACGATCCGTTGGAAGCTGAACCGTCGCGATGGGTGACGGTTGAGGTTGCCTAGGCTGAAGGTGGAGAACGCTGGCGGTCCGGGTCGGGCGATACCAAGGCCGTCACCCAGCTCGCAGTGCACCGAATGCACCCGTGCCCGGCCTGATCTTCTTCCTTCGTGACTACTCAGGTAGACAGGAGTCAGAATGGGGACGCCAGTAGCGACAGTCGTGGACTCAGAAGACGCTGTTGCTGCCGATTTGCCGCCGCTAATCAAGGCGTTCCGCACGTTGCTGGACGCTGTTGCACTTTCCATTCTGAATTCTGACTCCTGGCTTCTGACTACCTGAGTGGTTACCTTCCCTCAGCCTATCCACCTGAAGAATTCCCGCGATTGAATCGAGATGAACAAGATCCGCCTGCTTTACGTGTCGTCCTCCCTGAACAACGGCCACGAGCTCAATTTCCTCGGCCGCCTGTCCGCCGATGAACGGCTCGACGTGACGGTCGCGTCCTCGAACCAACTGGATTGCCTGCCGGAGATCCGCAAACTCCCGGTGCGGCTGTTCTTCGCCAAGGGACTCCCGGCACGGTTCAAGTTCCGGCCGTTGACGGCCCTGTGCAACAAGCTGAACAACGCGTTCTTTCAGCAGATGATCCGGCGCATCCTGTCCCGGCAGTCGATCGACATCATTCACTCGGGGTGGCTGACTCAGGACAGCTACCTGGCGCTGCGCACGGGTTTTCATCCCGTTCTGGCCATGGCCTGGGGCAGTGATGTGCTCCCGGACCCGTTTGTCGTCAATGCCCATCAGTCCAGAAGGGTGTTGAAGAAGCTGCGGTTCACCGCCGGGCACGCCGACACCATCTACTGCGACTGCAGGGCTGTGGCCGAGACGCTCTGCACCCTGACCGGGGTCGCACCGGAAAAACTCCGAATATTCCTGCAGCTCGGTGTGGAAACGGCGGTGTTCAGGCCGGACGCGGCCCTGGCGGCTGAAGCCCGCCGGGAATGGGCCGTGGCCCCCAAGACCAACGTCCTGATCATGACTCGGCGGCTCGACCCGGCGTACGGAGTGGCGGACTACCTTCATGCCCTGGCTCTGCTGCGGAATCGCGTCGCCTGCCCGTTCCTTGCCGTGCTGGCCGGGGAAGGCTCTCTGGAAGGACAACTCAAGGAACTGACCCGGGACCTGGGCCTCCAGGACAGTGTCGTCTTCGTTGGCGCCAAGCCGCGCCAGGATCTGCCGCGGTACCTGAACGGCGCTGACCTCTATGTGTCCACGTCGCTCAGCGACGGCACATCCATCAGCCTGCTTGAGGCGATGAGTTGTGGGCTGCCGGTTGTCGTTACGGATGTTCCGGCCAACCTGGAGTGGGTGCGGGACGGCTACAACGGGGCCGTTGCGGCTAGAGGCGACCCCCAGTCGATTGCCCAGGCGCTCCAGTCCGTGCTTGAGGACCCGGCCAAACGCGCCCTGTTCAGAGAGCGCAACCGGGCCCTTGCCCTCGAGCGAATTGAAGCGTCAAGGAACTACGAGACCCTGGTCGACCTGTATCGTGCCTTGGTGGCCGCGCACGCGGCCTCCGGAGCCTCCGGCCGTTGCTGAGGACCTGTGACGAAAGCGGTGGCTCGGCGCGTCCCGCGCCGAAGTGGGGTGCGTCCGCCGCGGCCGGTCCCCGGCCGAGGGCCTCGGGCCGGGACGGCCTCGAGCACCCTGCTGCGGTCCCGGAGGTCCCGCGCCACTGCCCGAAGTAGCCCCGTCCGTAACCGTATAGATAGGGACCGAACCGCTGTGTGTGGCATTGCGGGAATCATTGGCAGCGCTGACGAGAAGACCCTCGGCAGGATGGTCGACGCGTTGCGGCACCGCGGCCCTGACGACCGGGGGACGAAGTGCTTTCCAGAGCACAAGGCGGCGCTGGGGCATTGCCGTCTGTCGATCATCGACCTGTCGGCGGCCGGGCACCAGCCCATGTCATGCCCGGACGGCCGCGTCTGGATTACGTACAACGGCGAGGTGTACAATTACCGCGAACTGCGCCGGGAACTGGAGGGCAAGGGCCACGCGTTCCGGACGCAGACCGACACGGAAGTCGTGCTGGCGGCGTACGTCGAGTGGGGCGAGGAATGCCTACCGCGCCTGCGCGGCATGTTCGCCTTCGCGGTTCTCGACCTGCGACGCGGCGAACCGCGCGTTTTTCTGGCCCGGGACCGGTTCGGCATCAAGCCCCTCTACTACGCAGAAACCTCGCGTGGTCTAGTTTTTGCCTCCGAGGTCCGTGCCTTTCTCGCCAGCGGGCTGGTCGAGCGCCGGGCGGATCGGCAGGCTGTCTGGGACTACCTCTCGCTCGGATCGGTGCCGCAGTCGGGCACCATCCTGGCGCAGGTCAAGGCACTGCCGGCGGCGCACGCCATGCGCGTGGACGCCGCCGGTCGAGTGGTGCGAACCTGGCGTTACTGGAACCTGGCGGAGTCCGCAGGCCGCGAGCCGATCCCCGTCGTCACCCTCGATGATGCGGCTCGGAACCTGCGGGCGCGGCTCGAGGAGGCAACCCGCCTGCATATGATCGCCGACGTGCCGGTCGGCGCGTTCTTCAGCGGCGGCATGGACTCCACGGCGGTTGTCGCCCTGATGAACCGGATCGGCGGGAAGCCGGTGCGCACGTTCACCGTCCGGTTCGCCGACCTTGGCCCCGGCCGGGACGAGGGGGACTGGGCGCGTCGCGCCGCGGCCGCCGTGGGCGCCGAGCACCACGAGGTCGCCGTTACGGCCACGGACGTGGCCGCCCACTGGGATCGGATCATTGAGGCGCTCGATCAGCCTAGCATCGACGGGGTCAACACGTTCTTCGTCTCGAAAGCCGCGGCCGGGGCGGTCACGGTCGCGCTTTCCGGCTGCGGCGGCGACGAACTTTTCGCCGGGTACCCGCATTTCGAGAGCTACCGCCGTGCCGCAGGACGTGCGACACGTGTTCCGGCAGGACTTACCGCCCGCGATGTCACGGGCAGGTTGCCGGCAGCCGTCCGGCGGCGCCTGCTGCCCCTGCTTGCCCCTGCCGAAAGGCTGCACGCGGTGCGCAGCCTGGCGTCCGAGGCCCAGAAGCGGCACCTGCTGTCGGGCGAGTTCCTGGCCGGATGGGCGCCGCGGAACTCCGCCGCCAGGTTTGAAAGCATGGTGCGGCCGGGGCTGGACCCTGTGGCCCAAATGAGCTACGCTGAGGTCTCATCCTACTTGGCCGACACGCTCCTGCGGGATACCGACGCGATGAGCATGGCGCACTCGCTCGAGGTCCGCCCCGTGTTGCTCGACCACGTACTGGCGGAGTTCGCCTTCGCCCTGCCCGCGGAACTCAAGCTGGACCGAGGAGTGGGCAAGCTGGTGTTGCGCCGGGCGGTCCGGGACCTGCTGCCCGACGAAGTACAGACCCGCCCCAAAGTCGGGTTCGAGTTCCCGTTCCACTCCTGGTTGGCGGGTGCTTTGCGGGAGCGCCTCCGGGACACACTGGCCGGCCAGGCCGCCAAGGCGGTGTTCCGGTCGGGCTGGCTCACTCGCTGCGCACGTCCGCCGCGGTCGGACCGTGACGCTGGCGAGGCTTGGCGCACTCTGATCCTGCTCGGATGGCTGGAGAGAACACGGTGTGATCTCTGACTTGTAACTACTCAGGTACCCCGATTGGGAGACCCCTGTGGCCTTGTGCCACAGGTGAATCAGGTTCACTGGCTACAACGCCGGCGCTTCTCCCCTCCCGTATCCCGCCCGCCGCCGGCGGGCGGGATACGGGAGAGTGGGGGTGGCTTCGGGCTAGCTGGCGAACCTGATTCACCTGCCACGCAAGGTGGCAGGGGTCTCCAAGACGAGACGGCGGATTCCGCGCCTAGCTGAGTAGTTACTCTGACTTCAACGACAAGCCGGCGCCTCAGCAGTACGGACCGGCGGGCGAACCGGAGAACGGCGTGGGAACGTGTGGTGATCAGGCAGCAGGGCCCATTCAGCCTCGCCGATAGTATTGGTAAATGCAGAATAGTCTTGACTAATTCGCATTTCTACTGTATAAATACACATGATTCGGTGGCGGGAAAACCAGGTACGGCAGGATCTCGCGAAGAAACTGGTCTTCTTGATTGGCCCGCGTCAGGTCGGCAAGACCTTCCTGGCGCGCCAGATAGCCGCGGGATGGAACGCGGTGTATCTGAACTACGACAGCTTCGCCGATCGCGAAGTCATTGCCAAGATGCGGTGGCCCGCTGCGGCTGAACTGGTCCTTTTCGACGAAATCCATAAGCTCGACGGTTGGAAGCAGTATCTCAAAGGGGTATACGACACTCGCCCTGCACATCAGCAGCTTCTGGTCACGGGGAGCGCCCGCCTGGACACCTTCAGACAGGGAGGCGAATCCATGGCGGGGCGGTTCTTCACCCATCACCTTATGCCGCTGACCCCGTGCGAACTCCGCCGCGTTGAAAACGTGCCTCTCGACCTGCGCAAGGCGGAGCGACTCATTACCCGCGGGGGCTTTCCGGAACCGTTCCTGGCCGAGACCGATGTTGAGGCGGACCGCTGGCGGCGCGACTATGTGGATGGGTTGATCCGGGAAGACATTCTCGACTTCTCCAACCTCCACGACCTGCGCTCGCTGAAGTTGGTTCTTGAACTCCTGCGCCGCAGGGTTGGTTCGCCAGTGTCCATGTCCTCCATCGCCCGCGATGCCGCTTTGGCTCCCAACACGGTCAAACGCTACCTTGAAGTATTCGAGGCGCTGTGCATCGTTTTCCGCATCTTTCCGCATTCGCGCAATATCGGCCGCTCGCTGCTGAAAGAGCCCAAAGTGTACTTCTACGACACAGGGCTGGTCCTTGGCGACCGTGGCGTCCGGGTAGAGAATCACGCGGCGGTGGCCTTGCTGGCCCATGTCTTCGAGTTGCGGGACCTGCAAGGCGCGGACGCCGAGCTTCGCTACCTCCGCACCAAGGAGGGACGCGAGGTGGATTTCTGTGTCACCCGGGACGATTCGCCGGTTCTCATGGCTGAGGTGAAGCTCTCCGATCCGGAGCCGGACCGCAGTCTGCGGTGGTTCCATACCACATTCGGCATTCCGGCGGTACAACTTGTCCACGACCTGCGGCAGGACGAAGACCACAACGATATCGCGGTAAGGCGTCTCAATCCCTGGCTCGAAGAGATAGATGCCGTATGCCGATAGCGAAACCCGCCGCCAACAGGTACGGCGCCTCCACGCCTGGCGTGCCGGTCATCGCGGTCGCGTGCGGATTCGTCGCCGTGGCCCTGTCGCGGATCCAGGAGCCGGTCGCCCAGGACGAGATCAACTGGCTCTTCACCGCCGATGTCTTCCTGAATGAGGGGCACCGAACAACATCCCCGGTCGCGATGTTTTCGCCGCACCTGTACGTCAACCTCGTCTGGCTGTGCCTCAAGCTGTTCGGCCCCGGAGTGGCGGTGGCCCGCATTCCGGGCGTCCTCGCCTGGGTCCTGACTCTGGCGCTGGTGTGCGTCGTCGTCCGACGGTCGCGTCCAGCGGACGCCGGGACCGCACCGTGCCAGGCGTTCGTGGCCGTGCTGCTCTGTGCGTCGCTGCCTGCCGCAGTCCAGGCAGCGGCCATCATCGACATCGACAACACGGTACTGGTCCCGGCCACCGTGGCGCTTTGTTACGCCTTCGAACGCCTGCTCAAAGAACGATCGGTTGCCTGGCACCTGGCATTCGCCCTGCTGATGTGTTTGGCGCTGTGGTGCCGGACCACGACACCGTTGGTGCTCATGCCCGTGTTTGTGGCCGTCGCTGCGCTGAGCGGCGGCGCTGGTGCGGCGGTCCGCGTCGGCGGCTGGGCTGCGCTCGGGGGTGCCGCATTCGCCGGCACCTGGCTGGTGTACTGCAAGGCGTTCGGGTTTAACGTCTGGGGGCCGCTGTCGTACACCGGGGGCTCACTCGTCTACCGGAGCATCGGGTCCGGTGGTTTCTCGGTTTCATGGTTCGCTCAGAGCCTGGTGTACCTGGTCCTCTGGACCGGCATGCTGACCCCCGTCCTGATCCTGTGGATCACGGGTTCGCGCCTGCGCTCGTGGTGGCGGGAACGCTGTGTCCGGCCGGAGGATATCTACCTGCTGGGCGGCTTGGCTTTGGTGATTGGTTACACGTTCGTGGGCGGCGCCGTGTACGGGTTTCCGAAGCATCACTGCCCGGGATTCCCCCTGCTTTGCATCGCGGCAGGCCTGGCGATGCCGAAGGCGGGCGGGTTGTGCGGCCGGCGCCTGTGGCTGCTGGTCCTGGCCCTGGCTGCCGCGGCGGCCCTGGTGCAATACCTGGTTGTGGGCGACCTGTTGCGCGTCATCCGTTGCGATCTCCGCACCGCAGTGCTGGAGCATGCTTCGGTTCGGCCGTTCGTCGTGTCTGCGGCCGTGCGGGCGATCCTGGGATTCGGGATGTGCGCAGGGCTGGTCGGCCTGTCCAGCCGCGTCCACGGCGGGCGGGCGCTCCTGCTCCCGGTCGCCCTCGTCGTGGTGGTTCTGGGGGTGAACATGGGCTTGGTCGTCTTGCAGCAGGTCCGTCCCTACTACAAGGGCTACAACTACGGCGGGTCCGGCACCGTCGAGACAGCGCGGCGGCTGGATAAATGTGTGCCCGCCGCGCAGGAGATCATAGCCCCCTCCGAGGTGGTCTATTACCTCCACCGCGAGAGGCGCTATCACGAGAACGAGTTCTGGGACAGCCCCGAACGGCTGCGGGTTGCCTTGGAGGATCCACGCACCGGCGCGTTTGTCATCAGCCCCATGACGCACACCGTGGCGCAAGTCCGACAGACGACGGGCGATGGCGAGGTCGCGCGGTTGCTGCGCGAGCAGTTCATGACGGAGCGGATCGGTTCGTTCCGGGTCTCGACCAGGAAGCACGAATGACTTGGCCCGCGGCGGGCACGGTCGGAGCCGCGTTGGTGCCCGCAGCGGATGGCCTTCCCTTCTCCCAGGTGCCCCGCTCTGGGCATGTCAGAACCGGCAGAGGCAGCATCCCGCATGATGGATAGCGGAAACGAAGGCGAGGCCGTGCAGAACGCGATCAGCCGTGACTTGGCGGTGCTTCGCGGAACTGCCAACTACCGCGAATGGATTCATCGGATATGCGTCCCGTTCATCGGGAAACGGATCCTCGAGGTGGGCGCGGGCATTGGCAACTACACGGAGAAGCTCCTCGGGGCTGACTGCGTTTTGGCCACCGATGTCTATCCCCCCTATGTCCGGGAATTGGCGCGACGGTTTGGCTCGGCCGCGAACGTCAAGGTCTCGCAGCTAGACGTGTCGTGCATTGAGCCGCAGGCCGCCGCCCGCATCATGGCAGAGCGGCTGGATACGGTTCTGATGTTCAATGTCCTCGAGCATATTGCGGATCAACCCCCATGCGTCCGCAGCCTGCTCTCCCTGATCGAGCCGGGAGGACAAGTCGTTGTCGTTGGCCCGGCGATCCCTTTCCTGTTCAACAGTCTCGACCGTGCATACGGCCACTATCGCCGGCACACGGTGCAGGAGTTCCGTGACCTTGAACGGGAAATGCAGTTCAGAGTTGTCCATGCGAGATACTTCAACATTGTCGGGGTGGCCGGCTGGTGTCTGAATGGGGCACTTCTCCGCAGAGCACAGCTCTCTGTGTTCCAGACACGTACGTTTGACCTTCTCGTTCCGCTGCTGAGGAGAGTGGAGAGTGTGTTCCCGGTCGGCTTTGGCCTGTCAGTGGTTGTCGTCCTGCGGAAGGTGTCCGGCGCCTTGCCGCCGGAAGTGACGTGAGGCATGTTCCGAAGGGAGTGACGAATGCAGGATACATGCAGGCTCTGTGGGGGATCCCACACCTTCGTGCGATACAGACTCGGCAATCATACGGTCCGTCGCTGCAGGGACTGCGCCTTCATGTGGCTGACGCCGGTTCCCACTCCCGAGGAACTGCGAGCCGTCTATGGGGAGGGTTACTTCGCAAACGATCATTTCATGAGCGGACAGGACTCGGATATCTATGGGTACTACGACTACCTGGCCGAACGGTTCGATCGACAGAGCGGGTATGTTGACTTCCTGAGAGAGGTCCGGTCTGGGGGGTTCACGGGCGGCGAGAAGCCAGCGCGATTGCTGGACATCGGGTGCGGTTTTGGGTTCCTGCTGGATGTGGCCCAAGACGAGGGTTTCCAGGTCGAGGGTGTCGAGTTCAACGAGCGGGTCGTGGCAACGGCCAAGGCAAAGTACAGTTTCCCCATCTACTGCGGGGATGTGGCGGACTTCCCAGGCAAGGGTTATGATGTGATCACCATGTTCGATGTGATCGAACACGTTCTGGACCCCTTTGCGGTGATAGAGAAGTGCTGCAGTATGGTCAGAGTGGGGGGACTCGTGGTCATCGTCACGATGGATTCGGACAGCCCGGTGTCGCTGCTGTTCGGCAAGCGTCTAGAGGACTTCCGAAGGGTCAGGGAGCATCTGACTTTCTGGACGAGGCGGAGTATTGGGCGACTCTTGGAGGAGCGGGGGTTCGGCGTGAAGCGAATCCGCTACTACGGACACACATTCAAGCTGGGGTTCCTGGCCAAGAGAGTTTCCATGTGCAGCGCCGCACTGGGGTGGCTCCCGGCGAAAGCGGTTGCGGCGTTCGGTATAGCCGATGTGCGGATCAGGCTGAACCCCCTCACGAAGATGATGGTCCTTGCGGTACGGGAGCGGTAGGCTGCGGGCACACTGCGAGAGAGGTGAGACCATGGTGCGGCTTTCGAATAGCGACGATTGGACAGGGGGGCGGTCTCGGGAGGGTTGGCTGGGCTATCCGCCCCGGGTGTGGGCGGGGTTGCTGGTTGTCGGCTTTTTTCTGCAGGTTGCGGGGATGCTGTATGCCAACGGCGGGGTCTTCCATGCGGGGGATTCAGAGCAGTACATCGGAAGTGCCGACAATGTGTTGCACGGTCTGCCCCCCGTGGGATTCCGCAGTGCGTACATTGGGTACGTCATGGTCGTGGCGACGTTCAAGTTCCTGGGGCTTGGCCTGCCGGGTGTCGTGGCGTTTCAGGTGGTTCTCGCCTTGGTGACTGCAATGGCCGTCTTCGATCTCGGCAGGAAGGCGGGGGGAATGGGGGCGGGCTACATGGCGGCGGCCTTGTTCCTCTGGAATCCGGATGTCGTCAGGTGGCACGTCTACATTCTGTCGGACTCAACCTACATGTCGATGGTGGTTCTGACGGTGTGGAGCGCCCACCGTGCCACAGAGCGGCGGACGCCGGGCGCACTTGCCATCGCTCTTGTGCTTCTGTGCGCGGCGACGCTGATCCGTCCACACGGCTGGGTACTCCCGCCAGCGGTCTTCGGGTCCTGGGCGATCCTTCTTCCCACGAGTCAGTGGAAGCGAGCCTTCTTCCTCGGGGCGGTAGTCGTAACGTTCCTTCTCCTGATGGTGTGTGGATCGTACTTCAAGGAGAAGAGAAAGGAGGCGACGGACTCGGTCCAGCGGCTGTTCTGCGGGCATGTGTTCGGCGCTCCCCCGAATCCGTGGGCGGTGAGTATGCCCGTGTCTATGCCCGGTGACGACAGGGAGGTCGCCCGATACATCCTCAGGCACCCCCTTGCCTGCGCCAAGCTGGGGTTGGCAAGGATCGGAGCCGAAGTCGTTCACGGTCGCCCGTACTTCTCAGTTCGTCACAACCTGTTCATCGTCGTGGTCTACCCGGCGCTCTACCTCCTGGCTCTATGGAGTTGTTTTCGGCTCTGGCGTACTCCCCTGGTGCTTCTCGTCCTGATGGTCGCAACTGGCCACAGTGGCGTTGTTGCCCTGACGTTTGCCGATATCGATGGGCGAACCGTCCTTTACATGTACGCGCTGTTGGCAGTCCTGGCGTCGTTGTCTCTGGCCCGCTTGGTGGGGCGGACTGATCTCGGCCCGCATGAACCGGCACCGTCCGCCCCGAATCGTCAGGCATAGCGCTCTGCCTTTGCGCCGGCCCATCGCGTGTCCTGCCTGTGCGGCAGACGGACGATTTGGCGGGTGAGGACGGCGGGGATCTCGCACCGGGAAAGAGGGTCGAGGTCTCCCCAACGGCAGTCGGTCATCTGGTGTTGTGGCTGCAGTCCACCAACGGAGATACTGCCCGTTGCGAATCCTTCAAGTCAACACCGCCGACTCGGGCGGGGGCGCCGAGGGGTCGGCCATGCGGCTGGTCGAGGAGTACCGGCGGCGTGGCCACGATTCCTGGCTGGCGGTCGGGCGCAAGTATGGCGTCGATCCCGACGTCCTTGAGATTCCGGTCGCCCCGGCGCCGGGCGCAGCGGGGCGACTGCTCCAGGGGCTGGCCACGGGCTTACGCCGGCGGTTTTCGGGCAACAGTGTGGTGCGGGCCCTGGAACGACGGTCGCTGCAGATCGCCGACCCCGAACGCCGCCGCGCCTGGTGGCGCGGCCACGAGGTCTTTCACTTCCCGGGCTCGCGACAACTGCTGCAGTTGTCGCCGCGCGTGCCGGACATCGTGCATTGCCACAACCTGCACGGTTGGTATTTCGACCTGACCTTCCTGCCGGAACTGAGCCGGCAAGTGCCCGTGGTCCTGAATCTGCGCGACGCCTGGCTGCTCACCGGGCACTGCGCGCACTTTTTCAACTGTGAACGCTGGAAGCACGGCTGCGGCCAGTGTCCGGACCTCCAGACCTATCCCGCGATCCGACGCGACGCTACGGCCGCGAACTGGCAGCGCAAGGCCGAGATCTATGCCGCCAGCCGGCTTTACGTCACCACCATCTCGCAGTGGCTCGCGGACTGTGTGCGCGAGTCCATGCTCAAGCCCATGGAGTGTCGCGTCATCCCCAACGGCATCGACCTGGATGTGTTCCGGCCCGGCGACAAGGTGCAAGCCCGACAGGCGTTGGACTTGCCTCTGGACCGGCGAATCGTGCTCTTCGCAGGGACAGGCCTGCGCCAGAACCCCTTCAAGGACTATTCGACCGCGCGGCGCGCCATGGCGCTGGCTGCCGCACGGGCCAGCGCGGCGGACGGGGGGCTGCTGTTCCTCTGTCTCGGTTCGCACGGTCAAACCGAGGTGGACGGCCCGCTGACCGTACGGCATGTGCCGTTCGTGCGGAGTCCGCAACGGATGGCGGAGTACTACCGCGCCGCCGACGTCTACCTCCATGCGGCCAGAGCCGAGGCGTTCGGCAAGGCGGTCACCGAGGCCATGGCGTGCGGGACCCCGGTGGTCGCCTCCCGCGTCGGCGGCATTCCCGAACAGGTGGTGGACGGCCAGACCGGGTTCCTGGTCCCCGTCGGCGACGGCGACGCCATGGCAGAGCGGCTCACCGGATTGCTGGCCGACCCTGGCCTGCGGGCAGAGGCGGGGTGGCGCGCGGCGCAGCGCGGCGCGACGTTCTCGCTGACACGCCAAGTCGACAGCTTCCTTGCCTGGTACGAGGAGATCATCGACCTGTGCGGGTAAATCCTGAGAGAGAAGAGGCCCCACCGTGGACGCCAGGATGCGCCTGTTCGTAGTGGGCTCGCAGTGCGCGGAACGAAGTGGAGCGCCAAGAGCCCATCCGGCGCGTTGCGGCGGTCTGGCGCGGGGATGGTGTCTTGCCCGGCGGACAACCGCCGGGACTGCGACACCACTACGAGCGGCGCCGCGACCGATGCCTGTTCGCACGAGGGCGTCATCCCGCGCGGCTGGATCTACCCGTACAGGTCGGGGATTATGGCCGCCACAAGACGCGCTTCGTAATGCCTCGCCGCGCCTCCGGTCTTGAGTTCCGGTCCCGGTGCGGTACCTTCACTGGGCCGTTCGCACTTGCGGTTCAGCCAACGTTCCGAGTCGGGTTACTGGGAACACAACAGGTCCAAGGCGTGCGGCAGGTGTGGTTTCACAACTGAGAAGGTCCTGAGCTTGATCAACATCGCGGTTTTGGGCTGTGGACACTGGGGTGGGAACTATCTGCGCCTGGGCAGCGCTGCGGAGGGAGTCCGACTCGTTGCCTGCGCCGACGCCAGCCAGGAGCGCGTGGCGGCGGTGCGGCGGATGTATCCCGAGGTCGAGGCTTCGACCTCGGCGTCCGACATTCTGGCCAGGGACGACATCCAAGCCGTGGTGATCGCTACGCCCACGGAGACCCACTACCTGTTGGCCAGGCAAGCATTGGAGTCCGGAAAGGACGTCTTGTGCGAGAAACCACTCACCGCTTCCGTCGGCGAGGCGGCGGAGCTGGTGCGGATATCGCAAGACCGGAACCGGATCCTGATGACTGGGCACATTTTCCTCTTCAACCCAGGGATTCGGAAGGTGCGGGATTGCATCACCGCGGGTGAATGCGGGAAGCCCTGCTACCTGCACTCCGTCCGCACGAACCTCGGCCCGTTCCGGCGTGACGTGAACGTCGTCTGGGACCTGGCGCCCCACGATATTTCCATCTTCTCATACCTGCTGGGGGCACAGCCGTTCCGGGTCTGGGCCAAGGGCGAATCATTCCTTCAACCGGGCATTGAGGACGTGGCGTTCATCACGCTGGCCTATCCGGACAAGGTACTAGGCCATATGCACGTCAGTTGGCTGGAGCCCAGGAAGGTGCGCCAGATCACGGTCATCGGGGACAAGAAGATGGTTGGCTGGGACGACCTCGACCCCGTCGGCCCTGTCCGCGTCTACGACAAGAGCGTTGGCCGGGACCGGTTCTACGACAACTTCGGCGAGTTCTGCCTCCTGGCGCGCGAAGGAGACATCACGATTCCGCGAGTGACCCTGGGCGAGCCCCTGAAGGCGGAATTCGCCCACTTCCTCGATTGTGTGACCACCCGCAAGGCGCCCGTCACGGATGGCGCCAACGGGTTGCAGGTGGTCAAGGTGCTCGCCGCGATTCAGCGCTCGATGCAGCAGGATGGCTTGCCACAGGAGGTGGATGCATGACGACTGAAGCGGCTGACGCGGTGTCTCCCGCTGACCCCTTGGTCTCTGTGGGGCCGGGCAGTCATGTTGACCCCCAGGCAACCGTCGGTAGTGTTCCCGGCCGCAAGGTTGCCAGCCTGGTCGGCAGCATTGGCCGCAACGCGACGATCCGCTCGGGGACCGTGATCTATGCCGGGACGCAGATCGGCGAGGGGTTCGAGACGGGGCACCACGTCGTCATCCGGGAGGAAAACCGGATCGGTGACCATTTCCGCATATGGAACAACTCGACCGTCGATTACGGCTGCATCATCGGCAACGGCGTCCGCATCCACTGCGGCGTGTATGTCGCGCAGTACACAACGATCGAAGACGATGTGTTCATCGCCCCTGGCGTGATGATCGGCAACGACCCGCATCCGATATGCACGCGGTGCATGAAGGGGCCCACCATCAAGCGGGGTGCGAGAATCGGCCTGAACGCCACGCTGCTGCCCCGCGTGATCATCGGCGAGGGCGCTCTGGTGGGTGCGGGTGCGGTAGTCACCCGGGATGTGCCGCCCGGGGCGGTCGTTGCCGGCAATCCTGCCAGAGTCATTAACTCCGTGGCCAATCTGACCTGCAAAGCCGGGATCCTGGATCGGCCCTATGGTCAGGTCAAGTGCGAGCCGCCCCCGGCCGGGACGGCGCGCGGCGCGACAACGTCCGGCGCGCGGGCAATCCTCGTCCTGCCGGCCCTCAACGAAGTGGGGAAGATCAGCCGCGTCATCGATCGGACCAAGGCCCTGGAGGGCGGGTTCATCGAGGAAATCCTTGTCGTTGACGACGGCTCGACGGACCGCACGGCCGACGAGTCGGCGGAGCATGGCGCCAAGGTCATCAAGCACCCGAAGAACATGGGGGTTGGGGCCGCCATCCGCACCGGGATTGACTATGCCATTCAGAATCAGTTTGATATCGTCGTGGTCATGGGCTCCGACGACCAGGACAATCCGAGCGAGATTCCGCGGGTCCTCCGGCCGATCCTGCATGACCACTTCGTCTTTGTCCAAGGGTCCAGATACCTGGCGGGCGGCGCACGGGTCAACATCCCCCTTTTCCGACGGGTCACCACGGCCATCTACTCGGTGCTGTTCAAGACCATCATTCGGTTTCCCGTGACGGACGGCACCAACGGGTTCCGTGCCTTCCGCACCTCCGTGCTCAAGGACCGGTCCATCAATCTGTGGCAGGCGTGGCTGGACCACTACGAGCTCGAGCCGTACCTGTTCTATAAGGTCATCGAAACGGGGCTTCCGGTCACCGAGGTGCCGGTGACGAAACGGTATCCCAAGGGGAAAGTCGGCTATACCAAGATGGTCCCGATCCTCGACTGGTGGAGCATTCTCCGGCCGCTGGTCTACCTCCGCCTGGGTCTGCGCAAGTAAGCGACCAGTGCAATACCCCGACCCCACCGGCCTTGTGCCGGTGGTGAAGGAGGTTGGTTTGGCTAAGCGGACCGTCCCCCGCCCGGATTTTCCTCTTCTCCGGTCGGACCGCGGCCGCTGTCCGACCGGAGAAGAGGGGGGCCACGGATCGACCAGCCGTTGGACCTGCTTCACCACCGGCGCAAGGCCGGTGGGGTCGCCAAGCCGTCCCTATTGCACAGGTCGAAAATAAGAGGGCCTCTCGCATGCAAGTGCCATTCCTGGACCTGAAGACTCAGTACGAGACCATGGCGGTCGAACTGAACGAGGCCGTCACGGCCGTCATGAAACGAGGGGACTTCATCCTCGGCAAGGAGGTCGGGCTCTTCGAGCAGGAGTTCGCCGCCTTCTGTGGGGTACGCCACGCCGTCGGCGTGGCGTCGGGGACCGACGCGCTGATTCTGGCCTTGATGGCCGACGGCATCGGCCCGGGCGACGAGGTCATCACTGCCGCCAACACCTTCATCGCCACGGTGCTGGCCATTTCCGCCGTTGGCGCCAAGCCCGTACTGGTGGATATCGACCCGACCACCGACACGCTCGACATAGACAAAGCCACCGCAGCGGTTACCGCGCGAACCCGGGCCGTCATCCCGGTGCACCTCTATGGGCAGACCGCCGACATGGACCGGGTGCTGCAACTGGCTCGCACCTGCAATCTGAAGGTCATTGAGGACGCCTGCCAGGCCCACGGCGCCGACTTCCGTACGCGCATGGCCGGATCCATGGGGCATGCCGGGTGTTTCAGCTTCTACCCCGGCAAGAACCTCGGTGCGTACGGCGACGGAGGGATGGTGGTCACCGACGACGGCGATCTTGCCGCCCGACTGCGAATGCTCCGCAACTACGGGCAGCGGGTCAAGTACTGCCACGAACTGCGAGGCATGAACAGCCGGCTGGATACCCTGCAGGCGGCCGTGCTGCGGGTGAAGTTGAAGCGGCTTCCGGCGTGGAACGAGGCGCGGCGTGCTCACGCGTGCCGTTACAACGAACAGCTCAAGGATTCGGGGGTCGTGACCCCGGTCGAGGCGCCGGGGCGGAAGCATATCTACCACCTCTATGTCGTCAGGACCCAGAACCGCGAAGGCCTGCGACAACACTTGGAAGGGCGTGGTGTCGCCGTTGGCATTCACTACCCTGTGCCCGTTCATCTGCAAGCAGCTTACAAGGACCTGGGATACGCTGAAGGCGCCTTCCCGATCACCGAACAACACGCGGCGCACGTCCTCTCCCTGCCCATGTTTCCGGAACTGACGGAAGAACAGATTGGTTACACCGTCACGGCCGTCCGCGAAGCCGCCGCTCGGTGACATCGTTGTCGAAACGAAACCGAAGACACCCAGAGCCCGCGAGGACGCGGGCGCTCCAGGAGTTGGCACGGGGCCTGACTTGGAGCGCCCGCGTTCTCGCGGGCTCTGGAAGCGACGTTGTCAGTTTCACCTTGGCATGACCGGGCGGGATCCCGCCCGGGGGGACTCTGATGCCCGAAACCACCTCTTCCTGTACCAGTACTTCCACGAAACCGGGCTGGCCCGAGCTTGCCGCTCTCGCCTACCTGGCGCTGCTGCCGTTGAACATCCAGCTCCGCGGACCGCTTTTTGCTCACGACCTGCTGGTCCCCGTGCTGGTCGCGGCCGTGCTCCGCTCCGGACGACTGCGGGATGCATTTCGGCTTCCGGGGCTGCTGCTGACCGTATTTCTGGGCCTGGCCGGCCTGGCAACCCTCTGCCACGGGTTGGCTCGCCGCGACCTGTATGAGCTTGCCATCTTCGCGTATATGGCGGTGGTATTCTGGTTCTTCCGCACCGTTGAACTGGACCGGAAGCGCCTCCACTGGCTGGGCCTGACGATCCTGACGGTCTTTTGCGCGTACGCGGCGGGGCAGGCGGTCCTGGGCGTCCACGACACCTATGCCGCCTACGAGGGAACGACCCTCGGTTTCATGGCGAAGCGGTTCTTTTTCACGTTCGCCCATCCGAACCTTGCGGGCTCCTACTACGTGCTGCCTGTCCTGTGCATCATGTTGGCGTACTACGCGGGGTCAGGCCTTGGCATTTGCAATTGGCTACCTGCCAATTGCAAATGCCAAGGCCTGACCCCGGAGTGGGGGTTGCGGCTCCTGCTCGTGGGGGTTCTGTGCGTGCCGCTGCTTCTGACGGTTAGCCGGCACATGCTTATCAGCCTGGCGGTGATCCTGCCGTTTGCCCTCGGGCCGGTGGTCGGCGTGCGCCGTGGGACCGTGTTTCCGGCCAGCGGAACCGTTCTCGCCCTTGTTTTCGGCCTGTTCTATCTCACGCTCCTGGTGCCGTTCTTCCCCCTCCAGCGCGAGTTTCCGTTCTTCAATCATGCCACATGGGGTATGTATACGATCCATCAGGTGGTCTACGGCAAGATGATCCTGCTGGATCTGAAGTCGTTTTTCATGGGTGTCGGTCGCGCCGGCGTGTACGACCTGTACCCGCAGTTGGTGAATGTGGAGGGGGCGCGGGCCATCCTGGCTCAGTACAAGAGCGAGTTTTGCATGCCTGCGTTCACCACCTACATGGACGCACACAACGAGTACCTGAACCTCGCCACAGCCTTCGGCGTGCCCGCGATGGCGGCCTGCTACGCCTTCTGGATCGCCGCGGCGGGCGCCGTACCGCGGCGCAACCGCTGGCACGGCCTGCTCTGCCTGTTCGTCGCGGCGGTGTGCCTGGCCTCACTGTGGGATGACCTTCTGAGCAAGCGTTGGATCTGGGCGTCGCTGGGGATTCTGGTTGGGCAGGCGGACCGGGCCGCGGCGGCCACTGACAAGGGAGAGGGGCATGGATCTTAGCGTTGTGTTCCCCTGTCTGAACGAGGAGCAGACCTTGGGCTTCTGCATCGGCGAGGTGCGGAATGCTCTCGAGTCGACCGGCATCAGCTACGAAATCGTCGTCGCCGACAACGGCAGCACCGACGGCTCGATGCGCGTGGCCGAAAGCGCCGGGGCGCGAGTCGTGCCGGTCGCCGAGAAGGGATACGGGGCCGCGGTCAATGGTGGAATTGTCGCTGCCCAGGGAAAGTATGCGATCTTCGCAGACGCAGACGGCAGCTACCGGCTCGGCGACGCACCGGCGTTGTATCGCAAGGCGGAAGAGGCCAGTGCCGACATGGTGGTGGCTTCCCGGCTGAAGGGCGAGATCGAGCCAGGCGCCATGCCGCCGCTACACCGGTACCTGGGCACGCCGGTGCTGACCTGGCTCATCAACCGGCTCTACGGGGGCCGCCTGTCCGACTGCAATTCCGGCTTCCGGTGTGTGCGCCGGGACGCCTATGAGTCGTGGGGGATTCGGGCCAGCGGCATGGAATTCGCCAGCGAGCTGCTGGTCAAGGCCCTGAAACACCGCGCCGTCATTGTAGAGGTGCGGTCCGGACTGCGCCCCGACCGCCGGTCCAGGCCACCGCACCTGCGCACGTGGCGAGACGGCATGCGCCACCTGCTGTTCATCCTCTCCGAGCGCCCGGAGCTGTTCGAATGGACCGGGCTGGCACTGCTCGTCGCAACCTCACTGCTGCAGGTCTTGGCATTCGCCGTCGGTCCGACCCGGATCGGATGCCTCAACGTGTTCGACTATCACAGCCAGGCGCTGTTGATTCCTCTCGGCTGCGCCGGCATCCAGCTCTACCTTTTCAGTTGCTACCTCTTTCTCTCGGGGACGGACCACTCCACCGCCCTGACACGTAACCTGCTCCGACTGAATGAGGCGTGGCTCCTGCTGCTGCTGCTCGGGCTCTGCTCGGTCGAAGGCCTCGGCCTGCTGTGGATCCTGTGGAAGTGGACCCAATCGCACTTCGCCAATATCGACCTGATCCGCGCCGTCCTGTTCGTGACTCATTTCCTGTGCGTGCTCGGATTCCTCAGTGTCGGACTGCTGGGCATCCATGTGTTCAAGAACCGGTACAGGCAACTTGGTGGCCCGTTGCGGGACGGGGCAGGCAAGAGCGGGTGAGTCGTCGCGAAATGGGGGCCGGAGCGGCCCGCAAATGTGAATCCCAAAGTTCACCAAACCATTCACGGCCCTTCTGCGGTCTGTCACCACCAGCCGACGCCCGCCCGGCGGCGCTTGGCGGTGCAGGCCGTCACTTTGCTGCTTGGGCTTCTTGGCGTCCCGTTCTTCGCTGCCGCCGGAACGACCCTCGAGATTACCCCGGCGACACCCCTTTTCGCCGCGCCGTCGATCGCCGCCAAGGTGATCCGGGTCGTTGACTCCGATACGACCCTGGACGTGCTGGAGACCCGGAACGTCTTCGTCGAAGAGAATCCTGCCGTAAGACTCCAGCGGGAGTGGCACCCGTTGCTGATGGCCGCGCAGTTCCACAGGGTCCGTCTTGACCCGACGACCGAGGCATGGGTGAGTCAGGATTTCCGATACGACACCGAGACCCGTCTGGTGGTGCCGGTCTGCTACCCGTATGCCCGATTCATGTTCCTCTATGCGCTGGCCTGCATCGGGTTTGCCGGCCTGTTGCTGTACGGCGCGCGGCGCGGGCACTTGAGGGAGGTGTTCCGCGGTGGACACGAGCTGATCTTCACGCGTGCGACCGGTGTTTGGTGCGTCGTTCTGATCGTCACGTTGCGCCTGCTTCTCCTGGCCTGGGTCCGACTGAACGCGGGCAATCTCTTCCCGCGTCCGGTCGACGAGCTTGGCTACTTCAACGTTGGGGCCGGGATCCTCAGCGGGCGTTTCGGAGAGCCCTGGAATTTCACGATCGGATTGCCCATCCTCTACATCCCCGTGATGGCGGCCCTGCGCATTTCGAATCACGACGACATGGCCGTCTGCTTCTCGTTCGTCAACAGTGTGGTTTTTTTCCCTGCCGCGCTGGTCCTGGTCTTTTGGGTCGTGCAACGCCTCGCCAAGGCGTCGCGGCCGGCCCTCGTCGTCGCGCTGCTGTGGGCCGTGCTCCCGTTCTTCTATTTCCCCGTGGAGTTCCACTCGACGTCGCCGACGGTCGAGCCCCTGTTCAAGAGCGTGTTTGCCACGCCCGACTTCGATTCGGCCAGTTACCGGCTGTACTACATCTTCACCGCGGTCGGTCTCAATGGCATGAGCGAAGCGGCGTCCGCCCTGTTCATCCTGTTGACCGTTTACCTGGCGCTGTCTCTCGAGCCGGGGACACGGCAAGTGCTGATCGTGGGCGGGCTCTTTGGGTTCGCGTGCATGATTCGCATCAACAACATCTTCTTTGCGCCGCTGCTGGCGTACCTGTTTTGGGTCGGAAACAAGGCGGCCGGTGCAGGGCTCGGCGACAACCTCCGGCGTGCGCTCATGGCCGTCGTGGCATTCATCGTGGTGTTCTCACCGCAGTTCGTCCTGAACCAAGTCCAGTTCGGGAACCCCTTGACGTTTCCGTACGTCCTGCACAGCACGGGCGCCGCCAGAGGATTCGAACTCTCATGCCTGCCGCGGGGAATCCCGCTCATCGTCGGGTGCAACTATGTGCTGATGAGCGCTGCCGCCGTGGGGTTGCTGTTCTTCCGGAGCCGCTTTCTCAGGAACACCCTGGGGTTGTGGGCTATCCCCTTGGTCGTTTTTTTCGCGGGCTATGCCGTTGCGGGCGCGAGCCCGATCCGGTTCATTCTGACGGCGCACCCAGCGCTCATCGCGGCCTTCGTCTGCACCGACGTCTGGACGGAGGCGGACTGGAAGTGCCGTCTCGCGGCGGCCGCGATCGTGACGGCCAATTTCGTGCTGGTCTCGCCGGTCGCACGGTTCACTCCGTCGTTCCCGTTCGCGCTCGAGCAGTGGGCCGGTGGCATCATGGTGGCTCGGCACCTGGCGATCTGGGTTCCGCTGCTCTCGGTCGGGGTGGCCGTGTTTGTCCTCCGTGGCGCACCCCGCCTTCTTGTTTTCGTGATCGCCATTCTGACGCTCTTCAATGCCGGCAGTCCCCAGTTTGTCTTTGCGTTGTTACTCGGCGTCTTGGGGTGGATTGGTTTCGACTGGGCGCGCGACGGCGCCGTGACCCTGAGGACACCGCCCTGCAGGCCGTCGGGCAGCGAACCCCAAACATCGGGTTGCGCGGGGGGGGGCTGAGGCGGGGCATGGAACGTCTTGACGAGAGCGCGCCGGGGGCGCGCCGGAGACGCATTGCCCGTCTCACAATAGTCTTCAGCCCGTGAGAAGGTTCTGGACAAGGTTTGGCATAGCGACAATGACGACCCGTGCGGGTGAATCTGGTCACGGCACCGTTCGTAGTGGTGTCGCAGTCCCGGTCCCGCCTGACAGGCGGGATCCGCCGGGCAAGACACCATCTCGACACCACGCGGCCGCAACACGCCCGGCTTCGGTCAGAAACTTCTCCGCGACACGCCAGATGGGCTCTTGGCGCTCCACTTCGTTCCGCGCACTGCGAGCCCACTACGAACAGGCGCATCCTGGCGTCCATGGCGGGGCTTCTTCTCTCTCAAGATTTACCCGCACAGGTCGGACAATGATAAGACGATGAGTCCGAACTACGGCGTCATCACCATCTGCCTGAACGCGGCCGGCACGCTGCGCCGCTGCCTGGACTCGGTCCTGAGCCAGACAGCGCCGCCGGCGCAGTACGTGCTCGTCGACGGTGGTTCGACGGACGGGTCGCTTGAGATCCTGCGGGAGGCCGTAACGGCAGCGCCGTCGCGTTGGCCTTCGACCGAGGTGCGCCTGCTGCAGCAAACGGCCGGCGGCGGGATTCCGGCGGCGTGGAACCTGGGCCTGCGCGAACTCCGCACCGATGTGGTCTTCATCTTGAACAGCGACGACTGGTACGCGCCCGACACCGGAGCCGTCGTGCTCGAATTCTTCACCGCCCACCCGGACGCGGACCTGCTGGCGACCGGGGTCCGTTTCTGTACCGGTCCGGATGACCCCGGAGCGGTGATAGCGTACCCGAAATCGTTCCGTCTGTTTCCGTTTCTCATGCCGGTGATGCATCCCGGCTGTTTCGTGCGCCGCTCCGTCTACGAGCGGCTGGGCCTGTTTGACGAGTCGCTCAGCATCTCGGCGGACTACGATTTTGTCTATCGCTGTTTCAGAAGCGGCATGAGGATCGCGACACTCGGGAAATCGTTCACCAGCATGCAGATCGGTGGCCGGGCCGGCCGCAGTCGGCCAACGGCGCGGCGCGAGACCCTGCAGGTGGGCCTGCGCCACTCGCGGTTTGCCTTACTGCCCTGGATGGCATACGGTCTGAGGGTCATCCTGGGCCGGTAACCGTCCGTCCGCTCCGCGATCGTCAGCAACGACGGACGGTGGCGCGGGACCTCCGGGACCGCAGTGGGGTACCTCGGTTCGTCCCGAACCGAGACCCTCGGCCGGGGATCCGTCTTCGCCCAGGCAGCTTCGCCGGACAAGCCCGGCCGACGCACCCTGCTTCGGCGCGGGACGCGCCGAGCCACTGCGGCCGTACCTATGCGAGGCTGGATTTAGCCGCGCAGGTTGAAAGGCCTCAACGTACGCTCATGTGCGGTATCACCGGAATCTTTCACGTCAGTGATGGCGACGGCACGGCGCCGTGGCATGATCTGCTACGGTCGATGACCGCCGCCTTGGCACACCGTGGTCCGGACGACGAAGGCATCGAGGCGGGCGGGTTCTGGGGCCTGGGGACGCGGCGTCTGGCCATCATCGGCGTCCCGTCCGGCCATCAGCCGATGGCCAATGAGGACCGTACACTGTGGGTGACCTTCAATGGCGAGATTTACAACCACAACGTCTTGCGGCGGAAGCTGAAAGAGCAAGGACACCAGTTCCGGACGGCGGCGGATACCGAAGTCCTGCTCCACCTCTATGAGCAGTGCGACGGCCGCGTCGAGCCCATGGTGCGGCAGCTCGAGGGCATGTTCGCGTTCGGGCTGGTCGACGTGTCGCGGCGGCGGTTGATCCTGGCGCGCGACCGTCTGGGCAAGAAACCGTTGTTCTACTCCGTTCTGCCGGCTGGCGAGGTGGTTTTTGCCAGCGAACTCGGGGCCATTCTCAAGCACCCCGGCGTGCCGCGAGAGCTCAACCGCCAGGCCGTCGACGACTATCTGAACCTGATGTGCATCCCGGCCCCCGACACCGTGTTCCGCTCAGTCCAGAAACTGCCGCCGTCCTGCTGGATCGAATTTTGGCAGGACCATCCGCCGTCCGCCGCCCTCGCGCAGCGTTACTGGCGGCCGGCGTACGAGCGGAAGTCATCGTTGTCGCTGAACGACGCGGCGGCCCAGGCGCGGGACATCCTTGACCGGGCGGTGGTCAAGCGGCTTGAGTCCGAGGTCCCGTTGGGCGCCTTTCTTTCGGGCGGGCTGGACTCGTCGGTTGTCGTCGCGCTGATGCAGCGGCACGTGCGGACGCCGGTGCGGACCTTCACGGTCGGCTTCGAGGTCGAGCGCTATGACGAACGGCGCTATGCGCGCCTGGCCGCCGCCTATGCCGGCACGCAGCACCAGGAGCGGGTCGCCGAGCCGCGCGACCTCGACCTGCTGCGGCGGCTGGTCAAACACCACGGCGAACCCTATTGCGATTCCTCCATGCTGCCCACGGCGCTGCTCTGCCAGTTTACCCGCCAGCATGTGACCGTGGCGCTGAGCGGCGACGGCGGCGACGAGCTGTTTGGCGGCTACCAGCGCTACCAGATCATGTGGCTGCAGCGGTACCTGCAGGCCGTGCCGTTGCGCTGGCGCCGCGCCGGCTGCAATCTGCTGCTGCGCACGCTGCCCGAGGCACGGGCTCCGCGCACGACCTTGGCGAGCCTGCGCCGCCTCCTTGCCGCTTTCGGAAGCGAGGACGTCGCCGGGTATGCCGGTTTCCAGCAGGTGTTCTCCGCGGCGGCCCGGCGCGAGTTGTACCGCGAGCCGGACCAGGTGCCGTGCCTGGCCGATGTGCCCCCAGCCTGGGAGGAAATCCTGCGGCAGGGTTCGGCGCGGGAATTTGTCGAGCGGTTCATGGAACTGGACCTGCACGCCTACCTCCCGTCGGATATTCTCGCCAAGGTCGACATTGCCAGCATGATGTTTTCCCTCGAAGTGCGTTGCCCATTCCTCGACCATGAACTGGTGGAGTTCATGGCCGCGCTGCCGCGGCAGTACAAGGTCGGCCCGGGCTATCGGAAGCGGCTCCTGCAGAAGCTGGCGCGGGGGCTGGTTCCGGAGCCGGTGCGGCGTCGGGGAAAGCGCGGCTTCGGTGTTCCGTTGGCAGAGTGGTTTCGCGGCGACCTGCGCAATGTCATCCGGGAACTGGGAGCGACCGAAACGTGGGATGCGGCCGGGCTGTTCCGCCCCGACGTGGTCCGGCGCCTCGTCGAGGAGCATCTGGCCGGGACTCGCGACCACAGCTTCCGCCTTTGGGCGCTACTGTGCCTCAAGTTGTGGTGGGAAGAGGTCGGCTCGGTGCGGTAACGCACCGTGCCGCCGTTCGTAGTGGTGTCGCAGTCCCGGCGGTTGCCCGCCGGGCAAGACACCATCCCCGCCCCGCGCCGTCACCACACGTCCGGCTTCATTCAGAAACTTCGCCGCGACACGCCAGATGGGCTCTTGGCGCTCCACGTTGTTCCGCGCGCTGCGAGCCCACTACGAACGGGTGCATCCTGGCATCCGCAGTGAGTCCTTCTCTCTCTCTCTGACGCTGCGAAAACATCGGCGCCTCGCGGTCGATTCTCTCACCGCTTTTCAGGACTGACACGCACAGGTCGTCTTCCTTTCCGAACCCTGAACCCTCGTGACGCCCATGGACGAACACGCACTCAACGTCTTGGGGTATCCCGCACTGCTGCAGGCAGTTGCGGGCTATGCTCAAACCTCGGGCGGCCGTGATCTGCTGCTCCGGCTGCGGCCGGCCGTAGACCTCGCCCAGGTCACCGCGCACCACGGCCTCTACGCCGAGTGCCTGGCTCTGCTCGAAACCGGCTCAGCAGCGCCGGACCTGGGCTTCCCGGATCTGGCGGAAATCCTGGCCCGGGTGGCGCCCGAGGGTGCCGTCATCGAGGGTCCGGACCTGTTGCAGTGCCAGGAACTTTTGCGCCGCAGTACGGCGGTGCAGGGATTCTTGCAGCGCGAGGAGTGTCGGGGCTGCCGTCACCTCCTGGAACTGGGCCGTGCTTTGGACCCCTGCGTCGAACTGCAGCAGCGGCTGCAGCGTGCTCTGGACAAAGACGGGGAACTGGTGGATCGGGCGAGCGAGCGGCTGCGCGAACTTCGCACCGAAATCCGGTCCATCGAGCGTCGTATCCAGACGGCGCTGGACACGCTTCTGAAAGCCCCGGGGTTGGACCCCGTCCTCCAAGAGCGGTTTGTGACTGTCCGCAACGGACGATACGTGATTCCCGTGCGACGGGAGGAGAAGGCGGGGCTTCCGGGTGTCACCCATGATCACTCCAACAGTGGCCAGACGCTGTTCATTGAGCCGACACAGACCTTGCCCCTGGGCAACGACTTGGCCGACGTGCGGCTGCACGAACGGGACGAGTGCCGCCGTATTCTGGCGGACCTGAGCGCTCAGGTCCGCGGTCGCCGTGCCGCCGTGGAAGCGAACCAGCAGGTTCTGACGGAAATGGACGCGGCGCTGGCTGTCGCCGCCTGGGCGTGCGACTACCACTGCACGTTGCCGGTTTTCGGGGCAGAGTTCGGGCTGGTCCGGGCTCGGCATCCACTCCTGGAGAAACAGTTCCGAACCGCTGGTGGGACACGCCAGGTCGTGCCGATCGATGTGCGACTCAAACCGCAGACACGCGTGTTCCTGCTCACCGGCTCGAACACGGGGGGCAAGACGGCGGCTCTGAAAACGATCGGGCTCCTGGCCCTGGCGGCTCAAGCCGGGTTACCACTCCCGGTTGACGCAGCCAGCCGCTTCGTGGTGTTCCGACAGGTCTTTGCCGACATCGGCGACGAGCAGTCGCTGCTGACCAACCTGAGCACCTTCAGCGCCCACATTAGCCACGTCGCCAACGTGCTGCGGCAACTCGGGTCGGCCCCGGCGCTGGTGCTCCTCGACGAATTGGGCGCCGGCACCGACCCGCTCGAGGGCGGTGCCTTGGCCTGCGCAATCCTGGACGAGCTCTGCCGTCGCGCCGCGCTGACTGTGGCCACAACCCACTTGGGCACGGTGAAGACCTTTGTGCACGAGCAGGCGGGCATGCTGAACGCCTCCGTGCGCTTCAACGTTGAAACCCTGCAACCCGAGTATGTGCTGGACATCGGCCGGCCGGGCGCCAGCAACGCGCTCAACATCGCCCGCCGGCTGGGACTGCCGAACCACATCCTGCATCGGGCCGAGAGGCATCTCTCGAGCGACCATCTGCGCCTTGAAGGCATTCTGGGGCAGATGGAGGAGGACCAGCGCCGGCTGTCCGTGCGGGAAGATGAACTGCAGGCGACCGTCACCGATCTGGCCCGGGACCGCACGGAGCTGCGGAAGGAACTGCAGGCGCTCAAGAAAGAGCGGCGCCGGCTGCTTCACGACGCCTACCTGCAGGCCTCCGGAATCGTGGAGAACACCCGGCGCCAGATGGAGAACATGCTCCGGGAGTTGCATGCCGCTCACCCGCAGGCGCCCCGAGATGGCGTGACCGCGGACGTTCGCCGTGTTATCCGCGCTCAAACCAGCAAGCTGGACGTGGCCGTCGAAGAGACGGCGCCCCGGCCCGAAGAGCCCGTGCGCCTCGACGGTGTGGCGCCCGGACAGACCGTCTGGGTGGAGCGCCTGCAGGCCGACGCCGAGGTCGTGGGCGTCGACCGAGAGCGGGCGATCGTCACCGTGTTGCTCGGCGGGGTCCGCTTCGACGTCCAGGCACGGGAATTGGGCAGACCTCAGAACGGTCCGCTGCCTGAGTCGGACGGCGCGCTCAAGGTGATGGTGACGCGGCCGCGAGCCGTCGACGCCGTGCCCGCGGAGCTGAACCTGATCGGACTGCGAGTCGACGAGGCGCTACCCAGGCTGGAGACGTACCTGGACCGCGCCGTGCTGGCGGGGTTGCCCGAGGTCCGGATTGTGCATGGTTTCGGGACCGGGCGCCTCCGGGCTGCGGTGCACGAATCCCTGCGCGGGTGCGGGTTGGTGCGTCGCTTCAGGCTCGGTCGGCAGGGCGAAGACCCGGGCGGCGCCGGTGCGACCTTGGTGGCGCTGGCCGGCGCCGAATAGTCCTTCAAGAGATGGCGGCGGCGGGGCCCTGCGGCTGGCCGTAGTGGGCGGCGGGGCCGTGCTTGCGCAGGAAGTGGCAGCGCTGCAGGTCGGCGGGGATCCCAGCTTTGGCTGGGTCGAGTTGCCAGGTCTCCAGCGCCATCCCGGCAACCGCCTCCAGAACCACGCTGTTGCACACCGCTGCCGCGGGCGAATCGCCCCAGGTGAAGGGGGCGTGATGCGCGACCAGTACCGCCGGAAGCGCGACAGGATTCTTGTCGCGGAAGGTTTCGATGATGACTTGGCCGGTGTTCGACTCGTAGTCCTTGGCCGTCTCTGCCGAACGGAGTGGCCGCGTGACCGGAATGGTGCCGCAGAAGTGGTCGGCGTGGGTCGTCCCCAGGCACGGCAGCGACCGGCATGCCTGAGCGAAGGCGGTGGCGTGGCGGCTGTGCGTGTGGGCCACACCGCCGATCTGGGGGAACGCCCTGTAGAGCGCCAGGTGCGTCGGCAGATCGGAGGAGGGGCGCAGGTCATCGGTCAGGACTCGGCCGCCGTCGAGTTCGACCAGCACGATATTGTCCACCGTCAGCTCGTCATACGCGACGCCGCTGGGCTTGATCGCAACCACACCGCTCGCACGGTGTATCCCGCTCACATTCCCCCACGTCAGCACGGCCAGGCCCTGCTCGCACAGGAAGCGATGGGCTGCCAAGACGTCCTTGCGTAGCGCCTGAAGCTCCGGTGGGGTTTTCACGGCTACTGCATCCTCCCCGATAACTCTGACTCCGGCCGCTCACGGCCAACGGAGTCGCTCGCCTCGACCCGCCGTTCCTGTCCACTTTTCCCCAAATGGCGACCGCGCTCGCCATGGCGGCGCTCTGCGCGCTCACTCCATGAACAGTTCGGGGAACTCGCCGCAGACCGTGTCGATGCTCTCCGGAGTGATGAGCAGGAAGCGCTCGTTGAAGGCCTCGTCCATGTCATTGGGGGCCGGCTTGTCCTTGTACTGCGCCTTCGGGCTGTAGGTTACGGCTGCCACGATCGCCTGCCCCTTGAACGCCTTTTTCAGTTCATACACGGAGCCGCTGGCCATCGCCAGTTTCGGACGCGGGTTCATTTGCCAGAACTTCATTGCGGAGACGTCCTGAGGCAGGCCGATCGTCGTGATGACCAGATCCGCCTGCTTGCTGTACTTGCTCACCAGCTTGTCGAACAGTTCTGCGGTGAACCAGTATTCCAAGGGCGCGACCATGTCCATGGCCTCGGGGCCCGGGCCGCCCTCGCCGCCGGGCCCGCCCGCCGCCCCGCCACCCATGGCCCGCCTGGCACTGGCGGGCAGTTCGGGGCTGGCCTCGGCCACAACCGTGATGGCCGTCCCAAGCCCCTCTTTCAAACCGTCAACCAAGGCGTTTTTCCGGTCCTCACCTCCGCTCGCGCCGGTCGGAGAAGCCTGCACGATGATCACGGCCTTGGAGTTCGGGTATTTCTCGGCCAGGTAGAGCCCCAGCTTCTTGCCGCCAAAGAACTGGTAACGCATCTCCCGGTCGATGACCTTGGTCATGTTCGGGCCGCCGGAAGAGAAAGCGTGGAGTAAGGCGAAAAGCAGGGCTACGCAGGCACAGACGACGGTCACTGGCCGGCCCCACCAATAGCCCAGCCGGTGTTTCTTCATCCCCTTCCACATGCCGAAACCGGCAAGGATCATGATCACAATCGAAATCTTGCTCATGATGTTCCTCCCGCCTGAGACTTGGATGGACACGCTCCACCCCGGGCTCCGTCGCCCGCGGGCGGCAACATGCCGGGCCATTGTCGCAAACCTAAGCTGAACCACATTCTACACCGTTCCTTGTCCACAAGCAAATGGCGCTGGAGATTATGCAGGGCTGTTTCAAGATTCGTGACCGTCGCGTGCAGCGAGTCCCCCCGGCGTGTCCCCACGCCGGGGGGGGG
>MHBL01000460.1 GCA_001803235.1 Lentisphaerae bacterium RIFOXYA12_64_32
GGGCGAGCCGCTCCGACCACTTTAGGCGTCAGCCCAAGTCAGACTTCGACCTTATCTCCACCCGCGACTGACGCATTACGGTTTCAAGGCAGGGCTGTTTCAAGATTCGTGACCGTCGCGTGCAGCGAGTACTCCCGGCGTGTCCCCACGCCGGGGGGGGCGGCCTGAGGACAGGCCGCCCCTACCGGGTGTGCGCGGAGGCGTGGCCTTCCGAGACGTGGCGCCAGATCTTGAAACAGCCCTGGTTTCAAGGTGCGGGGTCTTGACCAAACCGCGGTTTGGTCGTAGAATACGTTGAGCACAGGGTTCTCAGTAGAGTCGCGATGCGGCGTCGGCCGGGTTTGCGCGGTCGCGCGTCGGATGGGGTGTCTTATTGCGTCTTGCGTCGGGTGCAGGTTTTCTGTCAGCGGCGTATTGGACGAGGGCTGGTCGCTGGCGTGTAAGAAGGGGGCTTTTGACCATGATGAGACGCGCTGTCGTTCGCCGGGTTCTGGCCGTTGCCGTGGGGCTTTGCCTGATCGCGCCGGTGCCGGGCTGGGCCCAGACGTTTGAAGAGTTGTACAATACGTTCCTGCAAACCCTTGTTCTGCAGGCGGGCGACTGGGAGAACCTGCCGGCGTCGCCGACCGGGCCGGCCAATGCGGACATCAGCAAGAGCGACTACAACTCGTACAGTCCGGCAATCGTCACGGACGGCACCAAGACGTACGTGGCGTGGTCCCAGCCAGTGCCGACCGGCGGCCCACCCGACCAGGTTCAGCGCGAGATATACCTGCTCTGCTACGATACCGCGCACCCGGAGAACGGCTGGCAGCAGCTCGACGGTTCGGCCACCTTCGTCGAGTTCGGGACGGGCGGCGGCATCAGCAAGAGCAACCTCGACTCGGTTGCGCCGCGACTGGTGGTGCAGCAGAACCCGCACCGGCTCTGGGTCGTCTGGCAGGAAGGCCAGATGAACGATGTGCTGGAACAAGTTCTCGACGGTATCAAGGGCCTGGACCTCGGCAGCATGACCGCGCTGCAGATCATCACCGCGTTGTTCAATTCGACCGACGGCATCCTGCGGAACCTGACCTACGACCCCACGTACATCCAGGGCAAGTACATCGACCTGGGCAGCCGCGGCACCTGGTCCACCGTCCAGAACATCAGCCAGAACGATGCCTACAGCCTGGCCTCGCGCCCGGACGTCATGCTGACGTCCGCCGATCAGCCGTATGTAACTTGGGATTACATGCGTTTCTCCGAGCAGGGCGGGACAGGCGCCACCAAGGCAGGCAGGATATACAACAACACGAAGAACACGCTCAGTTGCGTCTACGGCGCGAAGTATAACGGCTCGGTCTGGCAGACCATCGACGGCGCGTCCGTGACCTACAACACGGACACCTCGACCGGCATCAGCGGCAAGAACAAGTGGGACATCTGCGCGGGCCCGCGAGCCGTCAAGCGCAGCAGTGCCGAGCCGGTGGTGGGCTGGCTCTACACGCAGGTGATCAGTGGCACGGACAACACCTACCGCGGCATCACCAAGGTTCACGTCCGACAGTACTCGGGTTCCTGGGCCGGGATCGGCACCAGCGACAATGCCGGTGGCATCACTCCGTCGCCGGGACTGGCCACCACCTCGGTCTGTTCGCAGATTGCCATGGCGCCGTTGAGCGGGGGCCGACTGGCGGTCACGTTCACGCGCAGCGGTCCGGAGTTGATTCCGAACATCACGACGCCGGTTCCGGTGACGCAGATTTGCGGCCGCATGTGCCTGGGCGACAGCACGTGGACGGACTACGACACGGCCTGGAACGATCTGTCTGCGAGTCTGTTCTACCTGGCGGCTTCGTCCTCGGTTGCGGTGAACGGCAATGGCAATCCGGTGATTGCGTGGGTTGACGCCGGGCTGAACGTATTTGCGTTCGAGTGGGACATGGCGAGCGAGTCCTGGGGTCTGCTTGGGCTCTCGTACTGGCTGCCGTCGGCGATCAACGAGACGACCGGGCTGCAGGGCGGCGTGGCGGTGGCCATCCAGGCCAGCGGCCAGCCGCTGATCGCGTGGCACAGCGCCCCGATCAGCGATGAATTGAAGGCTCTTGTGCCGTCGCTGACCGACACCAGCACGGCGATCACCGAGGAGTTTATCACCCAGCTCCAGGCCGCGCTGGGGAGCGCGACATTCGACGTCAAGGTGCGCGCGTTCGTGCCGCCCACGCCGGGCGCGGTCATCACCGACGTGAAGGTGCTGAAGGGCAACAAGTATGCGGGCGGCGCCGGTTCGCCGGTGCCGTTCGCGGAAATGAGCGTCCAGACCGCGCTCACGGCCGGCGCCGACGCGGTGACGGTCACCACGCCGACCGCCTCGTTCGACCTCGCCTTGCGGGGCATCAACAACAACCGTGCGGCCACGTTCGAGTGGCACATGGAGACGTACTCAGCCTCGGACATCGCCAAGTTCACCGATGGCGCGTACACCGTGACGGTTTTTGACGAGTATGGCGAGACGCTGGCGACCACCACGGTCAGCTTCAGGAAGTCCGACGGCAACGCGCTGGTGCAGCCCACGGCCATTCCGGCCATCACCGCGCCGGTGCCGGCGTCCGCCGTGCTGGCGGGCACTCCGACCCTCACGTTCGCGTGGAACGAGTGGACCACCGGTTCGCCGGACCCGGTCACATCCAAGGTCGGGTTGACGTACCGCGCGTTTGCCGGGGGTGGTGGCGAACCGGTGTTCCTGCGCACGCTGGCCGAGGACACTACGGCGAGCCATGCGTTTGACCCGGCCCCGGACCTGACGGCTGGCCCGTACAAGGTCACGCTGTTGTTTGCCGACGGGAATATCGGCACGAACGGGGACAACATCCCGTTCATCTGCGCCAAGATGAGCGAGAGCAACTACGACCTGATGGTCACCGACACCGGCGATGCGGGCGCCGCGGTGCTCGAGGACGTGTCCATGGTCCGCATCTGGTCCACGGTCAGCAGCCGTGGCAGCGTCTACGAGTTCGACGTCGAGGCGCAGACCGCGGGGGCTGTCAGCGCTGTGGTGCTGATCACGCCGGACGAGGAGCGCGTTCTGGTCCCGTACAGCTACACCGACCAAAGTGGCGCGAAGTGGTGGCAACTCGATATCGTGGGTACGTCCTCGCTCCTGGAGCGGTTCGGCCAGGGCGTTTACGGGATCGAGGCCGCATACACCCCGACGCGTGACGTTCTCTCCTATTACACCTCTTGTGTGCTGTTCGCCGACGATGACGGGTCCGACCTGCCCATGCCCGGCGTGCTGCCGGTCATCACGGCCCCGGCGCCGGACGCCGCGGTGGACTCGCCCTTCGACGTGACCTGGAGCGCCTGGAGCAGCTTGGATGCGGCCTGGTCCGACGCCGGCGCCGGGATCTACACCGGGGCCTGGAGTGCGAAGGACGACAGTGTGGGAATGGACTACGACGGGCTGGCCAACACGGCGGTTAAGCAGACCTTTGATCTGCCCTCCGGCGCCTACGACCTGGAAGTCGCGTTTTACACCATGCGCGCGGGTGAGACCAACCGCGGCGCCACATCCTGGTCCGTGATCAACGCCGCGCTGCGGGCACAGGAGTTCGCGGTGTCGG
Organism: Lentisphaerae bacterium RIFOXYA12_64_32; assembly: GCA_001803235.1. Classification (GTDB taxonomy): domain Bacteria; phylum Verrucomicrobiota; class Lentisphaeria; order Oligosphaerales; family YB12-FULL-65-16; genus YB12-FULL-65-16. Next base: position 3,603 of record MHBL01000460.1, read on the forward strand.
GTGACGGGATTCTGGTCGAGGAGACCTGGACCGACACGCAGAAGGCCGGTAACGGCTGGAAGTACAATGACAGCAACAACCAGAACCAGGACCTCCCGTACATCACTCCGGGAGGGGCCACGAACGACGGCCACGTGCGTGCGACCATGGGCGACCTGGGCGGCTACCTCGAGATCACGAATCCGGTCTATTGGCCCTGCTACCTCATGCCGCAGGAAACGGACTCCGTCACGGCCGATTTCACGAACGGGACCGTTAGCATCGCCTTGAAGCCCTCGTCCGGTCTCAACCTGCGGAGCGGGACGTTGCGCTTCTTCGTCGGCTACCTGGATGACAATGGCCAGCGGTACTACTGCACCAAGGCTTCGTTCGACCTGGCCAGTGCCGCGGCCGACGACTGGAACACGCGGACCATGGTGCTTTCGGACAACCCGAACGACTGGGAAACGCCGGTGGGCACGTACACCGGCACGCCCCCATCCCTGGGTGAGACCTTGTCCGACCCGCCGGTGTTCGGGTTCGCCATTGTCGGGGCCGAGGCGCAACCGTCGGGCACGCTTGGATTCGACAGCTTCAAGCTCACCAGCGAAGGGTTCGCCATCACCTTGAGCGCCGGCTGGAACCTGGTCAGCTTCCCGCTGTACACCACCACGACGATCGGCGAGATCTTCTCGGTTGGCCGCGGCAGCATCAAAACCGGCAACCTCTGGAGCTGGGATGCGGCGAGCCGTCAGTACGTGGTGGCCAGCGACGACGACGCGCCCGAGCCGCTGCTCGGCTACTGGGTCTACTCGAGCAGCGGCGGCACGACCCGCGCGGTGTTCGGCACGCCCGCCACCGGCGAGGTCGACCTCAAGGCCGGCTGGAACCTGGTCGGCCCGGCCAACCGCTGCCTCAAGCCGAACTCCGGCCACATCAGTTCGGTTATGTGGGCCTGGCAGACGAATACGCAGAGCTTCGGTCTAGTTGGCAACACCGACTACCTCAACCCGGGCTGCGCGTACTGGGTGTTCGCCAATGAGGACGTCAACGAGTTCTACCTCGACTTCACCTACGAAATCGACACGCAGAACTGGGTTCCGGACGAGATCGAGTTCGTCGACACGTTCGTGGAAGTCGAAGACATGTTCAACGAACTCTGCAGCGACGAGGAAGCCTTCAACGACCTCGACGTGCAGGACGGCGGCCGCGGCGAAGAACCCTTGCCCGCGTCGCGCGCCGTCACCAGCCTCGCCTCCTGCCGCACCAAGAGCTACGACGGGGTCAACCGCCGGCTGGTCCTGGACTACACGGACTGCGCGCCCAAGGCGACCGGCCATGTGTACATTTCGCGCCAGGGGCCGCCGCTGCACAAGTACTACCTGATCGATTTTCAGGACGACTTCCAGTTCATGGGCATCGACATTGACGGGCAGCTCGAGCTCGAGCGCCTACCGCCCGGCGACGGGATCCGCAACTGGGAACTGCGCGTCCGCGACGGCGACGGCCGGCGCCTGACCTTCGATCGCGACAAGCACCAGGATGAGCGCCATTTCAAGGCGATTCTGGTCATCACCGCGGCGGTGATCGCGGTCAAGACCGACACGTTCGAGGTCGACCTGCCGCGCGACGGTGAGAGCGGCATCAAGGGTGATGCGGCCTGGGGCTCGGGCGTGGTGCACCTGGGCGACCGCCTGTTCGAGCTGTTCACTTCCGAGGGCCTGACGCAGAAACTGGTTTTCAACCGCGATGTCGAGACCTGCATTTGCCCGAAGGCCGGCCCGCTGTACTTTGCCGGCCGGTTCGACAACGTGGCGCTGGACTTCATTGACAGCTCGGACGGCATTGCCGGGTGGTTGGACGGCAAGTTTGTCGAGTCCCGCGTCTCGGACGCGTTCAGGACGCCCAACAAGTTCAAGCTGTCGTTCACTCAGTCCCTGAACGCCACAGCCCTGTACACGTTCAACTCGACCTGCGGCACCCCGGCCCTGAACATCACGGAAGTGGACAACGTCCGGGTCCCGATCGACGCCCAGGACACCAAGTGCGCGCTGTCCGGCAGCAAGAACCTCCTACAGCGGGCCGACGACATCCTCTCCACCCTCAACCCGGCTTTGGGCAACACGCGCAAGAACACGCACCTGGGTTGGATTCACGATTTCCTGATGCAGAAGGCGGACAAGGACGGTTGCCGCGCCATCGCGTCCGATCATGTGAAGACGCGCGTGAAACAGAGACTCGACGACGCCTTGGAATGGAACGACATCTGCACGCCGTGAGCATGGGGCATGGTGCATCCTGGAGCGCCCGCGTCCTCGCGGGCTGAACCGTCGCCAGGCGTACAGGTGCGTGAGGCTGTGTCCCGCCGGGTGCGCAGTAGGGTTTCACCCCATAAAGAATAGGGATCTGCCCCATAGCAGGCGCTCCAACCGCAGTCTATGGTAAGTGATAAGTGCGGAAGAAACCCAACGCCAGGCAGACTGGAACGGTCGGTCTGATGGTGGTCTGTCCCGTGTGCAGCCGGTGGCGGGACAGTGCGCAGAAGCCGGCGAAGTACCGCGGCTGGGCGCGGCGCTACATTATAAGGTACCACAAAAAAGGCGTCGGCCGGGGCTGGACGCCTTGGAACGAACGTATTATTATACCGGTTACGAATACGGGATTGAGCCCTCTCGTGTTGCAGGGGAGTCAGCCATGAACATGATTTTCACCGCGTTGAAGCGTCTCTGCCGGACCGGTGTCCTCGTGTCTGGGCTTCTGGCCGGGGCCGCGCTCTGGGCGCAGGCGCCCACCGTAACGGGGTTGAGCCCCAACGCCGGCCCCGCCAATGGTGGAACCACGGTGGTGATCACGGGCACGAACTTCACCGGCGCGACGGCGGTCAAGTTCGGCACGCCGAATGCCGCCTCGTACACCGTGAACTCGGCCACAGAGATCACGGCTACGTCGCCCGCGAGCACCACGAGCACCACGGTCAACGTGAGTGTCACCACGGCTGGCGGCACCTCCGCCGATACGAGTGCCGACGACTTCACGTACTTGTCCGAGTTGAACCTGACCTTCTCCGGCGACTTTCTGGGCGCCACTACGTACAAGTTCGGCATGAAGAACGGTGCCACGGACTCGTTCGACGACACGGTCGACGCGCAGTTCTTCGGTGGGTCCGGTCCGCCGGGCACGGCAAACGCGTCCTTCCACATTTACAATGCCAATCCGGACCTTGACGAGCTTGCGGAGGACTACCGTCCCGTCGCGACCGATAAGAAGTGGCTGTTGGTCGT
>MHBL01000461.1 GCA_001803235.1 Lentisphaerae bacterium RIFOXYA12_64_32
GCTCCGACCACTTTAGGCGTCAGCCCAGGTCAGACTTCGACCTTATCTCCACCCGCAACTCCCATGAAACTGAAGGCGCCCAGAGCCCGCGAGGACGCGGGCGCTCCAGGGACTGGCACGGGGGCTGACTTTGGAGCGCCCGCGTCCTCGCGGGCTCTGGAAGCGTCGTGGCCAGTTTCACCTTGGTATGACCGGGCGGTACGCCGCCCGGGAGGCGCTGACGCATTACCTGTCGATCCCCGCACATTCGCAGTCCTCGTCCATATCCTCTCTTGCCGGCGTCCGCCCGTACCGCGGCCCCGCCGTGGGCCGCGATGCCCATCACCTGCCCTTGCCCGCACGCGAACGGCTCCACCTTACCGCGCCGGGGAATCCGCCAGCACTACGCCAGGCATGGCGTACGCGGCCGGGCCTTTGCGGAGAAAGCGTGCGGGCACGCCGCGGCGCTCGAAGCGCAGGAAGATGCCCCAGGCGTTGCCGGCGTTGGAGCCGAGCGCGACGCGGACGTCGTGGCTGCCGGCCTCAAGGTCAAACCGCACCTTGACGCGGTCTTCCCACGCCGGGTTCGTGCCGTTCGGGTCGTGGAACAGTTCGCACCCGTCGAGCCACAGTTTAACCGGGCCGTCGTAACCGAGGCAGGCGCCGAGTTTCATGGGTTCCGGAACGTCGAGGCGGCACGCATACCAGACGATGAAGTCGCGCGGTTTCATCGGCCCGATCTCCAGGTGCAGGTCGCAGAAGCGCGTCGGGAATTCGATCTTGCGCCAGGGCAGTCCCGCGGGGTCCGCGGGGGGATTGAGTCCGTTCAGCTTCGCATCGACGCCAGGCGGGAGATCGACGGGCAGCGCGACCCGCCAGGTCGTGATCATGGGCGTCCGCGCCCGGAGTTGCCCGACCGGGATGGGCCCGAACACCGGCAGCATGCGGTCGGCTTCGTCGGTAATGTTGCGGAACGGGTCGGTGCCGTAGCCGTGGTACAGCGACTTGCCGCCCAGTTTCTTCAGCTTCGGGTCCCACTGCGACATCGACGTGCCGCCGTGCGCGCAGGCCAGGATCCCCTGCGGCACGCCGGTGCGACGGAACATCTCCTGCGCAAACGCGACGGCCGGCCCCACTCCGCGCACCGTGTCGGGCGGCCCGCCGCGCACCACACCGAGGTCCACGTGCACCGGGTCCACGCACGCCCACATATCCCGCCCCCGCTACCGCCAACCCCGGGGTGCAACGGCAAACACTACCGCCTTTGAAGCGGTCGATCCAGGTTCAAGTCCTGGCGGGGTTGCCAAGTCACATCTCCCTCAGCAGAGTCATGAACCGAGCAGCGACGGTGGTGAGGTTGCTGACGGCACGGTTGGCGCCAGTGAGGCAGAAGACGCCGGGAAAGTTGGCGCAGCGCAGGATGGACATCATCTCCTTGATCTCCGCGTTGCCCCGGGCGAGGTCGGTCGGGCAGCCGGCGAAGGTCGCGTCCTCGATGTCGAGCTGGTCGACGAACCGACGCAGCTTCTGTTTGTAGCTGGAGAGGAACGGCTTCTCGCCGGCGCGTGCGAAGTTCGCAGCATTGAAGGTGACGCATGGCGTCAGGCCCGTGTCGCGCAGTTCGACGAGCAGGCGCGACGCCAGTTGGCTGGAGACCCCGAGGTTGACGAATGAGACGTTCACCTGCGCCTCGCTGGCGGTCCGCACGTGCGCGGCGGCCTGCGAGGACAGCGGTATGATCAACCGGCTGACACCGCACTCGCGCGCCAGGTCGGCCATGGGGCGGATGTCGTCCACGGCGGCCGGCAGACGCAACGCGGTGATGGCAAGCCCCGCCTTGCGCAGCACGGCCGCGGCGTCGGTAACCTTGCCCCGCGGCGCGGTGCTGACGGGGCGGCCTTCGATGCTGTCCAGTTCCACGGCTGCGAACCCCGCACGCCACACGACGTCGGCAATCTCCTGCGCATAGCGGCCGGCCAGGCTTGCGGACACCGCAGCCTGGAACGACTCGCGTTTCAGTTGGTGGCGGCGCAGGTCGGCGCGCTGCAGCACGCAGTCGTCGCAGGCGGGGTTGTCGCAGAGGAACAGGGCCGGGTCCTGCTCCACCATGGCTTGGACCCGTTCGATCAAGTCGCGACTCCGAACCAGGCGCACCACCGCATCGCCGATCCGGCCCATGGTCATCAACCCGCGTTCCCGCAGCGCACGGTCAACGCCGATGAAGTCGCGGTGCGGCCCGGGAAAGAACGGCCAGGACTTGGTCACCTTGCCTTCAGGCGTGTCGAACGTCTTCTCCGCCGTGGTCTTCAGGTACGGCAGGCGCAGCAGTTCCTCGACGGTATGCAGGGTGGTGTTCCGGTCCTGGTCGACCCCGAGCAGGCACACGTACCCGCCCTTGTCGGCGATGCGCGTGTAGGGTGTGTCGGGGCCGTGCGCCAACTCTGCTTTCCAGTGCTCGGCACAGAGCTCGCGTGCGGCGGCGCCGACCGCAGCCACACTAGCCGCGGGATGCACGCTGGACACGGCGTTTGGCCACGTCTTCACCGTATCGGTCACCACACCCAGGGCCCCGAACGTGGGTACGACCAACGTGCCTTGCGGCCCGAGCACGTCGAGGAACGCGCCGACCAGTCCGGCGGCGCCGTCCTCGACCGCGCCGATACTGCTCAGGGCGCTGTGCAGCAGCACGATGTCGCCTGCGCCCAACCCCAACTGGCGCAGGGCGGTTGCGATCTCCGCACGCGTGACGACCTTGGCTGAGGAATGGTTCATGGGAGGGGCTCCTTCCTGGAGACTGAGGGCCGCGCAGAATACCATGCTGCGTTAGGGGGGGGCTGGTGTTCGTTCGTCCCCCATCCATCGTCTCTGCAGAACGCCTGCGCTTTGCCGCGTGCGTACTCGCACGTCGGCAAGAGCGCCCTCGAACCCTTTGCACGTTCCGGCTGGTGCCTCAGAGCGGCGACCTCAAATGCCCTCGCGGACCACGACACACGCCATTGCCTCGGCCCCATGCTGGCAACCGTTTGCCACCGGTCGACACGTGGTCCCAGGGTGACGCTGTCGCTCTGCTCTGGGCTATTATACGTTGCCCTTTCAGGGCAAGTCGATGGTCGCCTCGCGGCGGGCCTGATTCTGCCGGTTTCGCTGGCGCTGTTTTCCGCGGCGAGCGCCAGGCTCTGCGGCGGCACTCGGTCCGCAGCAGGCATTCGCTGTGCCGGCCTCTTATGCCCCACGCCCTCAGGCCGGGAGCCGAACACCGGGCGCGACCGGGCGCGGTTGTTTCACCTCCGCAACGATGCGGCACGGGAGTTGGGTGACGCCGGGCAGGCGCAGGAACAGCACCGTCAGCCTGACGCGGGGTGCGACCAATCGGTCCAGGTTGATCGGGAAGCAAACCGTCGCAATCCGGTTCTCGAACAGCACCCTGAAGACGCCGTGGACTCCTTTGCTTTCATAGATGTCCGATACGAGCAACCGGACGTTTCGCCGCACGATCCACTCGACCGCATCGTCGCGGAGGAAGACGCTGCGTTCCTCGATGGCATCGAACCGCCGTCGGCCCAGGGCGTTGATCACCAGCGCCCGGCGCGGCGTCCCGCGCCGGCACGCGGCGGCCAGCTCAGGCGCCGTCACGGCGCCTGAGCCCGTATCGCGGTCCAGGCGGATCACGTCCGCCTCGATGCGGAACAGGTCCTCGATCGGGAAGTTAGCGGCGTCGGCACCGTCGTCGGTTTCTTTGATATGTCCGGGAAAGTCGATGTACGAGCCGGACATGGACCCGTGGTTGAATCGGTAGACCATGCCGGTGTAGGGGCCCTTGGCGCTCTGCAGGGCCCACTCCTCGGTGGCGACGGTGGCGTGTCCGTCCTCCACCGCCGCGACGGGCAGGGTAAGGTCAACCAGTTGTGCCATGGCAGAATGCGTCCGTATCACGCCTCGGCGTTGAAGACTTCGGCCACGGCCGGGCAGGTGATCTTGCCGTTGCGGATGTTCAACCCGAGGGCAAAGCCCGGGTCGTCGGCCAGGGCCTTGTCGACGCCGAGTTTCGCCAGCTTCAGGACGTAAGGCAGCGTCGCGTTGGTCAGGGCGAACGTGCTCGTACGACAGACCGCGCCGGGGATATTGGCCACGCCGTAGTGCACGACGCCGTCCACGGTGTAGGTGGGGTCGTGGTGCGTGGTGGGACGAATGGTCTCGACACAGCCGCCCTGGTCGATGGAGACATCCACGATCACGGCGCCTTCCTTCATGGTTTTCAGGTCCTGGCGCGAAATCAGCCGCGGCGCCTTGGCGCCCGGGATCAGGACGGCCACGATCACGGCGTCAGCCGACGCCAGTTGTTCCCGAATCGTGTGCGGGTTGCTGTGCAGCAGGGTCACGTTGGCAGGCATGACTTCGGCCAGGTACCGCAGGCGATACAGGTCGATGTCCAGCACGGACACTCGTGCGCCCAGGCCTGCGGCCACGCGGGCCGCCATGGTTCCGACCACGCCCCCCCCCAGGACGACCACGTGCGCCGGAGCCACGCCCGGCACGCCGCCCAGCAGGATGCCGCGGCCCGACATCGGTTTCTCGAGATACTTCGCCGCCTCCTGGGCCGCCATCTTCCCGGCGATCTCGCTCATCGGCTGGAGCAGCGGCAAGCGACCCTGCGCGTCGCGGATGGTTTCGTAGGCAATGCAGGTGGCCCCAGTGCGCAGCAAAGCGGCGGTGAGTTCGCGGGACGCGGCCAAGTGCAGATAGGTGAACAGAATCTGCCCGGGACGCAGGTTGCGCAGTTCCGAGTCCTGCGGTTCCTTGACCTTGACCACCAAGTCGCATTCCGACCAGACCCGCCGCGCGCTCGACGCCATCTCCGCCCCGTTCCTGGCGTAATCCTCGTCGCTGACGCCACTGGCCAGGCCGGCGCCCTTCTCAACCAGCACTTTGTGCCCCGCCTTGACCAGCAACTCCACACCCACAGGGACGACGGCGACCCGGTACTCGTCCGTCTTGACCTCTTTCGGGACCCCGACAATCATGCGCTGACCTCCTCTTCTCTCAGCCCTGCCCTTCACCAAACGTGACTCGCCTGTACAGTATCGCACGGGGAACGCCGAAACAAGGACAACACCCCGGCTGAAGTAATGCGTCAGCCGCTCCCGGGCGGGGACCGCCCGATCATACCCTGCGGGTTACTGACCGGCTCGCGCCGCCACGGGCCTTGTGCCCGTGGCGGCGTCGATTGGGAAAAAGGGGGGGCGGTTGGCGTCCCCCCCCTTTCCCAATCGACGCCCCGCCCGGACGAGCCGGGCGGCGGCGGGGAAGGGCCCGTCAGTAACATGGGAGTCGCGGGTGCTGGGCTGGGGGGGGCTCGCCAAAAGTGGCGGGACCGGCTCGGTCCCGC
>MHBL01000462.1 GCA_001803235.1 Lentisphaerae bacterium RIFOXYA12_64_32
CGGGTGTCGGAGCGAGCCGCTCCGACCACTTTAGACGCCAGCCCCGGTCAACCGTCGACCTTATCTCCACCCGCGACTGACGCATCACCGGTTGAAAAATCCGGCACGCGGGCGTATAGAACGTATCGCGTCACAATGAATGAAGGACGACGAACAGACAATCGCCGGCACAGTCGTAATCGGAATCGATTCTCGATCCCATGACCGCCGGGCTGCCGGTCATCGAAGAAGCGATTGCGCCGAGGATTGCGAACACGATTTCAGCAAGGAGCCAGGCCATGACCGTCTCGGAAGCGTTGCAGAAGACCCACTACATCCTGTACGACTACACCCTGGTGAACGTGCGCGGGGTGGGTCTGACGCTCATGGACCTGGTCTCGGCGGGGGTCGTGATGCTGGTCGCCTACCTTCTCTCCAGGTGGCTCCAGCTTCTGCTCAAACGCCGGTTCCTGCCGCGGTTCAACCTGGACGTCGGCATCGAACTCGCCCTCCTGCGCACGACCCATTTCCTGGTCCTGGCCTTCGGCGTCTACACGGCGCTGAGCATGCTGAACCTGCCCCTGGGCGCCGTAGCCGGGTTCTTCGCGCTGCTCGGCGTCGGGATCGGCTTCGGGTTGCAGAACATCGCCTCCAACTTCATCAGCGGCTTCATCTTGCTGATGGAGCGGCCGATCAAGCTCGGCGACCGAATCACGGTCGACAACGTCTGGGGCGATGTGACGCAGATCAACCTGCGCACCACGGTGGTCAACACCGACGACAACGTCTGCATTATCGTCCCCAATTCGTCACTCCTGGACAACAACCTGGTCAACTGGAGCTATGGCGACCGCCGCATCCGCATTCACATTCCGATCGGTGTGGCCTACGGCTCGGACGTCGATTTGGTGACCCGCCTGTTGACCCGAGCCGCGACGGAAAACGCGCGGGTTCTGAACGACCCGGCGCCGGCGGTGCACTTCCTGGCTTTCGGCGACTCGTCGCTGAACTTCGAACTGCTCTGCTGGCTCCCGGACTCCACCATCAAGCAGAACTTGACCGACGAACTGAACCGGGCCATTGACCGGTTGTTCCGCGACAACAACATAGAAATCCCCTTCCCGCAGCGCGACCTGCACGTGCGCACCATCGCAGCGCCGCTGCGCTGGCTGCCGCAGGAGACGCCGGGCGCGCTCAAGAGTTGAGCGCGTTGCCATCGGCCCGGGTTCCGCCGGCGCCGAAAGAGAATCGACCTGTGCAAGCAGCGGATTAGGCCCCGCCACCATCCGACAGTACCACGGGCGGCCCTGTCGGTCAGGCGAGGCCGGTCCGGGCTGGCACCGCGACCTACCCGGCGTTACTCTGCTTGCACAGGCCGAAAAAAAGCGCCGGATGCCCGCGCTACCCGCGGCACATCCGGCGCCTGTTGCTTCGCCCGTCAGATCAGCCCGGACTCACTTCTTCGCCTGAGGCCGTCCCTTGACGAGAGATTCAACCACACTCGGATCGGCCAGAGTGGTGATATCCCCGAGGTTGCTGACGTCGTTCTCGGCGATCTTGCGCAGAATGCGGCGCATGATCTTGCCCGAGCGCGTCTTCGGCAGGCCCGGCGCAAACTGAACCACGTCCGGGACCGCAATCGGCCCGATCTCCTTGCGGACGTGCGTCATCAGCTCTTTCTTCAGCTCTTCGCTCTCCTTGATCCCTTCGTTCAGCGTCACAAAGGCGTACAACGCCTGCCCCTTGATGTCGTGCGGCATGGGCGTCACGGCCGCTTCCGCGACCTTCGGGTGACTGACCAGGGCACTCTCGACTTCCGCGGTGCCGATGCGGTGGCCAGAGACGTTCACGACGTCATCGATGCGGCCCATCAGCCAGTAGTCCCCGTCCTTGTCAACGCGACAGCCGTCACCGGTGAAGTAGATGTCGTTGTACATGGTGAAGTACGTGTCGATGAAGCGGTCGTGGTCCCCCCACATGGTCCGCATCATGCCCGGCCACGGCTTGCGGATGCACAGCTTGCCGCCTTCGTTCGTATCGCACTTGCTGCCGTCGTCGCGCAGTACGACCGGATCGACGCCCGGGAACGGCCGGTTGGCACTGCCGGGTTTCAGGGTGTGGGCGCCGGGCAGCGGCGTGATCAGGATGCCGCCCGTCTCCGTCTGCCACCAGGTGTCCACGATCGGACAATGCTTGTGGCCGACCTTCTCGTAGTACCAAATCCACGCTTCCGGGTTGATCGGCTCACCCACACTGCCGAGGACGCGCAGCGTGTTCATCTTGTACTTGGCCGGCCACTCGTCGCCAAGGCGCATCAGGGCGCGAATCGCCGTGGGCGCCGTGTAGAAGATCGTGACCCCGAACTTGTCCACCATGTGCCAGCAGCGGCCGGCATCCGGGTAGGTCGGCACGCCTTCAAACATCAGAGTGGTGGCCCCGTTGCACAACGGTCCGTACACGATGTAACTGTGGCCGGTCACCCAGCCGATGTCCGCCGTGCACCAGTAGATATCCTCGTCGTGAACGTCGAAAATAAGCTTGTGGCTCAAGGAGGTGTGCAGCAGGTAGCCGGCGGTGGTGTGAACCACGCCCTTGGGCTTGCCGGTCGATCCGGACGTGTAGAGAATGAACAGCGGATCTTCGGCCTTCATCTTCTCCGGTTCGCATACGTCACTGGCCTTGGCAATCTCCTCGTGGTACCAGAAGTCGCGGCCAGACTTCATGTTGCAGGGGTCTTCGGTCACCTTGGTCACGATGACCGACTCGATGCTCCGGCAACTGGCGCTGGCGAGGGCATCATCGGCAATCTCCTTCAACTTGATCTGCTTGCCGGCCCGCAGGGAGACGTTGGACGTGATGAGCATCTTGCAGGCGGAGTCTTCCACACGACCCTTGATCGCCTCGGAACTGAACCCGCCGAAAATCACCGAATGGATGGCCCCGATCCGGGTGCAGGCCAGCATCACCACCGCCAATTCCGGAACCATCGGCATGTAGATGGCGACCCGGTCGCCACGCTTGATGCCCTTGGACTTCAGAACGTTGGCAAACTTGCAGACTTCCTTGTGCAGTTCGCGGTACGTGATCTTCCGAACCGCGTTCTCCACTTCGCCCTGCCACAGAATCGCCACCTTGTCCGCGGTCTTGGTCTTCAGGTGCCGGTCCAGGCAGTTGACCGAAACATTGAGCTCCCCGTCGTCGAACCACTTGTGCTCAATCCGGCGCGCTTTCGTGTTCCAGTTGTATTCCAAGGCCTTTGTCGGGGCCTTGAACCATGTCAACGTCTGGGTCTGTTCCAGCCAGAACCCTTTCGGGTCATCGATCGAACGCTTCCACATCTGGAAGTACTGGTCGAAGCCCTTGACGTGCGCCTTGGCGGCGACGGATGCCGGCGCCGGGAACGTCCGCTCTTCCGTCATCAACGAAGTGATCGCCCTTTTCTCCGTGCTCATTCTCTCCTGCCTTTCTCTCCCGATGGACTGCCTGCTGCCAAATCATCCAAGTCGACCATCCAGCTCTGCGGGCGTTCGTGCCCCCCAGTTTTTAAGGAACACAAGAGCCGCGTCCGGCGATCCCTGCACCAGAACGGTCCCGCACGAGACTCCGCCGATCACGGCGGCGTACGGCTCTCCCGCCTTCCTTTTGATTCCTGCGGCACGTGCACCAAGAGCTGGGCCTTATAACGATACAGTTTTAGAGTATAACAAGCCTTTTTGCATTTGCAATCCGCCTTTCGCGCACAAACTTTCTTTTTCAAGCATTTCCAATCATAACAAGCCCGCAAGTCTTTATGGATTCTGTGCACGGAACACCGTGTCCTGCCGAACCGCGGCTCTTCACAGACCATCGGGGACTTGCGGGTCGGCGACGTGACGCTATCTTTCGAGTTGTGTCAGGGATTCACCCCCGTCATGCGGGACGTCGACCTTTTCCCCGGTGAAGTTATCGATCGAGGCAGATTGTCGCCCGGAGTCTCCGATGAGCGCCACGCACGTACTCCGAATTTCCGTTGGCGATCTTCCCCCCGAAGGTCTTCCCTGGAGCGGGCAGGTGCCTGCCTCAGCGCTGGAGATGCCGGAGGACGACCGCGTCCGGTTCACGACGCCGATTCACTTTGACCTGCGAGTGTTTCCGGTCCAGGCGGAGATCCTGGTTGAGGGACAATTGCAGGCGCGGTTGACCTGCGCGTGCGACCGATGCCTGGCAGTTTTTGAAGTAACGCTCAAGACCTCCGACGTATGCCACTTGCTGGCAACCCCGGCTGAAGGGCTTCTGGACTTGACGGAGGAGATCCGCGAAGATATGTTACTGGCTTTGCCAAATCGATGTCTTTGTCGTGAGGACTGCCGAGGACTCTGCCCCCAGTGCGGCGCCGATTTGAACTCTGGCGAGTGCCGTTGCGAAGGGGAACGGTTGGGTTGTGACGCCTGGGGTGCGCTGGACCAAGTGCGCCCGACGTCACGGCCTCGGAAATGAGCGTTTCAGATGTGGTTGTCGATCGGTACGGCAGGCGAGTTTTTGACAACCCGTTCCTGAGGCACGGGCCCCCCGCGCCCGGTCGTGCCGGAACCTGACCAGACTCGAACCAGTGCGGGGAGGAGAATTCATTCCATGCCTTTGCAGCAATCCAAAGTCAGCAAGGCGAGCGTGCGGTCCCGTAAAGCCGCCAACCGCTACCGTGGTTTGCAGCCGGCGCGCTGTCCGCAGTGCGGGGCGGCACGGATGTCACATCGTGTGTGTCCGTCGTGCGGAACGTACAAGGGGCGCCAGGTGGTCTCGGTAACATCCGAGTAGGGTTCTTACCCGAAACGGGCGGCACGTATGCTTACCATCGCTGTGGACGGCATGGGGGGCGACCATGCACCCCACGAGATCGTGCGGGGTGTCGGGGAGGCGCTCGACAGGAATCCCGGCAAGTGCCACTTGATGTTGGTCGGAAAAAAGGACCAACTCGAGAGTGAACTGTCGGCCATCGGCAAGCTGAACCATCCCGACCTTACCATAGTCCATGCTTCCGAAGTGGTTCGGATGGAGGATTCTCCGGCGGCGGCCATCCGCTCAAAACGCGACTCATCCATCAACGTGGCCGTTGATTTGGTGAAAAAGGGGAAAGCCCAAGCCGTCTTCAGTGCGGGGAACACGGGAGCGGCTGTCGCGTCTACAGTGCTGAAACTCCGCACCCTGACGGGTATCGAACGCCCCGGCATCGGCACGGTCTTCCCCTCGCCGACCGGGCGTTTCCTGCTTCTTGATGCCGGCGCAAACGTCGACAGCAAGCCGATCCACCTCGTCCACTATGCCATCATGGGTGACGCGTATGCCCGCAGCATCCTGAACATGCCCAATCCCCGCATCGGTGTGCTGAGCGTCGGCGAGGAGGACAGCAAAGGCAACGAGCTAACCCGAGAGACCTTCCGCATCCTGAAGACGATTCCCGACATCAACTTTGTTGGGAATGTGGAAGGGCACGATTTGTTCGCCGAGACCGTCGATGTTGTTGTGTGCGACGGTTTTGTGGGTAACGTCGTGCTCAAGTGCTGCGAGAGCCTGGCGAAGGCCTTGGGCCATATCATCAAGCAAAAGCTCAAGAAGACAGTCATCCGAAAAGCGGGATATCTGCTGTCCCGCAACGCCTACCGGGAACTCAAGCAGTTGAGCGACGTGGACGAGTACGGCGGCGCCCCGCTGCTGGGGGTCAACGGGGTCTGCATCATCGGGCACGGATCCACTTCAGCCCGGGGTGTACGCAACGGCCTCCGTGTCGCCGGCGAAGTTGTGGAGCAGCGGGTCAACGACCACATCTTGGAGCGGGTGAAGCATCTTGGCATGGGCTCGGGCAAGCCTGCATAGGCGGTTGTCGGCTGCCTTATTTCTTGCCTTGAAGGAGCGCGGGCTTTCATCAACATGGATTACTTCGGCGTAGAAATCGCGGGGACCGGTTCGTATGTGCCCGCGCGTGTCCTCACCAACCACGAGTTGGAGAAAATGGTGGACACCACGGATCAGTGGATCGTGGAGCGAACGGGTATTCGCGAACGCCGGATTGCCGCCGCAGACGAACCAACCTCCGCCTTGGCATACCATGCCGCGACGCAAGCCCTGACGCACGCCGGAGTTCCGGCCGAAGAACTCGACTTGATCATCGTGGCCACACTGTCGCCCGACACACCCTTCCCCAACACGGGGTGTCACCTGCAGAAACGGCTCAACGCCCCAAATGCCGCCTGCTTTTCTCTGGAAGCGGCTTGCTCGGGATTCATTTTCGCCCTGAAAGTCGGGGCCGACATGGTGCGTTGCGGCGGCTTCAAGAAGGTGCTGGTAGTGGCCGCCGAAAAGCTCTCGATGTTTGTGGATTGGACCGACCGCGGCACGTGCGTGCTGTTCGGCGACGGAGCGGGCGCCGTTGTGCTGCGGCGGGTGCCCAGGGAGGGCGATTCCCTGCTGGCAACCCGCCTCGGTTCAGACGGAAACTACGCGGACTTGCTCAACGTTCCCGCGGGAGGCAGCCTGATGCCGATCACGCACGAGCGGATCGACCAGCGGCTGAACTTCCTGAAGATGAGCGGCCGCGAGGTGTTCAAGCTTGCCGTCAACGCCATGGTGGACGCGTCAGAAGGCGTTCTGGCTCATGCCGAAGTGCGCATCGACCAAGTCCGTTGGCTGGTGCCGCACCAGGCGAATATGCGCATCATCTCGGGGGTCGGCAAGCGGTTGGGCATCCCGAACGAACGGGTGTACGTGAACCTCGACAAGTACGGCAACACCTCCGCCGCCTCCAT
This sequence comes from Lentisphaerae bacterium RIFOXYA12_64_32, assembly GCA_001803235.1. Lineage (GTDB taxonomy): Bacteria > Verrucomicrobiota > Lentisphaeria > Oligosphaerales > YB12-FULL-65-16 > YB12-FULL-65-16. The sequence goes on from MHBL01000462.1 coordinate 6,759, forward strand.
ACCGATCGCGTTGGACGAAATCGTCAGGGCCGGCAAGGTGCAACGTGGCGACTACATTCTCATGACAGCCTTTGGGGGAGGCTTGACATGGGGCTCGGCGCTCTGCCGTTGGTAGGCGTCGTTGCAAGGAAGTGGGCAAGGCCTTGGGATGACGGGGACGGCGGAAGCGCGTCAATGGAAGCCCTCCAGGACAAGCCCGCTTGTTATGGCCCACCCTCGGCCGCCAGACCGGAACGTTCGACGTCGCGACCAGAGTTTTTTTTGCGCCAGGCAACTGACGGACGGAAGGATCACGCCGGGACAGAAAGAGTCATCTTCGAAAACTTCCCCAACAGAATCTGGAGACAGTGAGGTATGTCAAAACGCGTTGGGTTCATGTTTGCGGGACAGGGAGCACAATCGGTGGGCATGGGAAAGGACCTGGCCGAAACGTTCCCGTCGGCCCGAGCGGTCTTCGATGAGGCGGACCGTGTTCTGCAGAGAGACGTATCGGGACTGTGTTTCACCGGTCCCTTGGAGAAACTCACCCTCAGTGCCAACTGTCAGCCGGCCATCTACACGATGTCCCTGGCCTGCCTGGCAGCGCTGAAGAGCGCCTGCCCCATAGAGCCGAGCGCCTGTGCCGGACTCAGCCTGGGCGAGTACGCCGCTCTCACCGCGGCCGACGCGTTGGACTTCGCCGCGGGGATCCGCTTGGTGGCTGCGCGCGGTGCTCTCATGCACGACGCATGCCGGAGTTCCAGCGGTGCCATGGCTGCCATCCTGAAGGCTGACCCGCAGAAGGTCGAAGCCACGTGCGCCGCACACGGAGTGGACGTGGCCAACTACAACTGCCCCGGGCAGATTGTCATCAGCGGCACCCGGGAAGCCGTTGCCGCCTGCGCCGAAGCGCTCAAGGCCGGCGGCGACGTCAAAGTCATCATGCTGCAGGTCGATGGCGCCTTCCACTCGCGTCTGATGCAACCGGCGGCGGACCGGTTCGGCGCCGCGCTGGCCCAGGCCCCGCTCCGCCAACCACGGTGCCCGGTCGCCCAGAACGTCACGGGTAGCCTGGTAGACGATCCCGAGGCCATCCGCGTCAACCTCGGGCGCCAGATCACCGGCAGCGTCCGATGGGAAGCCTGCGTGCGCGCCATGCAAGACCGGGGCCTGGACGCCCTGATTGAGCTCGGCCCCGGGCAAGTCCTGAGCAAGTTCATGAAACAGATCAGCAGGGATTTTCCCTGCTATAACGTGGCAACGGCGGCGGACGTGGCCAAGGTGGCTGCCGCCCTGGCGTAGCGCCCGCTCCGGGAATGCCAGGACACGCGACAGCAGGAGACCTCCCCGCCCGGGGAGCAAGAAACGACGCTTCGCAAGAAAACGGAATCACGTGGAGGGTTACGCGCAATGGAATTGGCAAAACAGGTTGCTCTGGTTACGGGCGGCGCACGCGGCATCGGCAAGGCCATCTGCAAGGAGTTGGCCGCCGCCGGTGCGAGACTGGCGGTCGTTGACATTATGAAAGACGTCGCCGAACAGACGGCCACCGAATTTCTGCAGCAGGGCGTCGACGCCAAGGCGTTCGCCGCCAATGTGGCAGACGGCGCTGACGTCGAACGGATGGTCGACGAAGTACTCGCCGCCATGGGCCAGGTCGACATCCTGGTCAACAACGCCGGGATCACACGGGACAACCTCATTGTTCGCATGAAAGACAGCGACTGGGACGCCGTCATCGCGGTGAACTTGAAAGGCACATTCAACTGCACAAAGGCGGTCGCCCGACCGATGATGAAGGCGCGACGCGGGAAGATCGTCAACATTGCCTCCATCGTCGGCGTCATGGGCAACGCCGGGCAGGCCAACTACAGCGCGTCAAAAGCCGGCGTCATCGGCCTGACCAAGTCCGCGGCCAAAGAACTGGCCTCCCGCAACATCCTGGTCAACGCCGTGGCTCCGGGCTATATCCAGACCGAGATGACGGAAAAGTTGTCCGACCAGGCGCGTCAGAACTTTCTCTCCGTCATCCCCCTCGCACGCCCGGGAACCCCAGAGGACGTGGCGCGCGTCGTCCGCTTCCTCGCCGGCCCGGCATCCGACTATGTGACTGGGCAGGTGATCCACATCGATGGCGGCATGGTGATGTGAGCAAGTTTTTGCGCGGACATTTGAATTGACGCCATTCGGGACGAAATTATCTGCCGATTTGGCGGAACACAGTCAACAGGGGATCCGGCTTCGGATCCGAGCATCTGTTTATCGGGCAGAGACTAACGGAGGAATACTATGGCTTCAGTAGAAGAACGCGTGCGCGAGATCATCATCGAACAGTTGGGCGTCAACGCCGAGCAGGTGGTGCCGGAGGCCAAGTTTGTGGAAGACTTGGGCGCCGATTCGCTGGACACGGTGGAATTGGTCATGGCCCTGGAGGAGGAGTTCGGGGCCGAGATCCCTGACGAGGAAGCCGAGAAACTGACCACGGTCAACGAGGCCATCAAGTACATTGAGAACTTGCAGAAGGGCTGATGACAGGTCGTCGCCCCTGGGGTCACATCACCGTAGTTTGTCGGTATGTGACCTTTGTTTTTTCGGCCATTGCAGGCGGAATGCGCAGGGAGCCTTATGAACGAAGAAAGACGGGTTGTAATCACCGGGACGGGAGTGGTTTCTTGTCTCGGCTGTGATGTTTCCGCCTTCTGGAGCGATCTGCTGGCAGGAAAATCCGGTATTGGTCCAATCACGAAGTACGATGCCTCTCAGTTCCGGAGCCGGATTGGCGGTGAGGTCAAGGGTTTTGACATCACGAAGTACATGACGCCCAAGGATGCCCGACGGTTCGACCTGTTCTGTCACTACGCCGTGGGAGCCGCGGACCAGGCTGTCAAGCAGGCCGGCCTCAAGACGCCGGGCAGTTTTTCGCCGGCGCGGGCGGGTGTGGTGGTGGGCAGTGGCGTTGGGGGCATGGCCACAATGGAGCTCCAGGCGCAGATCCTCCGCGAACGAGGACCGTCGCGCTCGTCGCCCCTCACCGTCCCCATGATGATCATCGACATGGCGCCCGGCCTGCTCTCCATGCTGCACGGCTTCAAGGGCCCCAACATGGCCATCGTCTCCGCCTGCGCCACCGGGTCGCATTCCATCGGGGAAGGTTACTGGATGATTCGTCGCGGCGACGCGGACGTGATGCTCGCCGGCGGCACCGAGGCGTGCATTGTCCCCCTGGGGCTGACCGGCTTCTGTGCCATGAAGGCGCTCTCTGAACGCAACGCCGAGCCCACGCGGGCCAGCCGGCCCTTTGACAAAGACCGGGACGGCTTCGTTCCCGCGGAAGGTGCGGGCGTTCTGGTTCTTGAGCTGCTGGACCACGCCAAGGCCCGCGGCGCGGAAATCCTCGCGGAAATCGTCGGCTATGGCCTGAGCGGCGATGCCCATCACATTACCGCACCCGACCCCGAAGCCGAAGGTCCGGCAACCGCCATTCGAAACGCGTTGAAGATGGCACATATGGCCCCTGAAGATATTGACTACGTCAACGCGCACGGAACGTCGACGCAACTGAACGACAAGACTGAAACCTTGGCACTAAAGAAGGCCTTGGGGCCGCACGCCTACAAGGTGCCCATCAGCAGCACCAAGTCCATGGTCGGCCACGGGCTGGGCGCTGCGGGAGGAATGGAGTCCATCGTCTGCGTTCAGAGCTTGCGTTCCGGGGCCGTGCATGCTACCATTAACTACGAAACTCCTGATCCTGACTGCGATTTGGACTACGTGCCCAACACGGCTCGGGAACTGAAGATCCGGACGGCGCTGAACACGAACCTTGGGTTCGGCGGGCACAATGCCGCGTTGATCTTCAGGAAGTGGGAATAGAGCCCTGGGGCCTGCATCGGGCCCGGGAAACGGGAAGAACGCGAGCCGGGATACAGGACGGCTGCTTCTCTCCGCGTCGGTTCTGCGGGGCGGGTGCCCGAGATCTGGGGGTGGGGTCCGCCGATCAAGGATAGGCAATGACCTTCCAAGGGAGACACACCGTGAAGAAATTCTCTACCGTGCTGTGCGCGCTGGCGCTGTCCGCCGGATTCGTGGGTTGCAGAGGGCCTGCCATGGCGTCCCGCTCTCTCACGGAAGAGGAAGCCTTTTGGGCGCGGTCAATCGGCAAGTCCTACATAGGCTGGAATCCGCCCACCCTGCCCCCCGTACGCACCGTGGGAACGTGGGCGCCGGCGCCAATAGCCCCGATCGCATTGCCGGTCATCGCGGGCCAGTTCGCCACCCCCGCAGCTTCCGACTCCGTCTTCCTGCCGCCGGTTGCCGGCAAAGGCGAAGAGGTCGAACTCGTTCCCGTGGACAAGAAGAACGGGGACGCACCCGCGGTCACCAAGGACGAGACTTACACGGTTCAGAAGGGGGACACCCTCGGAGGCATCGCCAAGAAGTACTACGGCAGCGCCAACGACTGGCAACGGATTCTGAACAACAACAAGGACGTGCTGACCTCTCCGACCCAGTTGAAGCCGGGAATGCGCCTCAAGATCCCGTCCGCGCCCGGCGGCAAGTGATCCATCGCCGGCCAGCCCGCTGCCGGCGGGGGCATACGCCTCTGCGTAATGCCTTGGTTGCACCTGTGGTAGCCCCGCCTCGTACCTCGGCAGGAAAGGAGGAAGCATGAAACTGCTTGATCTCCTTCGCCGGTACGAACGACGCTATTTCAACTGGAGCGGATTCCGTTTCCGGGACCGCAAACGCACCCCCGACCCTGCGCCACAGACGTCCGGACGTTACCCTTCGTCCTCCGTGTTCGTTGCCGCGCTCGTGCTGATCTGTGTCTGGAGCGTCGCCAGCCTCAGCCTTGTCTACCGTCACTCCGTGCCCTATTTCCAGTACGTCGCCGGCCAGACCGTCGGCAATTATGTCTACAGCGAAGTGCCTTTCGAGTACGAGGATCTGACCCAGACCCGACGCAAAAGAGAACAGGCCGCCAGCCAGACACCACCCGCCTACCGACTTGATGCATCGACCACCGAGACGATCCTGCAGGAACTCGGAGACGTGCACTCGGTCGTCCTGGGCCGCCTGCAGCAACCGCTGGGCTCTGCCGACGAACAGGTTGATTCTCCGCCGCCAAGCGCTCGTGTCCTGGAGATGATCGGGCTCCTTGCCCCCGAACATATCACGACGCTGGAGTACGTTCTGGCCAGCCGGGAAAAGTGGAAACTCCTCCACAAACTGGTCGCAGACACTGTCCGGCAGGGGATACTCGACTCCGACGAGAAGGCGTCGCTGGTATCGGGCAGCCAGGTCGTCGATAGGATCCACGTCATGGACTCCAAAGACGGATCGGGGCGAAAATCGGTCTGCGAGTCCCGCGAGGTGCAGACTCCCCTGGAAGCAGCGGATCGGATCGCCCGGGACTTCGTACAGGGCTTCCCTGACAACGCCGGACCGTCCCAAAGCGCCATTCGTGTCGTCCTCGGCCATCTGCTCCGCCCCAATCTTCTCTACGATTTCCAGGCGACGCGCGCCGCGCGGGAACAGGCCGCGAAGAGCGTGGAGACAGTCCGACGCCTGGTCCCCACGGGCGTCGTGTTGCTGCGTCGTGGGGCGAAGGTCACCGACGAGGATATCCTTCGCCTGGAAAAACACCAGCAGGAACTCCACAGCCGCCGCACGTTGCATGAGAGCTCGCTGGAGTTGGCTTTCGGCCCCGTACTCTGCGTCCTGCTCATCCTCGCTGCGGCCTACTGCCTTTACGTGATCTCGCCGGAAACGCTCTTGCAGAAATCCACCATATCCCTGATTGGCGTCGTGCTGATTCTGCAGATCCTCCTCTCACGCCTAGCCGCCGATGTGTACTACCTGAACTGGACGTCGTCTCTCTTCCTGCATGCGATTCTGCCGCTCTCACTCGGGGCCCTGCTGCTTGCACCGTTGGCAGGGATGCGAATCGCGATCTGGGCGGGCGTCCTGACCAGCCTGATCGCTGCCCTCCAGCACGGCCGGTCGCTGCAGATCCTGTTCGTGGGCGGGTTCTCTTCCGTGGTAGCCGCCATGCTCATGCATCGAGCCCGCAAACGATCGCACGCGTTTCGAGCTGGGCTTGGGATCGGCGCGGCGGTGTTCACCTCCTGTGCAGTCTTTCTTTTTCACAGCGAGGTGCCAACCGATGTGCTGCCGAAAATCCTGGGTCTGGCGCTCCTGAACGGCATCGCCGTGGCCATGGTCGCCTCCAGCCTGCTTCCGTTCTTCGAGTTCATCTTTGGCGTCACCACCGACCTGACACTGCTGGAACTCAACGATCTCAATCATCCCCTGTTGAAGCGCCTCCAGCTTGAGGCCCCGGGGACGTACCACCACAGCCTGATGGTGGCCACCTTGGCCGAACACGCCGCCGAGGCCATTGGCGCCAACCCTTTGCTGGCCCGGGTTTGCGCCTATTTCCATGATATTGGCAAGCTCAGCTACCCGGAGTACTTCAGCGAGAACCTCCACAGCGACAACCCGCACGAGGAACTGCAACCGCGCATGAGCAGCCTGGTGATCCTCAACCATGTCAAGGCGGGGATCGAACTGGCCTTGAAGTACAAATTGCGGAAACCCATCCGCGAGGCCATCGCGCAGCACCACGGGACCAACTTGGTGTACTACTTCTACCGCCGCGCTCTGGAGCAGCACAACGGGGCAGCGCAGGACGCGAAGGTGGGGGAACATGACTTTCGCTATCCCGGCCCCCTGCCCAAGCGCAAAGAGATTGCCCTGATCAGCATCGCCGACTCATGCGAAGCAGCCGCCCGGTCTCTGGAAAAACCAACCCCCCAGAAGATCAGCGCCCTTGTGGACGAGATCGTGCAGAAACGCGTTCGCGACCACCAACTCGACGACGCAGACCTGACCTTTGCGGAGCTGACGGTGGCCACCGACACCATCGCCCGGACGCTGCAGATGATGCTCCATGGACGGGTCAGATACCCGAAGGAGTACGAGGATGAAGGTGATCTTTTCAAAACGGCCGAAAAAACCGCGGCTCAGGAAAAGGACCGTGTTCCTGCAGGTCCTTCGCCAAGCCCTTCAGAGTAGCGGCCTGGCACATGGGTTTGTCCCGTCTTCCGCTGGGGCTGCCGTTGCCCTCCACGTGATTCTGGTCGATACCGCGGAGATTCGGGAACTGAATCGAAACCACCTTGGCAAGAACCGTGTTACCGACGTGATCGCGTTTGACCTGCGCGACACCCCTCCGACCCCTGGCGAAGCAGTCGCCGCAGCCGAGATTTATGTCTGCCTGGATGTGGCCGTGGCGGCGACCAGTGAATATACTACGAGCACTGGCCACGAGGTGATCCTTTACGTTGTGCACGGCATGCTGCATCTGGCGGGGGAAGACGATGCCTCGGCGGCTGGGCGCCGACGCATGCGCAAGTTGGAAACAAAAGTGATGGAAGAACTGCACGCGCACTTCCCGGTGGAAGACCTTTTCTGATGCCCGCGCCGACGCTGGCGACAGACCCGTGAGCGGGCAACGCGGTTTCATCGAAGAAGACCGGGATGAAGTCCGTTCGGGGACGTCCGGTTCAAGACTTGAACTCTCAGGCAGGCTGGCGGCGAGTTGCCGCGCGTGCGACGGGGATAGTAGGCAATGGCGGAAGTCTGGATCATTGTGGTGCTGATCGTCGGCCTGCTCCTGTTGGAGCGGCTGGCCATCACCAAGTTGACCACGCACCCGCGGGGCCGCGAGTGGGTCAAACGACACCACATCCTTCACCCCAACAGCATATCCCTGATCCGCATGCCACTGGGAATCGTCTGTGTGCTCCTGGCCATGGCAGACTGCTGGACGGCCGCCATCATCTGTTTCACTGTGGCAATGATCTCCGACCTCACCGACGGCACCATTGCCAGGAACTGCGACCTGGCCACCGAAAGCGGCAAATGGCTGGACCCGCTGAGCGACAAGTGCGTCTACTTCCCAGGCCTGATTTACCTGTCCATCGTCCGAGAACCGCTCGGGCTCCCGGGGGGCTGGGTCGCCCTGCTCCTGGTGACCGACGCCGTGGGGCAGGCTTCACGTGCTTTCATCCAGAAGAAGGCGGCCAACCACTTCGGAAAAGCCAAGACCGCCCTTATCACCCTTCTGCTCGCAGTCACTGCCTTGAACCACATCCACCCCCTCTGGTTTACCTCGGGCCACTTCGTCTACCTGCTGACCGTTTCCTGCACCGTACTGGCCTTTCTTTCGTTCTACTGCAAGGTCATACCGGACTCCTGGTATGCCAACTCCCTGACCTTGGCAAACTTCCTTTGCGGCATTGCCGCCATATGGAACGTCCATGCCGGCCACCCGCTGCGTGCTTTCGTCCTGGTCTTCGTGGGGCAATTCTTTGATCTCTTCGACGGGCGACTGGCGCGCAAGTACGGCTCCACCCGCCACGGTGCGGTGTTTGATGATATCGCCGACGGGACCAGCTTCGGGCTGGCCATCGGGTTCCTCGTCTGGCAGGCGATCCCGACCTTACCCCACGTCTGGTTGCTGGCAGCGTTTTACCTGGGCTGCGTGATCTTCCGGCTTTACCGGTTCCTGAACCCCGCCACCACCCTGCCCAGGGGCATCTTCCAAGGACTCCCCTCCCCCGCCGGTGCCATGCTCGCAGGGTCGGCCACGCTGCTGTTCGACCGCCTCCCCCTACTCGCCGGAGCCATTGTTTTCGTGACGTCTCTTCTCATGGTCTCGAACATCCGGTACCGCCACTTCGGACACCGAATCTGGCCCGACCTCCCCAAGGGGATGAAACTGCTCATTCTCCTGCTTTTCCTGATCTTCGTCAATATCAGTATCGCCGACAAGGATTACGCCAATTCCTTCTCGTTCCTCTGCTTCATGATGGCCGTGCTGTACCTGATCATCGGGGTTGACTATCCACCCACCCGCGAGGAGGATGCACCCCCCGTCGCAGAGTCGTCCCTGGCGGCCGAACCGCCCCCGACGGCCCGCCCGGACGGGGCAGGCGACACCACCGGAGCGTCGACACCGGAATCGCCCCGTGGAAGCTGATGCTTGGCGACGTCGAGCAGGAAACACGGACGACGAGTGCCGGCGAGCGGGCATCTGGGCCTGATGTCCCCCAACCACCCCACCGCTGCGTCGTAATGCGTCAGTTGCGGGTGGAGATAAGGTCGACGTTTGACCTGGGCGACGCCTAAAGTGGTCGGAGCGGCTCGCTCCGACACCCGCGGGAGCGAGCCGCTCCCGCCACTTTGGCCATCTACCGCCCAACCGTCCACCCGCGACTCCCATGAAACTGCGGCCCCGGAGCCCGCGAGGACGCGGGCGCTCCAGTTTGGATGCGTGCCGACTTGGAGCGCCCGCGTCCTCGCGGGCTCCGGGTGCGTCGTTGGCAGTTTCACATGGGTATGATCGGGCGGTCCGCCGCCCGGGGGGCGCTGACGCATTACACTGCGTCTTCCTCCCGCCTTGACAGCGAGGAAGGTTCTCAGTAATCTTTCGGGGCAGGTTCGGGAACCGAGACCAGTAACTGCTTGACCAGGTCGTCAGGCGTAATCCCCTCGCTGTCGGCCGTGAAGTTGGTGAAGATGCGGTGCCGGAGGACGGGCGGCGCCAGAGCCCGGACATCCTCGCACCCGACGTTCACCCGACCGTGGATCACCGCCCGGGCCTTGGCCCCCAGAATGAGGAACTGCGCAGCCCGCGGCCCGGCCCCACAAAACACATTATCTCTGATGAACTGCGGACTCCCGTCCACCTTGGGCCGAGTCATCCGGACCAAGCGGGTGGCGTACTTCACCACGTGCCGGCTCACAGGCAGATCCCGCACGCGGCCCTGCAGCGACAGCAGGTCCTGCGCGCTGAGGATCTGTTTCAGAGGAACGTCCTTGCGCGATGTCGTGGCCTCGACAATGGCCTCTTCCTCCGCCTCCTCCGGGTAGTCGACGAGGATGTTGAACATGAAACGGTCCAACTGCGCTTCCGGCAGCGGGTAGGTGCCCTCCTGCTCCAGGGGATTCTGCGTGGCCAGCACGAAGAATGGCGGCGGCAGCGGAAAGACATGGTTGGAAACCGTCACCTGCCGCTCCTGCATGGCCTCGAGCAACGCCGCCTGCGTCTTCGGTGGCGTGCGGTTGATCTCATCAGCCAGAAGCATGTTGGTGAAAATCGGCCCCTTGATGAAGCGGAAGAACTTCTGCCCCGTGGCCTCATTGATCTCCAGCACATCCGTTCCGATAATGTCCGACGGCATGAGGTCGGGAGTGAATTGGATGCGTTTGAACTTCAGGCGCAGAACGTTCGCCAGCGTGCTCACCATCAGCGTCTTGGCCAGCCCGGGCAACCCTACCATCAGGCAGTGTCCCCCGGCACCGATGGCGATCAGCAGTTGCTCCAGTACCGCCCGTTGCCCGATGATCACCCGGCCGAACTCTCCCTCGATAGCCGGATAGACTTTCGCCATCTCCCGGATGTCCTGGATCAGCGCCTCCCCCCCGACCTCTTCCCCAGCCACGGTGTCGCCGGGAGCCGGAGCGGATGCTGCCGAGCCCCCATCCTTCGCTTCCTCCGACGTGACCGAAAGGTCGCCCTCCCCGTACTGCGCGTCAAACTGGACTGCGACGGTGCCGACCCGGAGCGTTTTCTGACCACCCAGTTCGGCCGTCTTGATCCTTTCCCCTTCCACAAACGTCCCGTTCTGACTGCCGAGGTCCTCAATGTGCCAGACACCGTTGAGCAGTTCGATCGCCGCGTGATGGCGCGAGATGCTGGTCTGCGGAATACGAATGTCGCAGTCCTCGCCTCTGCCGATCAGCAGACGACCTCCGTCAATCTGGAACTTCCGTCCGGCGCTTGGACCATCCAGAATCTCGAACTTGGCCATGTCCCTTTTCCTCTGCCGAAACGCTCCCGGCATCGTCACGGGAACCGAACTAGAAATCCAACCTGCCCGTCTGCTGCCGCACAAGTGTACTTCCAGCCACGGCCCGAGTCAAGTCCACGTTGGCGTCACGCAGGGCTGTTTCAAGATTCGTGACTGTCGCGTGCGGTGTACCCCCGGCGTGTCCCCACGCCGGGGGGGCGGCCTGAGGACAGGCCACCCCTACTTGGTGCGCGCGGAGGCGTGGCCTTCCGAGACGCGGCGCCAGATCTTGAAACAGCCCTGGGCGTCACGACGGCGCGTGCGCCACACGACAAACCGCCACGCACCCGCGCCCGTCAGTTCACAGGCCTGACGCCGGCCTCCCATGTTCCCTCCTCGCGCAGACACGTAACCTCCAACTCCTGGAAGTGCTCCAAGAACGCATCTACCACCGCGGGATCGAACTGCGTCCCTCGCCCTGCCTTGATCTCGCAAAGCACCTTTTCCGGCGTCTGCGCCGTCCGGTAACAGCGGTCATGCCGCAAGGCATCGTAGGCATCCACGACCGCGAAGATGCGTGCCCCCATGCAGGTCTGATCACCCCTCAACCCCCTTGGGTAACCCGTGCCGTCATAGCGTTCATGGTGCGAGTAGACCATCTGGGCAATATCCTCCATCCCGGGGATCGACCGTAGCATCTGGTACCCCAGTTCAGGGTGAGCGCGGACCACTTCCCTCTCGGAATCCGTCAGGGCCGCCGGCTTGTTGATGATGGCGTCCGGGACGCCCAGCTTGCCGATGTCGTGCAGCAGGGCTCCGAACCTGATCACCTCCAACTCAGCCGGGCTGTGCAACCCCATCCGGCTCGCCAACAGGACGGTCACCTCGCTGACTCTGCGACTGTGCGCGGCCGTCGACGTCTCGTGGATATCCAGAAGCCTGACGATGGCCTCCATCGTCCTGAAGTAGGAGGCTCGTAACCTGTCCACAACATCGTGCAGTGCCTTGGTCTTTTCCCGCAGCAACTCCTCCGTGTGAAGATGATAGGCGGCCAACTGCCGCACCAGGTACCGCGTCCCCACAGCGCGCCCAAGGATAATCTTCAGTTCATGAATGTTGAATGGCTTGGCCACTAGGTCGTAGGCGCCGGCGCGCATGGCCGAAACCGTGGTCTCTGAGGACGCAAACCCGGTGATGACCACGGCAATGATGTTCGGGTTGATATCCCGCACCCGATTGAGCAGTTCAATGCCGTCCATCTCCGGCATTCGCACGTCGGCGAGCAGGACGTCGACCCGATCCGGCTCCGACTGAATGATCCGCAACGCCTCCACCGCGCTGCCCGCCTCCAGTACATCATAGTGGCACGTGGCCAGTAACCGGAGCAACAGCTTCCGCACCGCCGCGTCATCGTCAACCACCAAGATGGTACCACTGCCGACCCGCATCGGCACGTAGGGCATAGCCTGGCCCCGCGGCGCCGGAATGGCCGCCACCGAGTCGCTCCTAGCCAGTTCGGCAGAACTGCACATCTGGTTTCGGCCGCTGCGCTTGGCCAGGTACAGGGCTCGATCCGCCAGTTCCAACAGGTCGGTGTCGTTCTCCACCCCGGGATCATCACTCAGGGCAATGCCGATGGAAACAGTAATATCCAGAGCGACACCGCTTCTGCGGAAGACGTGGGCGCGCACCTTGTCGATGAGCTCTCCCCCAAAGGCCCGCACCCGGTTCCGGTCCGTCCCGGACAGGATGATGGCCATCTCGTCGCCGCCATAGCGGACAACATCCCCCCCTTCAGGACAAAAACCACGAACCAGGTCAGCCAACTCAACCAACACCGCATCCCCCACCCGATGCCCGTAGGAATCATTCAGATTCTTGAAGTTGTCCACGTCCAGCATGACGAAGCCAACCATCGCACCCGAGCGCCGGCCCCACGCTCTCGGCAAAGCGCGCAACAGGTATCCGTGATCCGGCAGGGAAGTCAGTGGATCACGACGCAACTCGATCTGCACCCTGTCGAAGGTCCACAGCGTATCACGCAGGTGCTCGGCCACCAGGCGAAGGAACTCGGGCACCAAACCGGGGAAGTCTGACGCGTCGGGCCCCATCGCCAGCAGTAACCCGACCAGTTCATCATCACATCGCGCCGGCAGGAGGAACCAGGGACGCGAGGGCGTCATGGCACAGGGGCGCAGCGTCGAACAATCAACCCTGACCTTTGCCACATCGACATCGGGCGACCGGCCTGCGAGCAAGACATAGGACTCCAAGAGCGCCTCACCCAACCCGCGAAGCGCGGTATCCGGGACCTTGCCCCGGCATTGAACCGTGACCCCGGCCTGCGGACCGTGAGACACAAGAACTCCCGTGGTCACGCCGTCGAAAACCTCCACCACGTCCTGTCCCAGACGGAAAAGAAGGTCCGTGACATCCTTCTCCCCGAGTGCCAGGCCGGTACGGTGCACCAGGGAAGCAAACGCCTTCACCCCCGCACTGGCCACCTCGACCGTCCCACCCTCCAAGCGCCTTTGCGCGCTCAGCGAGTCCGTGACCGCCCGCTCTGCCACCCCATCCCCGAACTCGTCCCCCTTTAGGACCACCCGGCATCCGAGTGCCTGTGCTTCGCTCAGCACGTCCGCTCCATGTTGCGCCCCCACGAGCGCAATCAGCCCACTCTCCGGGCTGCCGCGCCGGACGTGCCGCAGAAACGCCAACCCCTCCCCGCCCCCCGCCGAGTCGAGGTCGAACACGACAACCTCAAACACCTCACTCAACAGACGGTCTGCCGCGGCTTTCAGGTCTGGACAGGTCGTCACCGCCATCCCCGGACAAAGCCCCGGATCCAGGATGGACAGAGGACTGGCGCCGACCACGAGGATCCGTTGTTCCGCGCCATGAGAGGTCATGTTATGGGAGGCCATAGAGCCATCGCTCCGGCGCGTCGCCGTCACAACGTGCAGTCGCTACAGGTCGTGTTCATCCGGTCGCACGGTCACCCATGCGCGCGGCCGTCCGGCAACCCCGCCGCCTGCCCGTAACATAGTTCCACACCTGGCAAGCCTGTACTTGCCTTTAAGGAAATCCCGTGCCCCCCCCCTTGGTTACGTCCTACATTGCGCAGGTACACTTGACATATATAGTAACGACGGAATGACGCGGGTATTCAGGGATCAACATCCGAGGATCAAGGTTGCCACGAGGGCAAGTGTCGCCGTGCTCGATATGGCCCCACTGGGACGTCGGCAAGTATCCCTCCCCGGATCTCATGGCCCAGCAACCTAACACCGAGCTCTTCTGAGTTGTCGCACAAGTACGGACAATGCTCAACGGCATGTTCCGCACCGGGGTCGAATGGCACACCCCCAAATGAACTACAAGCTCAACCAGTGCAGGCTGCGGCTGGCGCCGGACATAGAGTCCAGGCAACTCCAGGACGGGACCCGTCTCCTCAAGCAGCTCCACCGCGCGGACTACATTGCCCTGGATCCCAACGAACGACACATCATGGACCGATTCTCCGGAGAAAGAACGGTTCAGGAAATTCTGTATGACCTTCTGACCGAACAGCAATGCCCCAGCATCCGCCGGTTCTACGTCCTGGTCCTCCATGCCCTGGATCATGGGTTCCTTGAGAACGTCGATGATCCCGCCGATCCGTCGCCCGCCCCCGAGCTCGTCTCTGGTCGAAGATGGCCTGTCGGCTGGGGCCTCAAGACGGCGTTGGTTTCGTTCCTGGCGTTCGTCCCGCTCGGCGTGTGGTCTCTGGTTGAGTTCGCTCCGGTCATCCCCCGAACGGGCGCTGAATGCCTCACTGTGCTGCTGATGGTGATCCTGACGCTCAGCGTGGCCAATCTCCTCGAGGGGTTTGTCCTCAGCGGATTTGGCCGCGAAGTCTATCGTCCGCGGATACGCTGGGACTTGGGCGTGCCTTTCTTCTCGGTGGACACTCGCGATGCGTTTCTGGGTGGCCGAGGATGCCAGGCCAGCGTCGCCATGCAGGCCCTGTCGGTTCCCTTTCTTGTGGCGACATTGGCGTGCATCTCCCAATCCCAATCGGCCCTGCTGGCTGCCTGCTTTTCAGGCCTGGCGTTGATGTCGCCCTTTGGGGACACCCCAGCACATAACCTGCTCCACGCCATGCTCCGCAAAGCATACCACTTGCCACGTTGCGCCACGACCTTCCTTAGCAAACGCCTCTTCCGGCACTTGTTCACCCCGTCCAGCCGACTCAAAGAGGACAACTACCTGGTCTTCTACTCCTTCTATGCGATCGTGTGGCTGGGGCTTGTCATCCTTCTGGGGCAAGTCCTCCTGCACGACCAAAGCGGCTTGCTCGCGCACAAAATTGTCTTCCCGAAGGATGCATGGGCGTGGCCCGTGGCCACCCTCGTGACAGTGGTCCTTGCCGCCCTGCTGGTCGGTCCTCTTCTCTGCCAAGTCTGGCTGTTCGGCAGCAATGCCTATGCACTCATCGCCCCTTACTGGTTCCCCACGGAACGACGTGTCGCCGCCCCCGGAAGACAGGCGGACGCCTCGCCGTCCGTCGATACGGTGGCCAAGTTCCTCTCAGACACCGTCCTGTTCGGCGGCCTGACACCCGAAGCCCTGAGTAAGATCGCCCAAACCATGCGGTTCGTCACGGTCGACAAACACACCGTCGTGATTCGTGAAGGAGACCGCGGCGACACTCTCTTTGTTATCTACTCAGGCGAAACCGAGGTGGCACGGGAAGATGAAGCCGGTGAACCCAGGATCGTCGCCAAACTCCAGACCGGCGATGTGTTCGGCGAAATCGCTCTCCTCGACAAGGTCCCCCGCACCGCCACCGTCCGCAGTATCGGCCCGGTCAGCCTGCTGGTTCTCGATAGGTCGGAGTTCGAGAGAGTACTTGTTGAGCCTCTCGGCGCGGAGAAGGTGAGAACCATCATCCAAGTCTGCAATTTCCTCCGGAACAACAAAATGTTCTCTGAATGGCCAGACCGTGAATTGCTTGCCCTGGCCGGTGATTTTGCCTTTGTCGCCCCGCAGAAGGACGCGGTGATCATCGAGGAAGGCAAGCCGAACTCCTGGTTCTACCTGGTCTACGAAGGGGAATGCAGTGTCACCGTCCAAGGTACGCCCCGTGCCGTTCTTCGTCCGGGGGAGTTCTTCGGAGAGATCAGCCTCTTGAAGGGCACGCCGTCCGTGGCCCGAGTCACCGCAGGCGAACGCACCTGCCGATGCCTTAAGCTCGGCAAGGAACGCTTTCTGCGCTTCATTACGGAAGACGTACTCACCGGCGTCATTATCGAAAGCACGATGGAGTCGCGGATGGACCGCAGTCGCAAGAGATGAAGAAACTCTTTCTAGTCCTAATGGTCATGGGCATCCTGACGTGGGTGGCGAAAACCAACCACATCTCGCTCGGCACGGCCGTCGACCTGCTGCGCAACATTAACGCCGAAATGGAAACTAAGGGGCAGATGGAGGTGGTGGCCAGGGCCGTGCAGGAGAACTACGCCACGACGGGCAAGTTCCCTGGAACGAGCCAGCAGTTGGAGACAATCGTCCAGAAATACCTTGCTCAGCGGCACAAGGAGGCAAGTTTCGCCACCGCCGTGGACCGATGGGGTACACGGTACCAACTCGTCCCGCGGAAGGGGAGTTTCGACGTTGTCAGCGCCGGCCCCGACAGGCAGTGGAACACCGCGGACGATATTTCCTTGGTCCGGTTCCTTGGCGGCAACAGCAACAAGACCGCGAAATGATCCCCATCCCTCAGGGGTACGGCTCCAGGCGCCACCGGCCGCACCACAGACGTCACCCGCCCCCGCCCTTCTTGTTGGCCTCCGCTTCAGCCTTCTTTCGTTCCTCTTCCGCCTTCCGCTTCGCGGCCTCCTCGTCGCGCTGGCGCTTCGCCTCTTTCTCCTGGTCCGTGATCGGCTCCAGTTCGAAACGCGCAAACGGAGCCACAGGGTAGTTTCCCGGCTTGAAATCCGCCTTGGCCTCGAGCTGTTGCAGCCGCTCAAAGGCGTACGGAGCATAGGGCGTATTCCCAAAATCCTTCTGCACCGCCTGGTACAATGACTTGGCGCGTGGCCGCCAGTCGGCCTTGTAGTACTTCTCCGCCGCGTAGAACGCCGCGGCAGCCCCAAACACGGTGTGCTTATTGTCATCGTAAAATTTCGACATCTGCGCCGGAGCCTGCTCTTTCATCGCTTTCCAGAATCCCTGGCTCAGTTCGCCCCAGCGCTTGCTGTAATAGCTCCACATCTTGCCGCGCACCCCCATCTGCTTGCTGAACTCTTCCTTGGTCTGGGCCAACTTCCCCTGCGTGTCCGCCGCCTGCTGCCCGGTAGGCTTGAAATCCTGCTGAATCTCCGCCATCTCCTGGTAGATCGCTTTCCGTTTCGCCTCATTCCTGGCCACTTCGTCCTCCAAGGCCTTGATCTCTGCCGCCAGACGTCGGCGCTCCTCGGTGGCTTCATTGGCCTTCGCATCCACCTTGGCCTTGGCCTCGGCAAGCCGGTCCTTTTCGGTCTTCAACCGATCATCCCACTTCTGCTTCTCCTCGAGAACGGGCCTCCTCGCCTTCTCGCTGAACTCGCTGGCCTTGTGCCCAGCCCACATGACGGCGAGCAGACCGCACAGGGCGTACACCCAACCGAGCGACACGAAGAAAATCGCCGTGGGACTCACTTGCGGCTTGAAGTCCTCGGTCCGCATCCGCGTCCGCGTCGCCGTGGCGCGAGACTCGATGTCCATCTCCCGCAGCGCCGACTTTATCCCTGTCTTGCGAGCAGGCATGTGCGTTGCGGATTCGGGAGACGCGGGCACCGCTCCCGCCTCAGGAGCCGCAGGTGCTGGAGGCGCCCCGTCCCCAGGTTCAAGGACGGCTGGGGCCAAAGTCCCGGGGACGTCGTCGGGGGCGACAACCGCGGCAGAAACCTCTTGCCGTGGCGGCGTTGACGCTTCCTGCGCCAGCACCGCAGCCGGAACAAGCCGCGCTTTGGGAGCACCCAGAGACGGCGGTGCTGCCACATGGATCGTCCTGGACGCGGCACGCGGCTTCGTCATCCGCTTCTCAGAGGAATCGGCAAACGGGTCTGCGCCCTGGTCCCTGACATGCACCGTAAGCGGCGCGGCTGGTGATGTCGTCCCGGCAGCCGCCTCCGTTGCCTGCGCTCCCGCTCCAGAATCCGCCCCCACCACCACCGCATCCGGCGCCGGGTCGCCAGAGGCGGACGCGCCACCCTCTGTCTTACGCGCCAAAGCGGCGCGCTCTCGCGCCGCTTTGGCCACCATGGCAAAGCTCGTACGGCCCGCCTTACTGCCGCGGGGACTGTCCCCCCCGGTCCCTCCCGGGTTGTTTTCACCCGTGCTCATCCACACTCCTCGTCATTCTGCCGACTTCGAAACCGTCCGGATTGCTTCACGGAGTTGCCTGATCTGCGGTTCGACCAGCGCCAGCATTTTCTGGATCTCCTGCAGGTCCTTGCCCATCGTCTCCTGCTGCTCCGCGGTGGCCTCAACCTGTTTCTGCAGGTCGCCGGTCCCCGTGGACAGCACCGTCATGGTCTGCTCGTGGGCTTGTTTCTGCTGTTCCAACTCCTTCTGGCGCGCTTCCAGCTTCTTGGTCTCCGCAACCTCCGTGTTGTAGCGCCGCTCGAGTCCGGGAAGCGCCTCGCGACTCTCGACAACCACACGCCCAAGCTCTTCCTCAATCTGCTTGGTCTCCTTCAAAATCACCTGCCGGGCCGCAAAGGCGCGCTCCCTCCCCTTCTGCCACTGCGTCGACGCCACAATGGTCAGCACCAATCCCAGAACCCAGCCTAGCCATTTCAGCCACTTCATCGTGGGAACCTTCCGCAACCGAAACCACCCCTGCAGCACCGTCAACACACGGCGCCACAAGCGAACAAGACATCCGCCGGGCGCGCGTGCCGTGCACGTCCCGCCTGCCACACCGACGGGTTCAAGGCAGACTGACCCTCGAACCCACTACTAATGTAGCGTACCTTCAGCGCCGATGAAACCCAAGACAATTCGTAAGTAAGGGGCCGACGGGCCACGGGCATCGGGCCTCGCCACGGGGGACAGCCCCCGATGCCCCACGTCTTCCCCAAAAACCTAAGACCTCTGTCCCTCGCCCCGCCAGCCCCCCCCTGCTCCCTGCTTCCCCCCCCGCCACTCACTCGCCCTTCCCCAGTACGAACTCGACAGCCCGGCAAACACGCTCCGAGTTCACGCTGCACAGGCAGCGGTATGGCTCGGCATCAGGCCGGCAGGTCCGACGGAAACATGGCGAGCAGGCTGCCTCTCCCCGGACGACGACCCACGGCGCACCGATCGGGCCGGTGGAAACCGGGTCCGTCGAACCGAACACCGCCACGCCCCGGGTCCCGACGCCGGCCGCCAAGTGCATGGCGCCGCTGTCGTTGGCCATCAGACAACTGACACTGCCGAGCACCGCCATCAACTCAACCATGCTGGTGCGGCCGGTCAAATCCACAACGCCAGTCAACCCCGCGGCCATCCGCGCCGCCATCGCCTGTTCCTTCGCGGTCCCCACCACCACCACGCGCCCGCCACGCCCGCACCACCATTCGCAGACGGCCCGGAAACTCGCTTCCGGCCACTGCTTCGCCGGGCCATAAGCCGCACCCGGCGCCACGGCCAACCACGCCGACGGCGCACCCGCCACGCCCAACCGCACCGCAATCTCTGCCGCGCCCGGGACCTGCAGCGGCGGGAACTGTGTATCCCACCCGATGCCCCCAAGCGCCGCGCTGATCGCCAGGTAGTGCGACAATTGGTGGCACTCGCCCACACCCTCGCCGTGGCGCCAGGCTGGCAGCCGGTGCGTCAGCATGAACGCGCGCCCGCCGCCGCAGCGTCCAACACGGATGGGGATTCCCGTCGCCCAGAATACGTCCCCCGCGGACCCGAACGAGTTCGGGAAGACCACGGCCACGCCCGGCCTCAACCGCCGCAGTCGTGCCGCCGACTCCCAGCCACTGCGGCGCCCCCCAAACGAAACCACGTCGGAAACCCATGGCACAGCCTTCCAGAACGCCGCCAACGCCTGACTGCAAAGCACGAATGTGCCGCAAGGCGGCGGCACGAACCGCGACGCCCTATAGATCGCCGGCAAGGCCATCAACGTGTCGCCCAGCCAGTTCGGCGCGCGCACCAGCAGACCGTTCCGCCACGGGATCGACGCTGCGTCCAGCAGCGGCTCCGCTCGCGCCGGTGGTTTCAGAATCGGTTGGTAGAGCTCAAACGCCATCGCACGCCATACCATTCGCCCCGCCGGTCCAGTCCTGACTTCCACCTGCCACCAGTCTCGGGGTACCTGTCGCTACGGTTCTACGGCTTCGTGGTGTGAGTGGACGGCTGTCCGAGCCGGGCCTTGTCGAGATCATCGAGTTCATCGGGATCATCGTTGTTCAAGAGGCCCAACTTTGTCTCGGTTCTGCTGGAATTGGACTTTCCCCGAACGGCAGCACATTACTGCTAAAAGGAGGAAAGGCCAGACATGTCAACAGAAGCCAACGGTACGCGCCGGGTCAGGAGGCCCGGCGCCCACCGTTGACGCCACACGGAAATGTAATGCGTCAGTCGCGGGTGGAGGGTTGGGGGTGGCTGCCCAAAGTGGCGGGACCGGCCCGGTCCCGCGGGTGTCGGAGCGAACCGCTCCGACCACTCTAGGCGCCAGCCCCGGTCAACCGTCGACCTTATCTCCACCCGTGACTCCCATGTTACTCGCGTGTCACTCTGCGCCGCCGCCCGGCTCGTCCCCGCCCTGGGTTCTCCCTCTTCGCGGCCATTCGCGCTTGCCCTAGTGCTCGGTCGCCAGAAGTCACCCCGCAATTGCGCGCAATGGTCCGCACCTTCCCAG
>MHBL01000463.1 GCA_001803235.1 Lentisphaerae bacterium RIFOXYA12_64_32
CTGGGAAGGTGCGGACCATTGCGCGCAATTGCGGGGTGACTTCTGGCGACCGAGCACTAGATTCAGCCTCGCAGAAGTGCCGTTTGCCCGCGAAGGTCGCTTTTTTGCACGCTTCACAGTCCAACCGGTCTTGCCTTAACGCCACGCCTGCGCCATGTTATAGAGGGCAAGGCCAATGCACGGTGTCTTGACCGGCACCGGGATTGACAGAGAGGGCGGCCCGGACGCGGCCGTCCGAAGCAACGTTGTGGAGTCAGCAATCCGCTCGGCGCGTGGGAGATCAACGTGGGACTCGTGAACGCATTCGTGGCGGCCTTCGGAGCGCTGACGCGCGTTCCGCTTCGAACCGACGAGGATACGCGACTGGCGCACGTGCTGGTCTGCTTTCCCATCGTGGGAGCCCTGCTTGGCCTGGCCTTGTGGCTGGGCGCACTGTTGCTGGTCAGCGTCGCCGACAAGGGCCGGGGCGCACTGTTGGCTGGCTCCCTGCTCCCCGTGTTCTACTGGTGGTTCACCGGCGGCGAGAACCTGCGCGGACTGATGTGGGTCGTCGACAAAGTCCCGGGACCGCGCGGACTGCTGCCGCAGCACGAGATGTACTTCCGCGTCAGCGCCTTCCAAGCCACCGTCCTGATCAAGCTGGTCTGTACCGGAGCACTGGTCTACACGGAACACGCCGCATGGCTGATCATCGCACCGCTGGTCTCCTCGGCCGCCTTGGCGGAACTGTGCCGGAACGCCCTGCCCGGCGGCGATGCCATCGACGGCCGGTACACACACTGGATCATTGCCGGCCCGCTTGTCCTGGCCATTGCCGGGTGGATGGGCGCGTTCGTGGCTGGCGCCATCGCCGTGGTGCTCGGCTGGCTCATCGTCCCGACGGTCGAGCGCATGCTCCAGGGCGCCCGGGGAGCCCCCCTTGACACCGCCCGCCGCGCCGCCGCCGAGTTCATCGACCAGATTATCCTCCTGCTCGGTGTGCTCTACCTGCTCGGGCGCTGAGAGTGCACGGAGGGGGCAAGGTCTCAGCTTTCAGGTTTCAGGAGGGAGGCGGGAGCAAGCGCGGTGCATTTCTGGGATGTTGACACCCCATCGAATTACCCCCGGGGCCCAGGTCTCCGGCCGACACCCGACACTGAAACCTGACGCCCCTCACATCGCCCCCACAACGGAGTCCTGTCCAGTGTCCACCGAAGTCAAGTTTCGCATGCATGAGGGTTCCGCGGACCTCGCACCGCGGAAAGCGCACGCCGACGACGCCGCCTACGACCTGCGCGCCCGCGCCGCCGCCACGCTCGACCCCGGCGCCGTCTGCCTGGTCCCGTCCGGCCTCTACCTCGAGTTGCCGGTTGGGTTCGAGGCCCAGGTCCGGCCGCGCAGCGGCCTGGCTCTGAAGCACGGCATCACGGTGCTGAACACACCCGGCACGATCGACGCCGGCTACCGCGGCGAAGTGGGCGTCATCCTGTTCAACACCGGCAAACAGCCGTTCCCGGTCAACCGTGGCGACCGCATCGCGCAGATGGTGATCCAGAAACTCCCCGACGTGACCCTCGTCCAGGCCGACGTCCTCTCCGATACGACGCGCGGCGCCGGCGGCTTCGGCAGCACCGGCCGGCAGTGAACAGACCCGTGTCCGCCCGCGGACACAACGGAGGGAGACAAAGACCAAAGACGAAGACATAGACGTAGACGGGGAGACAAAGGCCCTGGATCGCCCACGTTTCCCATCTTTGTCTCTCAGTCTTCGTCTGCAGTCTTTGTCTCCAGGGCAGTAGGGCAGACTCGGCATGGACGGCGGCACAACGAACCGATACTCCTGATCCCGCTCCCTATCCGTCCGAGCCCGGCACATCCCGAGGCAGTGCGGCGCGCGACCGCCTTTTCCGCACCCACCTGGGCGTCCCGGAGCAGGCCAATCCCCCGCTGCCAGCGGAGGCCGCGAAGTAAGCACGTCCCAGTGACGCCGTGACGCCCGACACGTGCTCGCGGAACCTTGTTGCAGCAGCACACCGCACCGTCTATGGTACTACGGTCACCCTAAGTCTACGGCCGTGGCGACACGGGATGCGGAACCAGGGAGAACGGGACCATGATGTCCCTGCAGGACAGCAACATACTCCAGCAGTTCGCCGCGCTGGTCCGTTCGGCATGCGGGCCGGCGGAAATTCGCGCGTTCGGCTCCCGCGCCCGCGGCAACGCGGATCCGGAATCCGACATGGACGTCTGTGTCGTGCTCGAACGCCTGGACGAAGCCATCGACCGCAGGGTCATGCGCCTCGCCTGGGAAGTGGGCTTCCAGAACGGCATCGTCCTGTCGACCGTTACTTACTCAAGAGACGAGTTCGCCAAAGGCCCGTGCGCCGCAAGTCCGCTGGTCCGGACCATCATCAGGGAGGGCGTGGCGGTGTGATGGAACCGGAAAGGCATGGTCGGCTGCGTACGGCGCAGTCACAGGGCGGGGAACAAGGGGACATGTCCAACCGCGCCAACTGGCTTCGGGGCCTCGCGGTCGTTGCCGTGGTCTGTGTCATCGCGGCCTGCGCGGTAGCCAACGAGAACACCGCGCCCCGCACCTGGGAACAGATCGCCGCCGAGGAGTGCGGACTCGGCACCGAGGCAGTCGCGCAACTCAAGCGCGACCGGGTGTTGGTCAGCAACCAGGCCTACAAGCAGGTCTTCACGCCGTACATCGAAACGAACGTCCCGGTCTTCATCACCTCCGATTCGCTCCTGAACGCCTACCACGTGCTGTACGAGGAGTCCATCCTCGCGCTCGAAAAGGCCAATGCGCGCAAGCTCCCGAGCATTCTCGCCGGCCTCAACCGCGGCCTGGACGATGCCAGTGCGTCCTTCAGTGGGCTGCCGCCGGAACTGGTCGCCGGTGCGAAGAAGCGCCTGCAGATCGTGCTCGGGACTGCCCTCACGCTGGCGGGGGGCGCCGTCAAGCCGGACAACGGGATCGCCGATATCGTTCGCCAGGAAGTCGCCCGCGTCCTGGCCGCCAACGCAGTGATGAAGCCCGATTGGCTCGGTCCGCCCGATCCGACCTTCCTGGCGCTGGACTACAGCCGCTACCAGCCGCGCGGGTTCTACAACCGCACACCAGCCCTGCGCGACTACTTCCGCGCCGTGAGCTGGCTGCAGTCCATCCCGTTCCGGCTCGCCCGGGACGACGAGTTCCTCGCCATGCTGATGCTCAGGGCGTCCATCGAGAAGTTCCCGTGGGAGGAGCAGCAACAGGCCATACGCCTGTTCGGGTGTTACGCGCGTCTGCTGGGGAAGCCGGACGACTGGACCTTCGTGGACAGCAGGAGCGGGTGGGGCGACCCGGGGGTGTCCGGGCTCGGCGAACTGAAGAGACTGCGGGACGGCTTCATCGACCGTGCTCGTGCCGGGCGCTCGGCCCAAGTGAACGACCAGGTTGCGCTCCCGAGTGACGCGACGGCAGC
Organism: Lentisphaerae bacterium RIFOXYA12_64_32; assembly: GCA_001803235.1. GTDB lineage: Bacteria > Verrucomicrobiota > Lentisphaeria > Oligosphaerales > YB12-FULL-65-16 > YB12-FULL-65-16. The sequence continues at coordinate 3,453 of MHBL01000463.1, forward strand.
CGGGACCGAACCGTCCTTCCGCATCAGCTCTGCCTACCGCACGCCCGACGCCGTGCTGTTCCAGCGCACCACGGATATCCGCGCCTTCGAACGGCCGTTCCCCGCCGGCCCCGAGGTCTGCGCCGCGCTCGGGTCCAGCTTCGCAGCCGGCCAGCTCGAGTACAGCGACAAACCGAGGCTGCTGGCGACCATCGCTGCCTGCAAGCCGCTCTTCGCCGGGGACAGCCTGTACCACCTGTACCTGGAGTGCGTTGCGGCCCTGCTCGACGCGCCCGAGCCGGACGCACCGGCGTTCATGTCGAGCGTTGCCTGGCAGCGCAAGAGCTGCAACGCCGTTCTGGCCGGCTGGGCGCAATTGCGGCATACCTGGGCACTGCAGGCCAAGCAGACGGCCAGCTATACCTGCGGGTTCGAACTCCCGCCCGGGTTTGTCGAGCCGGAACCGGAGTTCTTCGCCCGCCTGGCGAATCTGGCCGCACAGACCACCTCTGTCCTCAAGGAACATGGCCCTTTCCCAGCGGACTACAAGTGGATGGCCGAGGATATGCGGTTCACCATCAAGACCCTCAAGGAATACGATCCGGACAACCCAGCCAGCAAGTGGCATGAAGTGCCGGCGCGGCCGGCGCTGAAATCGGCCAAGGCGATGCGATTTGACGCGAAGGACAAGTGGGCGGCGACCGGACCGGACGAGAAAGAGCAGGAGCCCCCTCGTGGCGGTTGGGACTTTCTTCGGTTCTGCTCGATGCTGGGGTCTGACCGCATGAACGAAGAAGAGAAAGCACGGATTAGCAACGCTATAGAGATCGCAGGGCTGACCGATCTCCAGTTCGACGACTTCCGCACTCTCCTCGAAGGCCTTGATGCTCTGGCGCGGCGCATTGAGGCCGGCAAGGAAGCCGAAGATCCCGAACTGCTCCGGGCGCTCCGTTCGCGACTCCCATCCGACCTGCTGACACTTTGGGGTCGGCTCGAAGCGCTGAGCCGAAGGCTTGAAGCCCTGGCGCACAAGCAGCTCCGGGGGCGGCCGTTCAACAGGGCAGACAACGAGTTGCTGGAGGGGTACGGCGACGCCCTTGCCGGCATCATGCTCTACTCCGGGAACTCGTACGTCACGCCCCGCGACGACGCGCCTCGGATTGTCGACGTGCACTCGAATCCGGTTCTTGGCCGTTACCTCGAAGTTGGCATTGGCCGGGCGCGGGCGCTGTACGTGCTCTACCCGTTCAACGGCCAGGACGTGCTCTGCCGCGGCGCGGTCATGCCGTACCACGAGTTCACGTCCCCGACGCGGCTGACGGACGCCGAGTGGAAGACCACGCTGGACGGGGCGGACTCGCCCGCACTCCCGGACTGGCTGCAACCGATTGCCACCCCGGGCAAGGCCGTTCTGGTCGCGCCCCGGTGACGGGCGAGAACGATTGCGCTCGGCAGAGGCATGTGGAGTGCGGCGGCACAGGGCGCGTCAGCGCCCGGCGACGCCGCTTTGGCTGCCGGGGCGAAGCCGGTTGGCGTGTCGCTTGTGGGCCTGGCGCCGTGGTGTCGGAAAGCGGCCGTCCGCGTAGGCGACGGGGCGCTCCGCGCCGAGCCAAAACGGGGTCGCCGGTCTGCTTGCCCAGCCGGCCTCTGCCCCCGCACTCCACATGGCGCCCTCCCCCGTCCGCCCTGCCGCCACGGGCCAAACGGACCCAGCGGACCAAACGGCCGGAGACGGGAGACGGACTGCAGGCTGCGGTCGCTCGCCTTTGGCGTCCTCCCTCAGCTTTCATCCCTCACCCCTCCGCTACAGGTCCAGCCGGTGGAACACGAGCATGGCGACGGCGAGAAACACGGTCAGGTGGCCACCGGTGTAGAGCGCGTCGGACCCGACGCGGGCCCAGGGGATGTCCGCCACGAGCACGTAGCGCCAGAAGTGCAGGTACATGGTCGGCATGAACGGATGGATGTTGGACAGCAGCGGAATGCCGGTCACGATGTAGCTGCAGAAGTAGAGGCTGCCGGACAGCGTCGCCGCGGTGGCGAAGTGGCGCGTCAGGGCCGCGAACATCAGGGCCATGGCACAGAGCGTGGCAAGCAGGGGGAAACCGAACGCGTAGGACATCAGCAGGCGCGACCACGCCTCGGACGCCGGCAGTACGTGCACGGCGTTACCACCGAGCCCGAACAGCGGCGCCACGATGATCACGTTCCCGGTCGGCTTGAACAGCGTGGCCGAAACGGCGTAGCTGGAAAGCAGCAGCGCCAGAAGCAGTACAGCGCTGTAGCCGCACAGGGCCAGAAACTTGGCCAGCACCAGTTCCCAGCGCCGCACCGGCCGGCACAGCATCAGCCGCATGCTGCCCGCCTCGATCTCCGAAGCGAGCATGTGCGTCCCGACGATGGCCAGGATCATCGGGAACAGGATGTACAGCGTCGGCGCCAGGATGGTCTGGGTGTAGACCTGTGCATTGATGAACCCCGCCACCATCTGTTCGTCCATGCCAGGCGGGCGATGGCGCGCGTGGCGCGACGGGTGGTGCAGCCGCAGGTAGAAGGCAAGCGCGAACAGCGCATTGATGGCGGCAACCGCGAGGAATCCGGTCCAGCCCCGCTTCTGGCCGCCAATCTTAGCGATTTCGAAACGTATCAGTGCGAACATCGCTCTCATCCGCTTGTGTGTTGGCAATAAACACGTCTTCGAGTGTCGTAACCCGCGGCTCGACGCGGTGAATGGCCGCGCCGGCTTGTACCAAATCGCGGACCAGCGCAGGGATGTCGCGGCCGACCGGGTCCACGAGCAGCGCCACCGTCCCGCGCTCCGCATCGGCGCGCTGCTCGACCACCTTCAGAGCGCTCACGGCCGGCAGCGCCACGTCAGCCTGGCGTAGTTCGAGCCACACCAGTCCGGCGCGGCGTTTCAGCGTCTCTACGTCGGCCAGCAGCACGTTCCGGCCGTGGCTCAGGATCATCACCCGGTCGCACACCTGCTCCACTTCGGTCAGTACGTGACTGGACACCAGCACGGTCATGCCCCGGGTCTTGGCCAGGTCGCGGACGAGTTCGCGCACGCCGGCGATGCCGTGCGGGTCGAGCCCGTTCGTCGGTTCGTCGAGAATCAGGAACCGCGTGTCGGGCAGCAGTGCCTGCGCGATCCCGAGCCGCTGCTTCATGCCGTGTGAGAACGTACGGACCTTCCGGTGCGCCGCCGCGGCGAGCCCGACGCCGTCCAGCGCGTCGAGGAGACGCTGCCGCGATATGCCGCCGCTGAGCGCGACCAGGTGCCGCAGGTTCTCGAACGCCGTCATGAACTCGAAGAACGCCGGGGATTCGACCACCGCCCCGACCTGGCGCATGACCGCCTTGCGCGCGCCCGGCAAGGACCGGCCGAAAATGCTGACATCGCCCGAGGATGGCCGGACCAGGCCGAGCAGAACCTTGATGAGCGTCGTCTTGCCCGCGCCGTTCGGCCCGAGCAGTCCGAACACTTCCCCTGCCTGCAGGTCCAGGTCAATGCCGGTGAGCACGGTGCTCTTGCCGTAGCGCTTGCTCACATTCCGACATTGAAGGACGGCGACGTCGGTCATGCCCCAGAACATGACACCGCCAGAGCCCCGGTGCAAGCGACCCGCCGCGGTCCGCGTGAGGCGTCGCCCCACCCCGCTTGCCTTTTCCCGCGCCGCCGCTACCTTCATCGACATGACAACGAACACACACAGACCTCCCCGGCGTAACGACCCCGAATTGAAGCGGCGCATTCAGGAACTGATCGCCTCACAGGGCGGTGGGTACAACCCCGATCTGGTCGCCGACATTGTCGACAACGCGGTCAAACTGCTCAAAGACGTCGAGGACCGCGGCGACGTCAAGCTGATCCAGAGCGCGATGCGCGAACTGCGGTACGCGTTCCGGCTCTTCGCGCCGCACGCGGCCAAGCGCAAGGTCACCATCTTCGGTTCGGCCCGCACCAAGCCCAACGAACCGGAGTACTTCCTGGCCGCGGAGTTCGCACGCAAGATGGCCGACGCACAATGGATGGTCATCACGGGCGGCGGTCCGGGCATCATGCAGGCCGGACACGAGGGCGCGGGGCCGGAGAACAGCTTCGGCGTCAACATCCGCCTGCCGTGGGAGCAGACTGCCAACTCGGCGATCGCGGGCAACGCAAAACTGATCTCGTTCAAGTACTTCTTCACCCGCAAACTGACGTTCCTGCGCCAGGCCGACGCCATCGCATTGTTCCCCGGCGGCTTCGGCACGCTCGACGAAGGGTACGAGGCGCTGACGCTCATGCAGACGGGCAAGAGCAAGCTCATGCCGCTGGTCCTGATCGACCCGCCCGGCGCCACCTACTGGAAGACCTGGGACAAACAGGTCCAGGAACACCTGTTGCGCGACAAGCTCGTTTCACCGGACGACATCCACCTCTACCGCATCGCCAACAGCACCGACGAGGCGGTCCGGATCGTCACGCGCTTCTACCGCAACTACCACTCCATGCGGTTCGTGCGGAAACAGCTCGTGATCCGGCTCAAGAACACACCGTCCGCGTCCGCCATCGAGGCGCTCAACGAAGACTTCGCCGACATCATCGCCGGGGAAAAGATCCACCTCACCGCCGCACTGCCGGACGAGAAGGAAGACACGACAACGCTCGAGATGCCGCGGATCGCCTTCGAGTTCAACCGCCGCGGTTACGGCCGACTCCGCCAGATGATCGACGTGCTGAACGCGCTGTAGGCATCGGGATGGCCCTTCCCAGCAGGGGACGCAGGGGACAGAGTCCCCGCCCTACCCGCCGGTCGGGCGACGCGCGTAGCGGCGCGGGGAGACGCCCATCGTCCGGCGGAATACGCGCGAGAAGTAGTTGCTGTCCGTGAAACCCGCCGCCCGCGCCACCTCGTCGACGCGCGGGTTGGTCTCCCGCTCCAGAAGCCCGGCCGCATGGTCGATGCGCAGCCGCAGAATGCAGTGCAGAGGCGACTCGCCGACCGCCAGGCGAAACACGCGCTGGAAGTGTCGCCGCGACAGACATGCTTTCTCCGCCAGCTCGCCGATGTCCAGAGGCTTCGTGTAGTTCTGCTCCAGGTACGCGATCGCCTCGGCCATGCGCATCACGTTGCGGGGCGCATCGGTCGCCGCTGAGGCTTCGTAGCAGCGCGACAGGAACCCGATGAGCTGCATGAACGCCGCCACGGCCATGAACCGGCTCCCGGGCGACAATTGGTTGAGTTCCGTACGCAGGGCGTTGACCAACTCGAGGGCGCGCTTCAACTCCCCGTCCGACAACCGCAGACGACTCTCGAACTTCTCCGTGGGGCGATAGTGCGGTTCGAGACGGAACAGCGCCTGGTAGCCCTTCATGGCGGGCAGGTCCTCGAGGGGCAAGACCAGTCGGGTGGCGTCGTAGAGGATATTGACGATCGTCAGGCTCTCGGACTTGGCGTACTCATGCGGGCAGTCGCCCTTGATCACGAACACGTCGCCGGCGGCAATCGGCCAGGAGTGCCCCCCGGCGGTGTGCAGAGCCGTACCCCCGGTGACGATCACCAGTTCGTCGAAATCGTGGTCGTGCATCGGCTGCCCGTGCGGGTGCGACACCCCGCTCTGCACCCGAATGGGCGGACCGCTCGAGCGCAACCACTCGGATTTGGAGAAACGCTGCATGTGGAAACCCCCAACCCCGCGCCCGCCACTTTGCCAGAACGACCCGGACAAACGGTGAGTAACGCCCACACATGATCGGGCACATCCGCCCGGGGGGCACTGACGTATTGCCGCCGCGCGCCATCGCCCCGCTTGGATCTGGCGCATCTCCGCCGGAGAGCATGGCCAGAATGTACTTATTTTTGGCGCAGGAATCAAGGAACACCGCCGTTAGCGGTACTATGTTCCTTTTCGTCAAGGAAAATGCGGGATGATTCCGGGAGGTCCTTACATGACGCGACATCCAGACTCGACGTCTCGGCCCGGCGATGCAGCAACGGCGACCGGGACACGCAACGCGTTGCCGCCCAAGGCCCGGTACTTCACGCTGATTGAGTTGCTGGTGGTGATTGCGATCATCGCGATCCTCGCCGCAATGCTGCTTCCGGCCCTGCAGCAGGCCAAGGACAAGAGCAAACAAACGCAGTGCCTGAACAACGTCAAACAGATGGGCTACGCGCTGCTGCAGTACACCGATGAATGGGACAACCAACTGCCGCCGCACCTGGTCACATCCGACCCTGGGCCGCCCACGATTTTCTACGGACCCTACCTGCCGCAACTGCTCGCCGGTTACCTGGGCGGGACCATGACGACCCCGCCGTACGGCGAAATCTGGCACTGCCCGTCCGAAAAGCGGCACCACGGCAGCAGCGTGCTGATGGATTACGGCGACAACTCGCACGTGATCCCCGACCCCGGCAAGACGGTCAGTCGGTCAATGACGAAGTTCAAGCGCCCCGCCGAACTGCTGACCAAGTGCGATGCCCGCGAAGCGCTGGACACTGCCACCCCGTACGGCGGCTGGTGGATGTCCTGCTCGGTCTGTGCGCCGACCAGCAGCGGCAGGCCCTGGCCGCGCCACGGCGTCGGCACGGTCTGCCTGTTCTTGGACGGCCACGCCGAGTGGCTGCCTTACGGCGCCATCACCAGCAACACGGGCGACCTCTGGGGGCACCTGAGCAAGTAACCGCGGCAAGTCCCATGTGGCATGGCGCGTGCGTGACGCCACGGGCGCGGGGTTCGCAACCGCCAGTCAAAGCGCTATCGCTGGGCCCATGAGCCGATTCGTCCTGGAGGAGACCGGATGCACATCACCACGCGCCCCCTGCGGCAAACGTTCACACTCATCGAGTTGCTGGTGGTCATCGCCATCATCGGCATTCTCGCCTCGTTGCTGCTGCCGGCGCTGCAGCAGGCGAAGACGAAAGCACTGTCCGCCGCGTGCCAGAGCAACTTGAAACAGCATGGCGTGGCCCTGGCTTCGTACACTTCGGAGTGGGAGGAGCAGATGCCCATCGTCTACACCCCCACCGGCGTCCCACTCGGCACCGGCCCGCACACGAACTGGTGGTTCGACAAAACGGCACCCTATGTGGGCGACACGCCGAGCACCGCGAACCGGGGCGTGTTCACCTGTCCGGGAAACACGAGTCCCAGCGGGGGGCTGCGCGCCGTCCAGTACGCGCCCATCAACCTGAGCAATCACGTGTTTCTCACCGACGGCCAGGTTTCCCGGAGTCTGAAAAAGTTCCGCCGCCCGACCGATGTGCTCTGGCTCATGGACAGCAACTGGGCCTGGACGCACCACTGCCCGGGCGAGGCCGACACGTGCACCTGCTGCACGACCGGCTGCAAGATCCTGTTCAGCCCTGCGTCCCGGGTCCACACCAGTGGCGCCAACGGTGTATTCCTCGACGGGCACGTAGGGTTCATGACCGACGGCGAGTTCCGCACCAACTCGGACATGTACTGCCACGGCGGCCCGTGAGCGGTGCCGTGGGCGGCAGGATACGCCCGCTCGTAGTGGGCTCGCAGTGCGCGCAACGAAGTGGAGCGCCAAGAGCCCATCTGGCGTGTTGCGGCGGCGCAGCGCGGGGATGGTGTCTTGCCCGGCGGGGGCGGCCGCCGGGACTGCGACACCACTACGAACAGGGCCGCAGCCGACCATCGCCAGGAGAAGGTCGCCCGTCTGTGAGGGCGAGTTGCACGCGCAGATCAAGAAAAGGAGCACACCCCGAATGAGGTCACCCACGCTCGCCCTGGCACTGAGCAGTCTCGCCCTTTCGTGCTGGTCTTTGAGCGCCGAAGACGGGGTGGTCGGCCAGTGGCGGTTCGACACGCCGGCAGCCGCCGTCGTCCAGGACCTGTCCGGCCGCAACCACGCCGCAACCCTGCTGGACGGCGGCGCCATCGCCGAGCGCGACGGCCGGAATATGCTGGTCCTGCCGGGGACAGGCGGGGCCCGGGTTGAGTCCGCACCGGACCTGAACCTGAAACGCGGCTTCACCATCGAAGCGATCGTGTGGCCGGACGACCTCTCGGCCTGCCGCGCCATCGTGTTCAAGGACGGCGAGTACCTCCTGCGCATCGACGCCCCGCTGGAAGGCGGCGCGATCTCGTTCTTCGTCCACGACGGCAAGGGCTGGGAACCGCGCGTGCGGGCCATGATCCCGGTCCCCAAGGCGCGCTACCACATCTTCGCGCTGTGGAGCGGTGTCGAGTCGTCGCTCTGGGTCAACGGCATCCCGTCGTCCGTGTCGCGCGGCGCCCCGGCACTGAAGCCCACGGTCAACCCGCTGCTGATCGGCAGCACGGCCGAGGCGTACGGCAACAGCTTTGCCGGCGCCATCGAGCAGGTGACCGTCTACGACCGGCTCCTGTCCACGACCGAGATCCTGTACAAGACGTACGGGATCACGGCGCGGCCGGCGGGCACGGGCATCACGTCGGCACTGTTCGAGTTCCGCAACGACCTGCAAGGCTGGCATGGGGGCGGCGCAACCGTTGCCTGCGCCGACGGTGCCATGGTCGTCCAGACGCCACTGCGCCACTCGTATGTGATCCACGACAACCTGGACGTACCGGTCGATGACAAGGACTTCATCAACGTCCGCATGGCCGTGGACAAGGGGTCGTGCGCCGAACTGATCTTCGCCACCACCAAAGGCGGCCGACGCATTTCCTTCCCGGTCAACGCCGACGGGGCAATGCGGACCTACGTGATCGAGCCGTGGAAGTGGCCGGCGTGGGGCGGGAACCTTCTCGCGCTCGGCCTCGTCCCGGCAGACGTGGATGGCGCCACAGCCCGGGTCGAATCCCTCACGGTGACGACGGAGGTGCGCGCCGAACCGACCGTCGAGGTGCTGCGCGTGTTCACCGATTCGACACTGCCGCGCGCCAAGCGGCCGGAGACGATCGTGGCCCGGCTCCGCAACACCGGCGGGCCGCTCGCCAACCTGAGCGTCACGCTGGGCGTCCCCGCCGGCGCGACCATGCAGGGGCCAGCGACCCAGTCGCTGACCGCACTGGGCTACCAGCAGGACGGCGAACTGCGCTGGACCGTCGAGGCCGCCGACCCCGCCACATGCGAATTCCGCGTCACCGTCAGCGGCCCGGGCATGGCCGAAACGACGCAGACCTCGAGTCAGACCTTCCAGCCCGCGCTTGCCCCGTCCAAGGACGAGTACGTGCCCGTGCCCGTCCCGGTCAAGACGAAGTACACGCTGTGGACGCACTACTGCGCGCTGTGGAAGACGGGCACGCACTACGGCTGGGGCAAGATCGAGCCCTGGCCCGAACGCAAGCCGGTCATCGGCTGGTACAACGAAGGCACGCCCGAGGTCGCCGACTGGCAGATCAAGCAGTGCCTCGAACACGGCATCTCGGGGCTCATCTACTGCTTCTACCGCACCGTACTGGACACACCGGTCACGGTTGAGAACCAGCACATCGGGCACGCGTTGCATGACGGCCTGCTCAAAGCCCGCTACCTGAACATGATCAACTTTGGCATCATGTGGGAAAACGGCTGCGCCCTGGGCGTCTCAAGCCAGGACGACCTGATGCAGAACGTGCTGCCGTTCTGGATCGACAACTACTTCAGCCACCCGCAGTACATCCGCATCGACGGCAAGCCGGTGCTCTACGTCTGGGTCCCGAGCCGACTGCGCAAGAACCTGGACGGCAGCGCGAACGTACACAAGGCCCTCGACGCCATGCGCGAGGAGTGCAAACGCCGCGGCTTGGGCGGGCTGTACCTGGTCGCCTGCGCGCAAAGCCAGGACGCCGACGCACTGAAGGCCATTGCCGACGAAGGCTGGGACGCCACGTCCGCCTACGGCAACGGTTGGCGGACGCCACCCGACATGAAACGAGTCGGCAATGCCGTGTGCGCGCCGTACGACGTCTTCGTGCAGCAGCAGGAAGAACTCTGGCGGTTCAAACGCAAACTGAACCTGCGACCGGACATCACGGTGGCCATGGCCGGTTGGGACCCGCGACCCTGGCACGAAGACTTCTTCTTTTCCGAGAACACCGCGGAAAAGTTCCGCGACCTCTGCCAGCGCGCCAAGACCGTCATGGACGCATCGCCCACGGCAGGCCCGGAAAAAGACCATGTTGTCTTCTGCTGCTGGAACGAGCACGGCGAGGGGCATTACATTGAACCCACGCGCGGCCGCGGCTATTCGTACCTCGACGCGATCCGGGACGTGTTCGCCGACGCGCCCTCCGAGCACACGGACCTCGCCCCGGAGGATGTCGGACTCGGGCCGTACGATTCCTGGTACCGCACGTCGCTCGAAGCGGGGTCGCCGAAGCCCTATTCCGAAGCCACGAGTTGGGCCGGCGACAAACTGCGTGCCTGGAAAGGCACGGGCGGGATCACCGGGTTCGACGTGAAGGACGGCATCCTGGTTGCGGAAACCGTGACGACCGACCCGACACTCGGCTCGCCGGCTCTGCGCGTCCGGGCCGGCAAGTTCTCGAAGGTCGTGTTCGAGATGGCGCTCAGCAAGGCCGGCGAAGCGCAACTGTTCTGGACTACGACACCGTTCCCGGGCGCCAGCGAGTCGGCCAGCGTCCACGTGAAGACCGAAGGCGATGACGCGTTCCACACCTACACGTTCGACGTGGGCGGCAACGACTACTGGGGCGGATGCCTGACCGGACTGCGCTTCGACCCGACCAGCCAGGCTGGCGTGCGCCTGCGCATCCGCGCCATCCGGCTGGAGTGAGCCGACGCGGGCACGGCGGCCGGCCTGCACAAAACCCTCTCTCAGCCCCAGGTGACGAGCACGCGGTCGACTTTTTCATGCCTGTGAGACCGCTTGCCTCCATCGTCGAGGCTGGTATGGTGTCACCCGCACCGGGGCACTGTCGACCGCAATCGGCTGCAGTCGACTGCAATCGGCCGCGATCGAGTGCAATCGACTGCTGTCGACCGAAAGAAACGCTATGGATCTGTTCCGAAAATCCGCCGGCTACCGCTACATGGACGCCTTTGTGCTGGCGAATGTTGTGGAACTTGGGACAGGGCATTTCTGCAATCGCCACCTGGACTTGCGGAACGACCCTGGCGGGCGCACCTTTGCGCAGATGACTCAGGCGGCGCGGTCAGGATGCCGAAACTTCGCCGAAGGTTCAGAACGGCTGATGACCTCCTACGCCACCGCGATTGAGCTTCTGGACGTGGCCCGGGCCAGTCTCTGCGAGTTGCGGGACGATTACAACAAGTGGCTGATGATGGATTGGCAGGCTCCGTGGCCGATGGAAAGCCATGAAGCAAAGCGTGTCTACGGCGTGCGACTGGACAAACCCGATTACGGCAACGATGTCAACCGCGGCGTCTGCCTGCACATCCTGGCGCAATACCGGAAGTTCGAACCTGAGCTGTCTTCGGAGGATGGCATCGTGCGGGCCAACACGCTTCTGATTCTCATCACCCGCACGCTTAACATGTTGGCCAAGTACCTGAAGAGCCTCGGCGATGAGTTTGTGGAGACCGGGGGTTTCCGCGAACGCATGAGCACAGTGCGCAGCGAAGCTCGCTCGCAGCAGGATGGCGTTCCGGATGAGGGGCCTACCTGCCCGAAGTGCGGCGCGCCGACGCGCCTGAGAAAAACGCGGAACGGCAACCGGCCCTTCTGGGGTTGCACAGGCTACCCCGCCTGCCGCGGCATCGTGGAGTACCCATGAACACCGTCGGCCGCGATCGAATGCAACCGACTGCAATCGACCGCAATCGAGTGCCAGCCCCCCCCCCTCCGACATCCTGAACCCCGAACCCTAGGAATACACCTATGACCTGGCGGGCAATCATCCTCGGACTCCTGTGCGCGGCCGGCATCGGCGGGTTCTGCTACTTCCACGACTGCGTCATCAACGCGCCCGACTCCACGCGGCTGGTGCCGAACCTGATGCCGTGTTTCATCTACGGCGCATTGCTGATCGGCATTCTGGTGCTGATCGTCTGGCCGCGGCGGCGCGGCTGGAAGTGGACCTTCACCAAGGCGGAACTGGCGCTGATCACGGCCATGGCACTGGTGACCTGTTCTGTGCCCTTCTACGGCCTGGTGAACTGCTGGCCCTCGGCGCTCATGCTCCCGCACTACCTGCTGCGCACCACGCCGGGCTGGTCCCAGGAACACGTGCTGGACCTGGTTTCGCCGCGCCTGCTCGCCAATCCGGAATGCCGCAACGGTGACGCTCTCACCGGCTACGTGACCGGCATGGCCACCGGCACCGGGCACATCGCGCTCTCCGACGTGCCGTGGGAAGCCTGGACCCGGCCGCTCCTGATCTGGGTGCCGCTGGCCCTGGCCATCACCCTGGCGACCCTCGGCCTGGCCGCCGTGTTCCACCGGCAGTGGATGCACCACGAACAGTTGCCCTACCCCATCACCTCGTTCGCCGGTTCGCTCCTGCCCGACGCGGACGGAAAATCGATCTTCACCAACCGCTGGTTCCTGGCCGCGGCCGGCGCGGTCACCATCATTCACATGGTCAACTACCTCTGCCTGTGGTGGCCGCAAACGATGATTCCCATCCGGCTGCGCCTCGACTTCTCGCCCCTGGCGGCGAAATTCCCCCTGTTCATTGCCGGCGACGGCTGGTCGCTGTTCACGCCCAAGATCATGTTCTCGGTGATCGGCATCACCTACTTCTTCGCCTCGGATGTCGCGCTGTCCCTGACCCTGGCCCCGATCGTCATGTGCCTGGTGATCGGACTGCTCTCCGACTACGGCATCTCGGTGACCAAGGGGTTCAGCATGTACAACAACACCACCGTGTTCATGTACACCGGCGGCTACTTCGGCGTGCTGCTGGCCGTGCTCTACACCGGCCGGCACTACTACCGCAACGTGCTGGCCGCCAGCGTCGGGGTGCGCAACGTCGACAAGGACGCCACCGAACCCCAGGCGGTCTGGGGCATGCGCCTGTTCCTCGTCGGCACCACGGTCTTCGTCATCCTGCTGATGGTCGCCGGACTGGACTGGCCCATGGCCCTGATCTTCACCGGCATCGCGCTCATGGTCCTGATCGTCGTGAGCCGGACCGTGGCCGAGACGGGCGCCTTTTACATCGGCACCTGGATCCTGCCCTGCGCCATGGTCTGGGGCCTGATGGGCGGCCGCGCCGTCGGGCCGGAGACACTGGCCGTCATGGTCATGGCGTCCGTGGTGGTCCTCATCGGGCCGGGCTGGTCGCCCATGCCGTTCATGGTCCAGTCGCTGCACCTGGCCGACATCGCCGGCGCCAAGGTCTCAAAGGCGACGGTGTGGTGCATCGTGGCCGTCGTGCTGGCCCTGGCCGTCGCCCTGCCCGCCACCATCTACTGGCAGTACGACCGCGGCGTCATGACCGCCAGTTCCGGCTGGGCCCGCTACTCCGCGCGCCTGCCGTTCGACAAGGCGCTGGAAATGAAGCGAACGCTTGAGGCGCAAGGCGTTCTGGCCGAGGCGGAGCAGGTCCGCGGCCTGGCGCGCTTCGCGCACCTCACCCCCAAGCCGGCCTACCTCGGCGCGTTCCTGATCATGGCCGCACTGACCCTGGCCTGTGCGTTCTGCCGCCTGCGCTTCCCCTGGTGGCCGATCCACCCGATCGCGTTCGTGTTCCTGAACTCGCACCAGGCGCAGATGCTGTACTTCTCGTTCTTCCTCGGCTGGATGATCAAGAGCGCCGTCACGCGCTACGGCGGCTCGCGCATGTACCAGCAGTTCAAGCCGGTCATGGTCGGCCTGGTCGCCGGCGAAGTGCTCGCCGGCCTGATCCCGCTCATCGTCGGCCTGATCTACTACCTCATCACCGGCCTGCGCGCCCCAGGCTACTTCACCATGACCTGAGGTCTGGTCCGATAGATGATCCGCAACCGTTGTCGAGAACCTTGTCGAAGTCTGCAATCGGGAGTCCGGGCTTTTCCCCGTCGCCAACGGCGACGAGCATGTCCAGCCCAGGGTTGCCAAACCCTGGGTTCGGTGTGGCCACAAGCGATTGCACCCCAACGGGGTGCCGCATATCGAACCACGGTGCTGTACGCGTCTCCCGCATGTTCGTCCCCTTCAGGGACGGATGGACGGTGGCAGGCCGGCGATCCCGGGGTCACGTGACCCCGGGCTGGACAGGTTGGTCCCCTTTGGGGACGGGCAGGCACGGCGCCTATCGGATACGTCCGCGACCACGCTCACTGCACAGGTCGCAAACGTGAACGGAAAGCGGGGAGCCGGAAGCGCTGCTGTCGCCCCGCATCCCGCCCCGCTACTTCTCCATCGGCCACATGCGGTACAACAGGACCTGCGTGCCGGCGGGGAAGCCCTGGCTGGTGTCGCAGGAGAACGTGATCGTGTTGGGGCCCGGCTTGAGTTCCAGCGTCGGCCCCTCTGCCGCAACCGGCTGCGACGCGGCCATACTGCCCGGCCAGAACTTGACGCCGCCCGGCCCCTCGTCGGTGAGGCCCTGGCGCGGCTGCAGCGTCACGGGGTAGCTCACCCGGTTGCTGCCGTTGGTGAACGACGGCTTGACCAGCGGCGCGACCGGGAGCAGGGCCGGCAGCGCGCGCAGGTCGTCGAACATGACCTGCACCGAGGCCTTGGCCGGAACGCTGTTGAAGTAGAACAGCAAGTACGCCACGCTGGACCAGTCGAAGTTCGACGCCTCTGACATAGGGAAGACGTGCAGGCGCCAGCCCTTGTAGGTCATGGCCGGCCGCCAGTGCGCATACCGGCCCTTTGTGTCCCAAAACTGAACCAGAATCATCTCGCCGTTGCCGTCGCCGTGGATCCACAGCGCCAGGGCCTTGTGCGCGCTGAGGTCCAGCGGCGCGGCAAAGCGCCGGCCGATGCCGCCCCAGGCCTCGGGCCCGCCCGCGTTGTTCGCGGCGAAGACGGCACAGCGCGGCCCCACCTTGCCGTTCGTGTCGCTCACGGCGAACGTCTGGGTGACGCCGGCGCGGACGGCGCCGCCCTCGGTGAGGGCCTTGTCGTCGCCCTGGATGAACTTCTCGTAGTCGTTCCAGTCACTGGCCTTGTACTCCGCCAAGTCGTCGAACGCCTCGATGGTCACCGCCTGAGGATCGTTGTAGTCGGCCGACGGCGCTTCCTTGGCGCCGCGCGTGACCTCGATGCCGAGCCGGCACGACACGGGCTGGTCGTTGGTGATCGTCCACACGTTCTGCTGGCCGTCGAGCGCGTCCACGAAACGCGGTTCCTCATAGGCGGCACGGGACAGGCTCCAGCCGCCCTGGCCGGCCTCGAAGAGCTTGAAGTCCTTCTGCGGTTCCTTGAGTTTCTCACGCACATCCTCGGGGAAGAAACGCGCCAGGCGACACTGCTCGTAGCGGCCGATCATCTCCAGCATCTGCCGCCCCTGCGGGTGGCTCTCCATGGAGTCCAGCGATGTTTCGATGGAAATCGAACCATCGATGCCGATGGTCTTGGCGCAGACGTACTCGATCTGGTCCGGCCGCACTTCCTTGAACATGTAGTACCAGCCGACATCGGAGCGCGTGTAGTTGGCCGCCATACTGAGCATGCCCGGGAGGCGCTCGTCAAGGTAGCCCTTCAGGTCGCCATGCCCGTCGGCCGAGGCGCTGCGGGGCACGAGGTGCCAGCAGATGTTCGATCCGGTGCCGTTGCTGGTCTGGTACAGCACGTCCTTCTTGAACTTCTTGTAGAAACCCAAATGCAGTTTGTTGAGGTAGTACCATGTCTCCGCCTGAGCGCCCCGCATGCCGTCGCTGGCGTCGAAGTAGGCCATGTCGAAGTCACACTCGTTGAACACGTCGGCGAACTGGCTCGTGACCTCGTCCGCCAGGGTGCTGTCAGGGTCCAGCATGAAGAAGCCCCAGACCACCAGAAGGCCGCGCACCTCGGCCCCCGCCGGATGCGCGGCGGCCTGGGTCCCGAACGCGCCACGCTGGCAACCGACAAAGCGCCAGGGCGGTCCGGCCTCAATGTCGCCGACACGGATGATCTCGTCGCCGATCCGCAAATACTGGTTCGGCGAGGACGCGGTGGGCGCCGTCTTCGCGGGCAGTCGCGGTTCCGCGGCCACCGGGAGCGTGGTCGCTTTCGCGTCAACCTCCGCGGCCAGCGGCGGACACGGCACCATCGCGAGACGGTCGTCGGGCTTGGGCGTGATGTAGGGATCGTTCGGGGAGATGGACGGGCCAAAGACATGCACCCCGGCGCCAAAACCGGCGGCGTGGATCTTCGTCACGGCGCGCTTGAGGCTCTCGCGACCGTCGGGGAAGTTTTTCTTGTTGACGTCGAAGTGACCGTGGTTCTCGAGCCAGTTGTTCTTCAGAAAGATGATCATGCCGAACCTGCCGATCCGGGCGTACTCGATGGTCTTGTCGACGTTCTGCTCGGACGCGTCCACCATGAACAGGTACGAGCGGCGGACGGGCTCGGAGAAGCGCGCCCACTTGCCCTCGAGCATGGGGCACGGCAGGCCGTTGTCGCGCTCCGCTTCCATGATGGCGTCGTTGAACTGACCGAACGGCGCGGCGACCAGTGCGAACTTCGCACCGACCATGCCGTGCTTTGCGATGCAGTTGACGCTGAGGCCCTGGACGTCTTTACCGTGCGGGATCGACCGGGTGTAGGCATTGACCGAGACGCCGAAGAAGCAGACGCCGAACTCGTCGTCGTAGCTGGCATTGAACGCGCCAGCGACGGTCTTGAGGCGGCGCACCGGGAACTCGAGACTCACGCTCTCGACGTCCGCCGGTTGCACGTCGGTGACCTCGAAAAGAATATGCTGCTTGCGCGGCGTCGCGCGCAACGACACGCGCACCTCCGGATCCAGGAACCGAGCCAGGATCTGGTCGCCATCGCGAGACAGTGAGTAAACCGGCATGGATATCCCGTTGCGGACGACCGTCACGACGCGCACCGGGACGTCGGCCACGGCGAAATCCTTGCCCAGCGGCTTGCAGAGGAATTCACGGACCGTTCCGGCCGGGGACAGGCGCACACGCAACAGGTCGTTCTCCACGGTCACGTCCGGCGCATCCGCCGGGACCTCGGGCACGGCGAGCGGTTCGATGGCAACATCGTCCACATCGGCGGCCTGGCCCGGATTGACCGAGAGGCTCAGGGCCGAGCGGGCGTAGTCCTTGGTGGGTGTCAGGTAGAAGCCGGTCACCTGGCGCCAATCTGCGCCGGACGCGGCCGCCTGCACGACCGTCGCCCCACCGATAGGACCGGCATCGAAATACTCGTAGAAACCGATCGCGA
The DNA here is from genome assembly GCA_001803235.1 of Lentisphaerae bacterium RIFOXYA12_64_32. Lineage (GTDB taxonomy): Bacteria > Verrucomicrobiota > Lentisphaeria > Oligosphaerales > YB12-FULL-65-16 > YB12-FULL-65-16. The sequence continues at coordinate 20,654 of MHBL01000463.1, forward strand.
CCGGGTCGCCGCGCGTCCAGGCGGACACGCGGTACCACTTGCCCGGTTCCAGCCCGACGCACATCTGGTAGATGTGGGCGGTCTTCCCCGAGTTCGCCTCGAGGCGCACAAAACGTTCGCCCGAATGCGGCGCTGCCGTGCCTATGGCGAACTGACCCGGATAGGCGCTGTTCAGGGACCAGTTGCTTGGAACCTGAGGCGGTTCGCCGAGTCTCCAGCCGGAAACCAGGCCGTCGACACCAGGCGTGGCTGGGCTGACGGCTTCAAAGCCGCCGTTCTGGATCAGGGCCGGCGCCGGCGCCAAAGCCGCCGCAGTCCCCGCAACACTCAAGGCCGCCAGCAGGTACCTCAACATAGTAAGTCCTCCCTCGAATGACTGGACCCCGTTCGCGTCTTCTCCGCCGTTAGACAAAGCTACTCACGCAGACACGCCGGGGCAAGCCAGCAGGCCGCTATTTTCGCACCGGCGTACTAGTGCTTGGCCGCCAGAAATTCCTCCGCACTTCCTTTGCCTGTGCAGGCAACGACC
>MHBL01000464.1 GCA_001803235.1 Lentisphaerae bacterium RIFOXYA12_64_32
ATCCGTGCCTCCTGCGCGAGCCGCTGAATTGCGGGAGAACTTCTGGCGGACGAGCACTAGCGACAGTCGCATCCGCGGACATCGCGAATCGACGCTCTTGAGGCAGTAGTGCATGGCTCCAGCCCTGCAGTCCCCGCGCCGGGCGAGAGCCCTGGCGCGGATCGGGGACGGGACAGCAAGGCTGGAGCCATGCTGCTACTTCGCGGAGCACCATCCTGCCGCGCACGCACAAGCCACCGCCGTTGGCTCATGGCCATGCCGCCGCCCCCGCTCTCGCTGCCGCGGGCCCTGCACCTTGCCATCCGTCCGGCAGGGCTGTTTCAAGATCTGGCGCCGCGTCTCGGAAGGCCACGCCTCCGCGCACACCAAGTAGGGGCGGCCTGTCCTCAGGCCGTCCCCCCCCCCGGCGTGGGGACACGCCGGGGGTACTCACCGCACGCGACAGTCACGAATCTTGAAACAGCCCTGTCCGGCCGGCCCGACAACTTGAAATCGGGCCGTGGCCGTGGTTCATTGTCGGGAACGGCACTTTGACCGGGATCCGGCCCGGCCTCGACAGGCCCCGGCCACGCCACGACCGAGCCGCTGAATCCGAGGTACAAACACATGGACATTGCAGAACTGCTCCGGAGCATGGACGCGCGGCAGGCTTCGGACCTGTTCCTGACCGTGGACAAGGAGCCGGGATTCCGCATTGGCGGGAGCGTTCGCCCGCTGCACGGCGACGCGGTGTCCGAGGCCGACTTCAGCGAGTTCTTCGAGCAGTACCTGCCCGCCGGATTCGCGGCGCGGCTGACGAACGACCGCGACCTCGACGTCGGTGTGTCGCTGAGCGAGACGGAGCGGTTCCGGCTCAACCTGTACTACCAGAAGGGGCGGCTGGCCATGGCGGCACGACGCGTGCCGAGCGGTGCCCTGTCGTTCGACGAACTGCTGCTGCCGCCGGTGCTCAAGACCCTGGCCGAGATGCCGCGCGGGCTCGTGCTGATCACCGGCGCCACGGGCAGCGGCAAGTCCACCACCATGGCGGCCATGCTGCACCACATCAACCTGACGATGCAGAAGCATGTCGTGACCGTCGAGGACCCGATCGAGTTCATCCACCAGGACCTGCACTGCATCGTCTCGCAACGCGAGGTGGGCACGGACACGGAGAACTTTGCCGCGGCACTGAAGCATGTCGTACGGCAGAACCCGGACGTGATCTTGGTCGGCGAAATGCGCGACCTGGAGACCATCCAGACGGCGATGTCCGCAGCGTTGACCGGACACCTGGTGCTCACCACCCTGCACACCATCGACGTGGCGCAGACACTGGACCGGATCCTGAACTACTTCCCGACGCACTTGCGCGACCAGGTGGCGCAGGACCTGTCCCTGGCGCTGGCCGGGATCGTGTCGCAGCGGCTGGTGCCGCGCAAAGAGGGCAACGGCCGCGTCCCGGCGCTCGAAGTGCTCGTGGCCACGCCGTACGTGCGCAAGATCATTGCCGGGCGGCGCCTGGCGGAGATCGAGGATGTCCTCAAGAGTGGCGACACGGAGGGGATGCAGACCTTCACGCGCGCCCTGGTCGAACGCTGCGAGCAGGGCTTCATCACGGTCGAGCAAGCCGCCACGCACGCCACAAACCGCGACGAGTTCCTGCTGGCCGCGCAGGGCATGGAGACCGGGATCGACACGCTGCGGCGGCGAAGCCGGGCCGCCGGCACGGGCGGGTCCGCAAACCTCGAACTGAACATGCGCTGCCTGCTGCGCAACACGGAGCGGCTCGGCGCCAGCGACCTGATCCTCACCGTCGGGTCACCACCCAAGATCCGCATTGCCGGCGACTTGCAGGAGTTCGAAATGCCGACCCTCACCGCTTCGGACACGCAGAAACTGCTTTTCAGCGTGCTCACGCCGGCACAGCGGGCGCAGTTCGAGGCGGAGAAGGAGATCGATTTCGCGCTCAGCGTCACGGAACGGTTCGGTGACACGGGCAACGACGGCGGCGGCGACAGCCGCTTCCGCGTCAACGGCTTCTACCAGAAGGGCACCGTGGCCTGCGCGCTGCGCCTCATCCCGCAGACTCTCCCCGACCCGCGCAAGCTGATGATCCCCCCGATCGTCATGCAACTGGCACGGCGGCACCAGGGCTTGGTTCTGGTCACCGGCCCGACCGGGCACGGCAAGTCCACCACCCTGGCCTGCCTGATTGACGAGATCAACCGCACCCGCTCCTGTCACGTGATCACCGTGGAGGACCCGATCGAGTTCGTGCACCGGAACCAGAAAGCGGTGATCGAGCAACGCGAGGTGCATGCGGACACGAAAAGCTTCGCCACCGCGCTAAAGTACGTCCTGCGCCAGGACCCGGACGTGATCCTGGTCGGCGAAATGCGCGACCTGGAGACCGTTTCCGCCGCCCTCACCGCCGCCGAAACCGGGCACCTCGTCTTCGCCACCCTGCACACCAACGACTGCGCCCAAACCGTGGACCGCATCATCGACATCTTCCCCGGCTCGAGCCAAAACCAGGTCCGCACCCAGTTGGCCGCGGCCCTCGAAGCGGTCATCGCGCAACGGCTGCTGCCGCGCAAAGGCGCCGAAGACCAGCGCGTGGCAGCGTTCGAGATCATGCTCGGCACCATGGCCGTGCGGGCCCAGATCCGCGAGGAACGAACCCACCAGCTCGCCGCCACCATCGAAACATCCGCCAAGGACGGCATGGTCACCATGGACAAGGCGTTGCTGAACCTCTACACCGCCAACCTGATCAGCCGCGAAACCGTCAAAACCATGGCGCGATCCCCAAACATCATCTGACGCTCAACCCGTCCCCAGGCTTGTAGTACCGCGTTTGCGCGGTCCCGGTTGTGCGTGGCCACGGGCAAGGGACCGCCTGAAGGATCTGCCGATTCACTCCCGCAGAGAGCACCGACTCCAAGGCCGTCCCCTGGAGCGCCGTCGTCTCGACGGCTTGCCTTGCTGGGGCGTGGTGGTCTGCCGCGAGCCAGGTGGCCCAAAGACTTCGCCTCCGCGACGCCGCCTCACAGCGTCACGAAAAACCGGCAGGTGGTGAGAAAGGCCAGCACGACCGGACCGGCAAAGCCGCAGTAACGGTAGCTGACGCCCCACACCAACCCGTGCAGCGCCGCGCCGCCCAGCAGCAGCGCCTGCGGCGGCGCGGCCAGCGCATCCGGGAGCTGTGCCGCCACCAGTCCCACGCGCGCCAGCAGCACCGCGCCAATGCCCGCCCACGGCTGCGCCCAGAACCGCACCGCAAACGCGTACACGCCCGCCGTGAACAGCAGCGGTTGGAACAGCGCGAACCACGGCAGTCCGATCAGGACATCGGCGCGGTTCTCCGGCAGGTAACCGGGCAGGTCGCGACCGAGAATCGGATCCAGCCCCAGCGCCTCCACCACAGCCAGCACCACGCCGACCACAGCCAGAATCAGCCACTGCTTGCCGCTGAGCCGCGCGCGCAGCATCGGTTGCCCCTCGGCCAGCGGCGTCCAGGCCAGGGTCATCTGCAGGGCCACGATCGCCAGCGGCGGCAGGAACGCGAGCCGCAGCAGCACCAGTGGCTGTCGCGGGTCGGCGTGCCACACGTACGGCGCAGACAGCAGCGCGACCGCCAGGCCGCCCAACGCCGCCCGCACCACCACACGCCGTTCCATCAAGCGCCGCACCGTAGCCAAACCTCCCGGCCCGACCGACCGCACCCAATCAAGCCTCGGGCCAGCGCTACGATAGCGGACACCCCCACCCGGTTCAAGAGCAGTCGCCAGCTACACCCCCCGCGCTGCCACGCCCTTGCGGCGTGGAGCGACCCCTGACTCCCCAGCTACAACCGAAGCCCCCCCAAAAAATCCCGACCTGTGCAAGCACATTCGGCCTCGCGTCGCCAAGCATCGTGGCACCGTTCGTAGTGG
>MHBL01000465.1 GCA_001803235.1 Lentisphaerae bacterium RIFOXYA12_64_32
CTTGAAACAGCCCTGCCCGTCACGCAGGGCTGTTTCAAGATTCGTGACCGTCGCGTGCGGTGAGTACCCCCGGCGTGTCCCCACGCCGGGGGGGGGCGGCCTGAGGACAGGCCGCCCCCACTTGGTGTGCGCGGAGGCGTGGCCTTCCGAGACGTGGCGCCAGATCTTGAAACAGCCCTGCCCGTCACGCTCCTTAAGTGGTAAACCCGCGCCTGCGAGGCTATCTTACGGGTTGGTTGCCGCTGGCGGACGGCCGCTCTCCGGTTTCGGCCGGGGGGAGGAAAGTCCGGACTCCACAGGGCAGGAAGTCCCGCTGAAAGGTGGGATACCGCGGACCAGATGCCGCGGGAAGGAAAGTGCCACAGAAAACATACCGCCCGCCGTCGCTTCGGCGAGGGCGGGTAAGGGTGAAAAGGTGGGGTAAGAGCCCACCGCCCCGAGAGAGATCGAGGGGGCCGTGCAAACCCCTTCCGGAGCAAGACCAAATAGGGGACAATGATGTGGCCCGCATCGCTCCTGCCGCAAGGCAGGTGAAGTCCCGGGTACCGGTCGCTTAGAGGAATGGTCGTCGTCCCGCCCTCGGGCGGGGTCACAGAATCCGGCTTACAACCAGCGGCAACCATTGACTGATGTCGCCCCCTGCAGCCGTGCATTCGGGCACGGCGGCGGGGAGCGCAGAAAGTACCGTGACGTGCAGATGCCGGGGGTCCGGAGCGTAAGGGGTTTGTTGTGGTTTGCTTCCACGCCGGCACGCCGGGAGAGGAATCGAGTCGACAGAGACCATGCCGACCAAAGAACTCAACATCATCCGGCAGATCAGCGAGATCATCGCCGGCACGCCCAACTACCGTGAGGCGCTGCGTCTCACGGTTCAGTGCATTGCCGAAAAGATGGGTGTGGACGCCTGCACGATCTGGGTGCACGAGGAGGTGCCCGACCAACTGGTGATCGAGGCGACGCACGGACTGCCGCAGGACGTGGTGCGCCGGGTTCGGTTCTCGGCGCGTCAGGGCATCACCGGGTTGAGCTTCTCGACCGGCGAAACGGTCAACACGTCGGACATGCGCATTCACCCGGCGAACGCGCCCCTGCCCACGCCCGGCGCCTCGGCGCACAGCGCGCTGCTGGCCGTACCCCTGACCGTGGCCGGGCGGCGGATCGGCGTTCTCGATCTGGCCTGCGTCAAGTCAAAGGCGTTTGGGCCTCGGACCGTGGAGACGGTGCAGGCCATTGCCTCGCGCCTGGCGGTTTTCGTTCTGAACGCCCGAATGGCCCGCGACGCGGATCGCACCTTCCGGTTGGCGCCGCCGGCCAAGGTGGGGCAGTTGATCCTGAAGGGTAAGGCGGTGACTCCCGGTGTGGTCCGCGGTACTGCGCACCTGCTGCCCGGCGCCGAAGTCCTCGAGGCGGGCGAGATGGAGACGGTACGGGACCCGGTTCGCGAGCGCGAACTTCTCGAACGGGCCCTCAGCTTGGCGCGCCAGGAAGCCGCCCAGTTGCACGCCGAAGCGTCGGAGTTGGTGGCCGAAGCCGATGCCGCCATTTTCCAGACGCATGTCCTGCTGCTGGATGACCCCACGTTGATCCAGAGACTGCGCAGCGGCCTGGAGAAGGGGTATCGGCTGCGGAGCGCCCTGCGGGCCGCCGCGGAAGAATACCGCAAGGAGATGGGGCGGCTCACCAACGAGTTCATGCGCGAGCGCCTGGCGGACGTCAAGGACGTGATCCTGCGCATCTACGAGGCGGCCGAACGGGTCGAGGGGTTGCGGGGCGGCGGCATCCGCGAGATGCGTGCCATGCTCAAGGGCAAGTTTGTCATCGTGGCCCGCGAACTGCTTCCCTCGCAACTGATTCGCGTACCGCTGGGGAACCTGGCCGGAGTGGTGTGCGAACAGGGCGGCGCCACGTCGCACGTGGCGATCCTGGCCAAGGCCTTGCGCCTGCCGATGCTGGTCGGCGTGGCCGGCGCCACGGAGGAGATCCGGGCGAACGACGATTTGATCTTGGACTGCACCACAGGGTTTTGCTACGTACGGCCCGAGCCGACGGTCGTGCGCAATTTCAAGGGGGCCCTGGCACACATTCGCGCCGGGACTGACGAGGTCACGGTCGTCCCGCCGACCCCGGGTATGACGTCGGACGGCACGCCGATCCGCCTGGCCGGCAACATCTCGCTGATCAGCGAGATGTCGCTGCTGCTCCAGAGCGGCGCCATGGGCATCGGCCTGTACCGGACCGAGTTCATGTTCATGATGCGGGCCACTTACCCCACCGAGGAGGAGCAGTACGGCGTCTTCCACCGCGTCGCCCAGGCCGTCGGCGACCAATCCGTCACCATTCGCGTCCTGGATGTCGGCGGTGACAAGCCCCTGTCCTACGTCGATTTCGGCCCCAGCGAGAACTCCTTCATGGGCTGGCGCGGCATTCGGTTCCTGCTGGATAGTCCGCAGTACTTCGAGCCGCACCTGCGCGCTATGCTGCGCACCACGGCGCACGGCGATGCCCGTTTGCTCCTGCCCACGGTCGCGGATCTCGACGAACTGCTGCGGACCAAGGAAATTCTGGCGCGCCTTCAGGCCGCCATGGATCGGAGTGGCGTCCCGTACCGCCGCGACTACAAACTGGGCATCATGCTGGAAGTGCCGTCCGCGGTGTGGGCGTTGCCGGACCTGCTGCCACACGTGGACTTTGTGAGCCTGGGAACCAACGACCTGGTGCAGCACACGTTCGCCCTGGATCGTGGCAACAGCAAGGTCATGCACTGGTACCGGCAGTTCCATCCGGTGCTGCTGCGCCTGATCCATCAGACCTGCAAGACGGTTGGGGCCGTGCCGGGCAAAGAAGTGTCGCTGTGCGGCGAGATTGCCGCCAACCCGCGCGGCACGCCGCTGCTGGTGGGGCTCGGACTGCGGTCGCTGAGCATGAGTCCGTGGATTATTCCGACGGTGCGCGAAACCATCGGTCGGTTCAGTCTGGCCGAGTGTCAGGCCTTGGCGACACAAGCGCTGGCCTGCGCCCGCGACGCGGACGTGAACGCCGTGCTGGACGATTTCGGACGGGCCCACAATCTGGAGAGCCCCAAGGCAGAAGCATGAAGACCTACGCGGAGATCAACGCCCGGATCGAGTCCGGCAAGGCAGTGGTGCTGACCGCCGACGAAATCATCGACTACGTCGACCGCAAGGGGTTGGAGGCGGCGGCCGCCGAGGTCGACGTGGTGACCACGGCCACGTTCGGCCCCATGTGCTCCTCCGGCTGCTTCCTGAACTTCGGACACAGCAAACCCCGCATCCGCATGTCGGAGGCCTGGATCGACGACGTCCTGGTCTACGCGGGGATTGCGGCCGTGGACATGTACCTCGGCGCCACGGAGCTGCGCTACAATGACCCGGCCAACATGAACTACCCGGGCGAGTTCTCGTTTGGCGGTGGGCATGTGATCGAGAACCTGGTGGCGGGAAAGACCTTGCAGCTCTTTGCCCTGTCCTACGGCACGGACGAGTATCCCCGGCGCGAAGTCCGCACCTACTTCACCCTCGATGACCTGAATCAGGCCATCATGGTGAACCCGCGCAATTGTTACCAGAACTACAACGTGGCGGTGAACACGTCGGACCGCCCGCTCTACACCTACCTGGGCAAGCTCGACCCGCGCCTGCGCAACGCGACCTACTGCTCTGCCGGTCAACTCTCGCCCCTGCTCAACGACCCGCTCTACGAGACCATCGGCATTGGCACCAGCGTGTGGCTGGCCGGAGCGCCGGGGCTGGTCTACGCCGAGGGGACTCAGCACTGTCCCACGTGTCGGCGCGGCGATAATGACGTGCCCATGGAAGGCGCCGGAACGCTGGCGCTGACCGCCGACATGAAACAGATGAAGCCGGACTTCGTCCGCGGTGTCAGTCTGATGGGGTACGGCGTGTCGCTGGCGATCGGCGTCGGTATTCCCATTCCGATCCTCAATCCGCAGATTTTGAAACGGGCCGCCGTCCGCGACCGGGACATCTACGCCCCGGTGGTGGACTACAGTACCGACTATCCCGAGCGCACCGGCAAGGTCCTCGGACACGTCAACTACGAACAGCTCAAATCGGGGCAGATTGAAGTCAACGGCAAGAAGATCGACGTCGGCTCGCTCTCCTCCTATGCCAAGGCCTTGGAGATCGCACACCTGCTGCGCGATCAGATTGCACGCGGCGAATTCCTTCTCTCCCCGCCCATCCGGCGCCTGCCGCTGCAGCAGACCATGAAGCCGCTGAAAATCACGGAGAAGGCGAAGTGACGACGAAGAAGCTTTTTCTGTTCTTCCCCAAGTGCGAGACCGAGAAGCCGATCATCTACCACTTGGTCAAAGACTTCGGCCTGATCATCAATATCTTCCGCGCCAAGGTCACCCCGGACGAGGAAGGCTACCTGGCGCTCGATGTGACCGGCGAGGACGCGAACATCGAGAAGGGAGTCGAGTTCCTGAAGACGTTCGGCGTCAACGTCGATCCGTTCAACAAGAGCCTGCGCTGGGATGCGAGCCGCTGCACGCACTGCGGCAACTGTCTGACTCACTGCCCGACCCACGCCCTGAAAGTCGCCGACCGTCAGACCATGCGCGTGGCGTTCATCGAAGAACTGTGCATTGAGTGTCTGGCCTGCGTACGGAACTGCCCCTACGGGGTCTGCACCTCGGCCTTCTGAATATGCGTTGTTGCCGCAAGTTTTCGTGGAAAGACACGAACGTCCGCGTTCGCTGCGACCTGTTTGACGTCGTGACGCGGGCACTGGTCGCGCAGCGCACGCAATTGGAGGCGTACATCCAGCAGCACCCCGAGTTCCGCACTGCGCTGGAGCCCATCGTCCTGCTCACGGACGCGCCGCCGATCGCCCGGGCCATGGCCCGGGCGGGCGAACTGACGGGCGTCGGGCCCATGGCCGCGGTCGCCGGCGCCATGGCCCAGTTCGCCGCGGAGTCCGCACGGCGCCGCGGCGCTGTCGAGGCGATCGTGGAGAACGGCGGCGACATCTTTCTGGACGCCCCGGAAGCGGTCGTGGTGGGAATCTTCTCCGGGCGCGGCAAGCTGGGCGCGCGCCTGGCCTTCCGCGTCGAGCCGGAGCGCATGCCCCTGGCCGTGTGTTCGTCGTCGAGCCGCATGGGGCACTCGCTGAGTTTCGGGTGCTGCGATCTGGCCACCGTTGTGGCGACGGACGCGGCCCTGGCCGACGCGGCGGCGACGCAGGCCTGCAACCTGGTACGAACCCAGGAGGATATCGAGCCGGTCCTGGCGCGCATCCGTGCCATCCCGGGCATCAGCGGCCTGCTGCTGGTGAAGGATGAACGGGTCGGCCTGATGGGCGACCTCCCGCCCCTGGTGCGGAACGCCGACCCGGACGTGGGCGCAAAGGTGACCCGAGACGCCGCCGGCCAGGTGCCGTGAGAGCGCGGAGCACGGAGCAGGGAGGAAGAAGGCGAAAGGAAAACGGCGACAAGGGTGGGATGCGGGGCGCTGCCGGGCGCGCCTCGCCAATCCCCGTCCGGTCCGACAGAACCGACCGATCCACGATGTCCCGCGAACCGGGAGCCCTGAACATTCGATCCCGGACCGCGTGAACACGGTACTACAAGCCTCGTTCCGCGGCCGGCCAGGTTCGTAGTACCGACTTCAGGCGGTCTTCGTGCATCGTCGCCAGTTTCACTCCAATATGCCCGGGCGGTGGACCGCCCGGGCGGCGCTGAACCCTGAACACCGAACACCCCGTTTCCGGAACCCGCACATGGCTTCGAGCTACGACACACACCGGGGCCGCCTCCGACACATCCTGCTCATCCTGCTCGATGGGGTCGGATTGCCCCCGGGCAGGCTTGAGGACAGCGTGTACCGGCACTGTCCGGCGCTGTGCCGGCTCTTTGGTGAGAACAGCGTGCCGCTCGACACCGGCCTGGGTGTGCCCGGCATTCCGCAGAGTGCCACGGGGCAGACGGCCATTCTGACCGGGGTCAACGCGGCGGCACTGCTCGGGCGGCATCTCGAGGGTTTCCCGAACTCCGCCTTGCGCGACGTGATCACGGCGAACAACGTCTTCCGTCGACTCCTGGAGCGCCACCGCACATGTCAGTTCGCCAACGCCTATGTCAGCGCGCCGGCCCAGGAACTGCCCGTGACGCTGCGTTCCGTGACCACCGTCTCGACCCTGGCCGCCTTCGGGCAGGCGCTCAACCGCGCCGACCTGCTCGACGGTCGTGCCGTGTACCACGACATCACGCGCCACACGTTGCCGACGCGCGGCATCGAGGGCATTCCGCCGATCCGCGAGCCCGAGGCGGCCAAACACCTGCTCGGGGTCCTGCGCACCGTCGACTTCTGCCTTTTTGAGTACTTCCTCACGGATCACGCGGGGCACCGCGGCACGCCGGAGGACCAACAGCGCGTGCTCCAGTCCCTCGATGCGTTCGTCGATGCGCTGCTGGCGGGGCTGGACGGCGCGACCGAACTGCTCCTGATGGTCAGCGACCACGGCAACATCGAGGATGGTTCGCGTCGCGGTCACACGTCGAACCCCGTGCCCTGGGTCGCCCGGGGCTGTGCGGAGTCCGCCGCCCGCCACGGCTGCGCGAGCCTGCTCGATGTCACCCCCAAGGTGCTGGAACTGCTCGGGGCAGAATGAGTTTTCGGTGCCGGAAACAGCGCCAGCCAGACCCGCAGAATCAGGCCCGCCGCGAGGCGGCCGCCTCAGGTTGACAGATAGCCGTTCGGCGCTGAACCGCGTGCACCACCCGCCTTGGACTTGTGACAACAGGGCTGTTTCAAGATCTGGCACCACGTCTCGGAAGGCCACGCCTCCGCGCACACCCGGTAGGGGCGGCCTGTCCTCAGGCCGCCCCCCCCCCGGCGTGAGGACACGCCGGGGGTACTCGCTGCACGCGACGGTCACGAATCTTGAAACAGCCCTGTTGTGACAAGGGCGGCCATTGCGTGAACTCCGGCAATGCGCTATGGTGTATAAAGGTGCAAGTGTTCAGGCGGGCGGCTTCCAGGTGAGCCTCCGCTTCCAATCCATGCGGGTCACGGGAAAGGGTGTCATCGTGCAGAATCAGGACGGGCAGTCGGAGAGTCAGGGGCGCGGGGTGCGAGTGCGTTTGCTGAAGGAGGATGCCGGGACGAACGACCGGTCGCGCGTGCCGCTGCTGGTGGGGGTCGTCGCGGCGTTGGTGGTGATTGTCGGGGTTGCGGTGTGGGGTGCGGCGGAAGTGCGGTTCAGTCGGAGCAAGGCGGAGTTTGACAAGGCGGTCGCCGCCAAGCAGATCACGGCGGCTCTGACCCTGGCCGAACCGCTGAAGGCCAAGTATCCGGCCGCGGCGCTGTTCGTGGAGGACCAGGGCAAGGCCGCCGCCGCGCAGGCGGACATGGAAGCGACACGCGACGCGGCGCGCGTCGCCGGTGCAGAGACCGATGCGAAGGAGGTGTGGAACAAGGCCCAGGCGACCGCCGACCTGGCCCGCACCACCTATCTGGACTGCAATTTCGTGAATTCCACGGAGTTGTGCGAAGAGGCGCGCACCGGGTTTTTGCAGGCCGAGCAGGACGCGTTCACGGCGCTGGCCGCCAAGCAAGCCGCCGCCGCGGCGGCGGCGCAGGCGGCCGTTGCCAAGACCACCGCGGGGAAGGCTGGCGCCACGAAGACCGTCGCCGCCAAGGCCGGAACCGCGGCCCCCGCGAAGGCGGGAACTGTGGTCCCCGCCAAGGTCGAAACGGCTGTTCCCGCGGCGGGCAAGTACACGATCAAGAAGGGCGACACGCTCTGGGAGCTCTCGCGCAAGTACGGGCTTACGGTTGACGAGATCAAGAAGCTCAACAACCTGAAGAGCGACAAACTGCAGGTCGGCCAGGTCCTGGTCCTCGGCACCGCGACCGGCAAGGCCACGGCGCAGCCGTGAACGTTCGGGGGCAGTGGCGCGGGACCTCCGGGACCGCAGCAGGGTGCTCGGGTCCGTCCCGGACCGAGGCCCTCGCCCGGGTGGATTCGGCAGGAAGGCCCGACTCAGTGCACCCCGGTTCGGCGCGGGACACGCCGCGCGCTCGATGGCATTTCAGCCGGGACACGCCACTTCGGATTTGCCCGCACGGGGCGTTGTGTTTTTCACAGGTTCTGAGCCGTTGCCGGTTGCGATGCTTCGGGACGGCATCGGTGCCGGAGGGAGGAACTGACCTATGACAGGCCGCGAACGCGTGCTGAGCGTGCTGAACCGTCGGACGCCGGACACGGTGCCGCTGGACATCGGCGGCACCGACTGCTCCAGTGTGCATGTGCTGCCCTACCAGCGGCTGCGCGCGACCCTGCGCCTGCCGGAGAAACCCGTTCTCTGTGCCTGCCTGACCCAGCTCATTGCCGAACTCGATGCCGACGCCAAGGACGCCCTGGGCGTGGATGTCGAGCCGCTCTTTTACGCGCCCCGCGAGACGAAGATCTGGAACACGCCGTTCGGCGTCCCGCTCGTCGTGCCGAAAAAGTTCAACGTCCAGGACCTGCCGGACGGCTCCTCCGACGTGCGGGATGCGGAGGGGCGTGTGGTGTCGAGGCGCGCGGCCGGGGCGTACTATTTCGACCCGGTCGGCACGCCGTTGGCGCACCTTACGGTCGCGGACGAACTGGCGGGTTACGACGCGATGTTCGAGCGTTGGGACTACTCGGCGGTGTACGACGAGCCGCTCGCGGACCTCGCCGCGCGGGCCAGGGCCAAGTACCGCGCCACGGAACGCGCCGTGGTCGCGCAGTGGCAATTGCACTACATGCAGGCCGGCATGTTCATGCGCGGCTACGAACAGTTCCTCGTCGACCTAATGGTGGACAAGCCCCTGGCCCGCGCCATGCTCGACAAACTGCACGCGGCGTACCTGAAACGCATGGACGCGTTTTTTGCCGCGTTCGGCGACGCGTTCGATATCGTGTTCCTTTGCGACGATCTCGGAACCCAGCTCTCGGGCCTGATCTCGCCCGAACTCTACCGCGAAATGCTCTACCCCTGTTTCGCCGAGGTCATTGCCAGGATCAAAGCGCATGGCAAGAAGGTCATCATGCACTCGTGCGGCGCGGTGGCCGAATTTGTCCCGTTCTTCATCGAGATGGGAGTCGATGCCCTGAACCCGGTGCAGGTCAGCGCCAACGGCATGAACCCGCGCGACCTGGTGCGGCAGTTCGGAAAGGACATTGCGTTCTGGGGCGGCGGCTGCAACACGCAGGGCGCGCTGAACGCGCGCGACACGGACACGGTGCGGCGCGATGTCCGGCAGCGACTCGACGAGTTCGGGCCGGGCGCGCACCTGGTCTTCACCCAGGTCCACAACATCCAGTACGACGTGCCGCCGGAGAACATCCTGGCCATGGTGGATGAGTTGCGGAAACAGACGCAATCCGCGTAACCTCGACCTCGGCAACGTTCCGCGTCGAACCTGGGACCGCCTGAAAGGGCGTGTCGATTTGGCCACCTCAAATGCGCAACCACGCCCAAAGTAGCCGGACCGGCTCGGTCCGGCATGCGGGAGCGAGCCA
>MHBL01000466.1 GCA_001803235.1 Lentisphaerae bacterium RIFOXYA12_64_32
GGGCCACAAGGCCACGTTCAGGCCACTGACGATTTTTTCACGGGTTCTGACGCATTACCCCACCACCGCGGCAATGCTGTCCCCAAACTCCACTGCCGTGTATAGTACCCTCGCTGTTCCGCCGGGATTGCGAGCCAGGCCGCCCTACGCGGAGAACGATCGGGGTAACACGCGTCCGCGGCGCCGCTCCGGCGTGGCAGCCATCGCGCGTTCCACCGCCACTGTGGCGGTTCAACCCAACTGGGAACAAGTGCCAAGATGACCCCTGAGCAGCGCGTGCCTGTTTCCGTGTGTATCATTGCCGGCGCCGAAGCGCATCGCATCCGTCGCACGCTGGAAAGCGTCCACGGTTGGGCGCGCGAACTCATTGTGGTCATCAATAACGACGTGACCGACGGCACAGACCAGATTGCCATCTCGCTGGGTGCAAACGTCTTCCGTGAGCCGTGGAAAGGTTACGTGGCGCAGAAAAACAGCGCCGCCGACAAAGCCACGCAGCCATGGCTGCTCAGTCTGGACGCCGACGAAGAAGTTCCGCCCTCCCTGCGCGACGAAATTCGCGCTGTCGTGGCCACGCCCGGCGACTGCACCGCGTTCGCCTTCCCGCGTTGCGCGGAGTTCTGCGGCCGGTGGATCCGCCACGGCGACTGGTATCCGGATTGGCAAACGCGTTTGTGGCGGCGCGGACAGGCCCGCTGGACGGGAGCGACCGTACACGAACGGCTCGAGGTCACCGGCGTAATCGGGCGCCTGCGTTCGGACCTGCTGCACCACCCGGCGCACACGATCGACCACCAGATCGCCAAGATCGCCAGCTACAGCAGAGACTTCGCCCTGGACGCTCAGACCTCCAAACGCGGCGCAAACTGGTGCGATCTGATCATACGTCCCGTCTGGCGCTTTGTCCGCGCCTACTTCTTCCGCTTCGGCTTCCTCGACGGCTGGCAAGGCTACTACATCGCGTGGATGACGGCCTTCTACACCGTCACCCGCTACGCCAAAGTGCGCGCCGCACGATCCGAGGAATGCCGCAAACCCTGAGGCCGCCGCCCATCCGACGCCGAGCGTGCGTCCAGACTGGACCTTCCCCAACCCCCGCCCGCCATCACGAATCCTGGAGGCGGCGCAGTTCCTTGTCCGTGTCGCGCAAGCGCAACGCGACCGTACAGGCGAGGCGCTCCAGGACCGCGGTACCAAGCGCCGGGTGTTGCCGGCAGAGATCATCGAATCGGGCCCGCGGCATGACATAGAGATCCGTCGGCCCCGCGGCCACGGCATCCATGGTGCGTTTCTTCCCGGTCAGGAACGCAATCTCGCCGAAGAAATCGCCACGCCCGACCGTGGCGATATGCATGTACTTTCCGGTGCGCTTCAAGGGTAGGTTGATCCGCACCTTGCCGCGGCGGACCACGAAGATTTCGTCCCCTTTGTCTTTCTTGTGGAAGACCACCTCATCGTTGGCACACGACCGCTCCTCGACACAGGCGCGCAACGTGTCGCGGGCCGGCTCGCCGAGGTCGCGGAACAGGTCCGTCTCAATCAGCCCCAACGGCGTCTCCTCGGCGCCGGTCACGATGCCCTGTTCGTCGAGAATCCGGTCCTCGGTCCACTCCAAGGCATCGTCCAGGGTTTCGAGGACCAAGGCGCTCCGGGCCGACCGGTGCACCCCGAGTTGGCCGAGGTATGCCTGGACGTCCTGGCCCGTCGGCAAACTGGCGGGAATGTTGCTGAGGATAAGCCGGCCGCCGCGCTCCGTCAGCATCGTCTCAATCTGCTCCAGCATGTGCGCCGCAGTGAAGTCCACACCTTGGACACGGGCCAGGTCCAGAACGACGTACTTGCACGTCGCCAGGTCCTGCCTGAGTTCGTTCATGAGCTGATCCGTGGTGCCAAAGAACAGATTCCCCTGAAGCTGGCAGATCACGGTCTGGTGCCCGCCATGCTCCAGGACCGCACGTTCGGCCGCCTTGCGACACTGCTTCGACGACAACTCGTCACCGTAGAGCTTGCGGCGCACCACCGACCCACGGATCTGGTCGCGGATGAACAGCAGGATCGCCAGCCCGACCCCGGTCGCCGATGCCGCAATCAGGTTGACCGTGACGGCCACCACCATGACCACGCCGATCACGCTGAAGTCCAACACCGTCGACTTGTGCCGCAACAGGTGAAGGCAACTGCGGTCCACCATGCGGAACGCCACCACCATCAGGATGCCGGCCAAGGCGGGGAGCGGCACCCACCCGATCCACGGCCCGAAGATCAGCAGTGCGCCGAGGACAAAGAGCCCTTCCAGCGCACCTGACACGCGGGTGGTCCCGCCACTGGCGACATTAATGAGGGTTGCGCCCATCGTGCCGGCGCCCGGCACCCCGCCCACCACGGCAGTGACGATGTTCGCCAGCCCCTGACCGCGCAACTCGCGGTTCGAGTCGTGCCGGGACCGGGTCAAGGCGTCCAGCACCACACAGGTCTTCAGGGTGTCGATCGACAACAACAGCGCCAGGGTCATGGCCGGCTCGAACATCGCCCGCAACTGGCTGAACGATACCGCGGTCAACTGGGCCCAACGCTCGCCGCCGAGGACCCGCGACACGTCGATGTTGCCGCCGATGGCCCCGATCAACAGCGGGTTGTCCGCCAAAACGAGAAGTTTGGGATCCGACAGCCCCAGACCAAGATACGTCGCAATCCCGGCCAGGAGTCCGACCATGGCAGCGGGGATCCTCCGGGTCAGCCTGGGGGCCAGCAGCATGGCAGCCATCGTGACGCCGCCGACCGCCAAGGCCTGCCAGCGCCAGAAGTGCGGAGTCAGCAAACCGTCCAGCAACTCCGTCTTCTTGGGGAACCCGAACAGATTGGGCAGTTGATGCAGGAAGATGATGACCCCGACACTGCTCAGATACCCTGACACCACGGGGTAAGGGACATACTTGATCAGGCGTCCGCCGCCGATGACTCCGAACAGGAACTGGAATACGCCCGACATGAGTGCGGCGATCGTGATCAGAGTCACGACCGCGGTAGGGTCCAGACCGGATGGCGTCCCCTGGGCGGTGGCAACCAATTGTACCGTCAGCGCCCCCATGACTGCGGCAGCCGGCGCGCAGGGCGCCGAAATCAGGCGCGGGGTACCGCCGCACAAAGGGGCGACCAAGCCCATGGCCAGCGCGCCCAGGATCCCGGCCATGGCGCCCTGCGCAACGCAGGCAGGCCCCATGGGCGAGTAGATCGCCACGCCGAATGCAATGGCGGAGGGCAACGCCACCAGCATGGCCGCCAACCCACCCCAGGTCTCCCCGGCGACGGCGCGGCCGCTCAGTCGGATTCGAATGGCTGGCAACACGCTGGAGGCTCCAAGTCTCTGAGTAACTACTCAGGTAGGCGCGGAATCCGCCGTCTCGTCTTGGAGACCCCTGCCACCTTGCG
>MHBL01000467.1 GCA_001803235.1 Lentisphaerae bacterium RIFOXYA12_64_32
GAGTAACATCAACCTATGACCGGCCGGTCCGCCGGCCGGGGGGCGCTGACGCATTACGCGGGGGGCGCGGGGGCAGTAATGCCGGTGCCAAGTCGGACGAATCCGACATTCTCCGCAGGCCCCGGCGCCCTCCAGGCCCGGCCTTCAGGTCAGGAAAAGGTTCTTCGACGGGAAGTTCGTGTCCGTCGTCAGGTTGACGCCCAGCCGCCGCAGGCCGACCTCGTCGCCAGGGCTGGGAATGTGAGTCATGTGCATGTCGCACCCGGACAGGTCCTTGAGCTTCTCCAAGGCCATCTGTGCGGTCGGGTTCGTCGTGGCGCTGATGCACAGCGCGATCATGGTGTCCTCCAGGTCCATACTCGCGGATTTCTTGTTCGCCAGATCCCGCTTGAACCGGATGATGGACTCCAGCACGGACGGCGACAGCAAGTGAATATGGTCCGGAATGTTGGCGACGGTCTTGACCGCGTTCAGGACGACCGCGGCGGCGGCGTGCATCACCGGCGAGTTCTTGCCCGTGACAATCGTGCCGTTCTGCAGTTCGATCGCAGCCCCGCAGTAAATGCCCTGGTTGCCCTTGCCCGTCCGCTGCGCCTCGCGCGCCGCGTTCCAGGCCGACCCCACCACCACGCGGTGCTCCGGCCCGACGTTGAGCTGGGTCATCACCACGTGGGCGCGGTCAACGGTCCCCTTGTCCGTGAACCCAAGAGCGTACTCGCACTGGGCCCGCAGGTAGCGGCGGATGACTTCCTGCCGTGCCGCGTCCTCGACGACCGCGTTGTCCACAATGCCGAACCCGGCCCGGTTCACACCCATGTCCGTTGGAGAACGGTACGGGGCCGCCCCCGTGATGCGCTCGAAAATGGCCTTCACCACCGGAAACGCATCGACATCGCGGTTGTAGTTGATCGCCGTCTTCTGGTAGGCTTCCAGGTGGAACGGATCAATCAGATTGAAGTCGCGCAAGTCGGCGGTCGCCGCCTCGTAGGCCACGTTCACCGGGTGCTTCAACGGCAGGCTCCAGATGGGGAACGTCTCGAACTTGGCATAGCCGCTCTTGCGGCCCTGGCGGTAATCGTGATAGAGCTGCGACAGACACGTCGACAGCTTGCCGCTGCCCGGGCCCGGTGCGGTCATCACCACCAGCGGGTGCTTCGTCTCGATGTACGCGTTGGCGCCGTATCCTTCGTCGCTAACGATCCGGTTGATGTCCGCCGGGTAGCCCCTGATGGCCCGGTGCGTGTAAACGCGGATGTCCTGCCGCTCGAGCCGGTTCTTGAACACCGTCGCCGCCGGCTGGTCGTCAAACCGCGTGATCACGACCGCGCAGATGTCCAGCCCGCGCTCGCGGAAATCATCGATCAGTTTCAGCGCGTCGGTGTCGTAGGTGATGCCGAAGTCGGCCCGAACCTTCTTGCGCTCGATGTCGCCGGCATAGATGCACAGGATGATGTCGGCCTTGTCCTTCAGCCCCTGCAGCAGGCGCATCTTCACATTCGGGTCAAACCCCGGCAACACCCGCGCCGCATGGTAGTCGAACAGCAGTTTGCCGCCAAACTCGAGGTACAGCTTGCCGCCGAACGTCCCGACGCGCTCCAGAATGGCGGCCGTCTGTTCCGCCAGGTACTTTTCGTTGTCAAAACCAATCTTTCCCTTCATCCAGCGCCCTGCCTTTCCTGCCCAGCCCAGTACTCAAAGTGTGTTGCACATAGCATAGCCGCATCAGAAGGGCACGCCAGAACGGAACGCGCTAAAAAGAGGCGACCTGTGCAAGCAGCGGATTAAGCCCCGCCACCATCCGACAGTGCCGCGGGCGGCCCTGTCGGTCAGGCGAGACCGGACGTGAGTAACATCAACCAATGACCGGGCCGTCCCCCACCCGGGGGGCGCTGACGCATCACGCCGACACGGCGGCAAAGGGCAATGGGTGAAACGAAGGGCGTGTGTGAGCCCAGGACGACAGGTGCCCTCACCTGTCGAGTGCGTGGGGACAGGGAAGAGCGCCCACCGTACCGTCGGCGCGGTCCACCGCATCAACCACACGCGCGGGGTGGCATCACCTCGATTCGCTGGCCCATTGCGGCAAAGGTTGATTTTCCCCGGTGCCACACCTACGTTCCGAGACAATACGAGAGGAATCGTGTGCGGCGCGGCTGAAGGTTTCAGGTGTCCCCAAGGCGGTGCCCCCAACGCTGCTGAGGCGGAGCGACGGACACGGCCCCCAACACGGAAAACGGAATCGAGACGTGACCACGCCGAGCCAAGACTCGCCGGCGGTTCAACCCGGTCAGGCCGAAAGCCAGACCGAGGGACGCGGGCATTGTCGGCAAGGCCTGACACTGAACGGGCGGACCGGCGGCGCCATCCTCGCCGTGCTCGTGCTCGCCGTGTACTGGCCGGTCTGCACCTTTGACTTCGTCGGGTTCGACGATCCGACGCACATCACCGAGAACCCGAATCTGCATCCGGTCAACGCCGCGCACATCAGAGAGATCTGGGCCCAGCCATACGTCGGGCTTTACATCCCAGCCGCGTACACCGCCTGGGCCGGCATCCAGGCCGTAGCCGACAAGATCACACCGTCCCGCCAGGGCGAACCGAACGGCGAGGTCTTCTTCCACTCGGCCAACCTGCTGCTGCACCTGCTCAATGCGCTGCTGGTGTTTGCACTGCTCGCGCGCCTCGTGCCCTGCCCCGGCGCCGCCATGGCCGGCGCCCTGCTCTTCGCCCTGCACCCGCTCCAGGCCGAATCGGTCGCGTGGATCAGCGAGTTCCGCGGCCTGCTCAGCGCCGCGTTCGGGCTCTGCGCATTCCTGCTCTACTCGCGCCGCCCCACCGCCGGACTTGCGCCGCACGCGATCTCCGCAACCGCCACCGGCCGCCTCCTGCTCGCCCTGCTCTGCTACACTCTCGCGCTCCTGTCCAAACCCAGCGCCGTCGCCCTGCCACTCGGCTTCCTCATGGCGGACCTGTGGCTGCACCAAACCAGACCACGCCAGGCTCTCCCACGCGCACTGCCTTTCTTCCTCCTCGCCGCGCTGTTCACGCTGCTCACGCGCGGCACCCAACCCGAAACCGATATCCGCTTCGTGACGCCGCTTCTCGCACGGCCGCTGATTGCCGCGGATGCGCTCGGCTTCTACCTGTTGAAGCTGCTCCTGCCCGTCCCACTCACCATCGACTATGGCAGGACCCCCGCCGCTATTCTGCTGTCCGACTCCCGCTGCGCGCTCGCGTTCGCCGAGCTCGCCGCCCTCATGGTCGGCGCGATCGCGCTTACACGCCACGCATGGGGTCTTGCGGTTACTGCACGTCAGTCAACGGGAAACAACGGCTCGCGAGGCCGCTCGCCCTCCAGGCCCGATCCTGAACCTGAAACGATCGAAGATGAACGGCATGCCGCGGCGACCCTTGTTCGCGAAACCGGTTCGCGCGAGCCGGCCGAGCCGCCCCCCCCAACCTGCACCGGCGCATGGCTTGCGGTTCTCGGACTCTTCCTGGCCGGGTTGCTGCCGGTTCTGGGCCTGATCCCGTTCGTACACCAGGCCATATCGACCACGGCTGATCGCTACACCTACCTGGCTCTGCTCGGACCGGCCCTCGGCGCGGCGCTCCTCGTTACCGCAGCCAGGTGCCGGAGCGCGGAGCCTGAAACCGCGGGAACATCCCGCGCTCTCCATTGGATCGGCCTGGTCGTGCTTGCAACCCTGGTCGGCCTGACCGCACTCCAGCTCCAAAACTGGCGCGACTCAGAGCGACTCTACCGGCACGCACTAGCCGTCAATCCTGCCAGTTCTCGCTTCCACAACAACCTCGGGCAGTGGTACATCGAGCAGCACCGGTTCGACGATGCCCGGCACGAAGTCCGCACCTGCCTCGAACTCGACCCATTCAACCGTCACGCCTGCCAAAACCTTGGTGTCGCCCTCATCAACACGGGCCAACCGCGCCGCGCCCGGGCCTGCCTCGACATCCTGGTGCGAGAATCCCCCGGTGTGGCCGGGCTGCGGAACCTGCTCGGGGTCGCCTCGCAAGCCAGTGGCAATGTGGCGGAGGCGGAGACGGAATTCCGCGCCGCACTGCGCTTGAACCCGTCTCACCGTGACGCGACCCTGAACCTGGCCAACCTGCTCCTCGACCGCGGCCAACCGCGCGACGCCCTGGCGCTCGTGGACCGCACCCTCGAGCGGCAGACACACGACGCCGAACTCCTCCTCGCCAGTGCCCGAGCCCTCGGCATGCTCGAACAATGGGACGAAGCCGCGCAACGCTACGCCGCGGCTGCGGACCTCGCACCCGACAATCCCCTGCCCCGCTACAACCTGGCCAACACACTCCTGCGGCTCGGCCGTGCGGAGTCCGCACTTGAACAGTACCGCGAAGCACTTCGGCTCAACCCGACCTGGTTCGAGTGCCGCGCCAACATGGCCGTGGCGCTGGAAGCGCTCGGTCGTTTCGATGACGCCTGCGCGGAGTACGTCGAAGTGCGCCGCCTCAACCCGAGCCTGGCCGCCAACAGCTTCTACCGGGAAGGCATGGCACGCCGGAACCAAGGCAACCCCGCCGCAGCCGCCGAACTCCTCCGCAAAGCGCTGGACACCGACCCAAACTTCGCCCCCGCCCGCAACGCCCTGGCCGAACTGCCAAGCACCCCGCCCGCCAACGCCCCGGAAAAGTAGAGCACGCCCCCAGCCGCCCTCACCGCCTCTTGCGGCCCCCCCCTCCCCGGTAGTAGAGCATGGCTCCAGCCTTGCTCACCATTCCCCCAAGCGCGACGGATCGGCAGACGAACGCAACACCCTGCACCCGTACTGCCCATGTCCGTTCCCTCCTCAAGATAACTGAATCCCGAGTTCTGTCCCTTTCCGTATAACACAATAATATACTACTCTTTGTTCGCTATCAAGTCAAGTAAAAAACCGATATTCCCACACCCGCGAAGCCGATGCAATTCGCATTGTCCCCGTCCGCCTCCCCTCGCGCGCGACTATTTAATAGTATGCAGCCCGACCAGGACGAGAGTGGAACTTGCATTTCCTATACCGCGGAAGTATGGTGATGCTCGAGGTGGAATCCGGTGACGGAAAGAGGCGGCATCAGGGCATGTTCCATGTCGAAATGCGATGGAATCGCCCTCCGCGCCCCCACCCGCCACCCCAGGTCCCCGGCAAGTACGGCAAGCCAGATAATAATTGTTGGCCCCGACAAGACGACCGAGCCAGGAATGGGCGGCGGCAGTGACGATGGGCCATCC
>MHBL01000468.1 GCA_001803235.1 Lentisphaerae bacterium RIFOXYA12_64_32
GCTCCGGCACCCGCGGGAGCGACGTGTCCCGGCGAAGTGGTTGCACGAAGCCGGAGCCGCTCCCGCCATTCTGCCAGTACGACCCGAACAAACAGTGAGTAACGCCCACACATGACCGGGCGCATCCGCCCGAGAGCCGCTGACGCATCACCGACAGGAGTCATGCGTCGCAGGTGAGGAACACACGGTGCCGGCAGATGCCGGCACCCTTGACTTGATAGACATGCCCCGCCTGGCTCACTCCTCGAACACGACCACGGCCCAACCGCGGACACGCGGGATTGTGACCGTGGCATAGTTCCCGTCGGTGCTGAACTTGAGCGTCTCGCGACCAGGGGCCAGGTACACCTTCTTCGGGACGCGGCCGTCAAGGCGCAGGCTGACCGTGAAGTCATTCAGTTCCAGCGGTTCCTCAATCATGTTGATGCCAGCCCCACGCGACTCGGGCAGGTACGCCAGCACGTAGACCATGCGCCGTCCCGGTTGTGAAGTCACGGTGACGCGGCTGAACGATGGGGCCCCCGGTGCGCGGGTCAGGGGTTCCGGCAGGAAGCGTTCGAGCAGATTGGCCACGATCTGACGCATGGGCAGTGCGCCACTGGTGAAGTAGGTGCGAAAGATCGGATGGCTGGCGTGTGCCACGCGCCCGTTCAACGTCACGGCAGGCCGCCCCGTGTCCTTGTCCGGTGGCGTGTAACGGAAGCCGTGCCGGCCGTCCCACACGTTGCTGTAATAGGGCGCAGTAATCGTGGCCAGGACCTCAGTGCCCGGCCCGGCCGCAATGGCCGTGCCGCGCTCGTACAGCGTCACCGGCATGTCCGGCATGCCTTGGGAAAACCCGGGTTTGAACTCGATGTAGGCCGGGTCGAACGGATCGTCACCCTGATAGTCCACGCCCCAGGCATCGAGCGCGAACCGGTTGCGCTCCGGGTTCAGCCCGGAAATGCCGGAGGAGATGATGGCGCCGCCCCGGTCCAGATGCGCCTTGAGCCGCGCGGCAAGTTCGCCGTCCAGCGTCACTTCATCCGGCAGGACCAGCACCTTGTACGGGTCCCACGACGCGGCGGTGGTGACGTTGTCAAACTGCATGTTGAGTTCGGACAGCATGCGGGTAGCGGACTTGAGTGCCTGCACGGCGAGTGCTTTGCGTTGCGGCCGGTCCCCGCCCGCCCACCAGTACCCGGGATAGCCGCTCGTCATCACGTTGGCCATCTCCACGACGGGCTTAGCCCCTTCGATCCAGGGCTGTAACGGCCGGAGCCGGGCATAGACAGCCTTGTCCAACGCCATCACGGCACGGTTCAGGTCGCCGCGCGGATGGAAGTGATCCCCAATGGTCGGCGGAATGGCATTGGCAATGCCATAGATGCAGTCGTATTCCACGCTGGGTTCGGTACGGACACCGCCGAAATCGCCCCAGCTCTTCTGGAAACGCCCGGTCATGTTCAGAACCGGCTTGCCGAGCGTACGCATGTACCGCGAGACCATGGGCAGCAGTTCGTAGCCCCAACCGCCCTGCGGTAGACACTCCAGTTCCAGGTAACTGCCCAGTTCGGCCTGGGCCTCGAAATCGATCCCGTTGAAGTACAGCAGCAGATCCGGATTGACCGCACGAACCCCCTCCGAAAGCCCGCGAGCCATGGTCAGCATCTTGCGGTAGTTGAAGTCGTTGAGCTGCTCGGTGTTGCTAAAGTCCACCCCTTCAGCCTTCATCTTCTCCATGCACTCACGCCCGATACAGGGCGAGGTGTGGAAACAGTCGAAGAACAGACCGTCCGCACCGTACCACTCGACCACCTCGCGCGCCATGCCGATGACATGCGCGGCGTAGTCCGTGTTGTAGCACATCTGCCGGAAGAAGGAATTGCCGAACGGCTCGCCGTACATGTGCCCGTCAGCCCGCAAGACCGTCCAGTCGCGATGCCGGTACGCCTCCTCGTGACTGAGCCCCACGTTGATGTACGCGGAGACTGCAATCCCCTTCGCGTGACAAGCCGCCGCCAGATCGCCGAACAGGTCGCGCGTCATCGCCGGGTGAGGAATCCCCAGCTTGGTCGGGTAATAGGCCGTGCCCAAGTTGCAGCGGGACGGGAAAACAATGTAGTCCACCCCGCACTCCTTGAACCAGTCGGTGATGGCGTCCAGGTCGAATCCCTGCCCGACATCCGGGTTGGCCGGCATGGTGTGGAAGTCAAAGAACAAGGCCCATTTCGGAGTGTGCATGGTCCATTCTCCTCCTCGTCACTGTCCTGCTTGTTTGCCGATTGCCTGCCCGACCCCGCGCCCATGACTCGTGCGGGGTCCGCATACCGTTTGCATCTCACCTTAACCGGTTGTGCGTCCAAGCCGGGCGCAGTCGCCGGTGCCGGAAACCCGTCGAAAGCCCCTACTCCGCGCCACGTCGCGGACGCCCGGTCGAGTCCCGGACGATCAGGTGAGTGTCAAGGATCCTGCGGCGCGCGAAGGCCGCGTCCCCCGCCGTGACGCCGGTCGCGGCGGACAGCATGGCCTGGGCCATTGCCTGGCCCATTTCCCGGAACGGCTCGTAGACGGTCGTCAGGGTCGGCACGACATGGGTGCCGAAACCGAAATTACCGAACCCGACGACGGACACGTCCTCGGGGGTTTGGATTCGCTCGTGGCCCAGGAAGCTCATCAGTCCGAGGGCCAACGTGTCGCCGTCGCAGACGAGTGCTGTCGGCGCGATCTCCGTGCGCAGCAAGGCAAGCGCCCGCGTGCAGGCGACGGTCGCGCCGCCCCTCTCCTCGATCCAGTCCATCGCACGCACCGTCAGCCCACAAGCAGCCATGCCACGCCGGAAGCCGCGCTGCCGCGCCAGCGCGAAGGGACTCCCCGGCGAGAGGGTGATGCAGGCGATCCTCCGATGCCCAAGCCCGGCCAGATGCTCAACCGCCAGAGCCACGCCGTGAGCATCGTTGGACCCCACGTGCAGCGCGCCCCGCGGCAGGTAACTGTTCGAAACGATACCGAGTGGAACGTCATGCGCGGCAAACTCGCGCTGCAGTCGCAGCAGCACTCCGCGGGACACGGAATGACAGACCAACCCCGCCAGCCGGTACCCCAACGCGGTGTCGAGCAACCGCTCGTAGTCGGCCTCGCCCGGTTGCGGCGGCAAGTGCAGCAGTCGCAGCGAATAGCCCCGGGGGTCGAGCTCCGACTGCATGCCGTCCAGGATCGCCTGCACAAAGTCGCTCTTGCCGCCGCCGGCCAGAAAGCCCATGAACCTGCTGTCGCCGGTGGACACGTCACGCGCCAGCGTGTTGGCGCGATACCCCATGTCCCGAGCCAGTCTCTGGATCCGAGCACAGGTCGCGTCGCTGATCTTCACCTTCCGGTGCTTGCCGGAAAGCACGTAGGAGACCGTACCCTTGCTGACCCCCGCGGCGTCCGCGATGTCCTGAATCGTGATCATGCCAGCCTGTCTTGCGCTTCCGGTCCGACACTGCCACCCAGACATAACTTAACCGGTTGTGTTGAAGATAACCCGAAACCCGCAGAAAGTCAAGACGGCGGGGCTCGATGCGGTCATGCGTCAGCGCCCCCCGGGCGCAGACCGCCCGATCATATCAAATTGTTACTCCTGCGTTTCCGTCTGAGTACCGCTCCCGCCCGCTGGGCGGGACGGAAGTGGCAGCGACGCTTCAGCGAGCGGGCGCATGGGGGCCGACCTGCGGAGGCCCGCTATGGCGCCGTGAACTGGACGGTGGTTGCGTCGGGGGCGTACACCCAGTATCCCCGCAACGGCACGACCTGCGTCACCTTTCGAAAACACTGATCCTGGAATTCCCAGACGGATCCCGTGACCTTGTCGCCGAAAACGTTTGCCACCGAGTTGTCTGCCGGCTTGAAGGGAATGGCGACAAGGTTCCAGCCTTTCGCAAGCGGAATGCTGTCGGAAGGCGGCGCGGCTTCCGGGATGACCTTGATGGCTGTTTCGACGCCGGACCGGACCCAATACCCGCGGCTCGAAACCAGCGTCGAGGCGACCGTGTAAAGGGCGCCTCGTGCGGCGGTGTTCCATTCCCACGCCGGACCCCTAATCACAACTTGCCCGTTCACGTCGCGGAAGACGTCGGTCGGCTGATTGTCCAGAGGCCGGTGTGCAAAACCGACAAGGTTCCACCCGTCCTGCAACGGGATGACGTATTCCAGCGGCGACGTGTTGTTCTGGAATTCGTCGCGGTTCGTAGACCCGTCCCCGTCCGTATCTTCATCGGGCGCCAAGTCCGTCAGGTTGACGATGTCGTCGGCATCGGATGCATCGATCTGCTCCTGCTCCCACGAGTCGGGCAGGTCGTCACCGTCGCTGTCGACGCCGAAATGGGCGGTCAGTGTTCCTGGTGCGCTCGGTTGGATCACGACCGTCGCCAGGCGCGAGGGCGAAGCAACCATGCCGTTCGTGCCGGTCCATTCGAAAAACGTCGCCCCGACGTTGGCTTGGGCCTGCACCACCGTCAGCGGGCTCCCATTCGTGTCGACGTACACATTCCCCTGTGGGGTCACCGTTCCGGGACCGTCTCTGCCGATGACGACCAGCACATCGTCGTCCACCGCCGAGAGGCCGATCTGGACCGCCGGCATGGTCGGGTCTGTCGTCGCCCCGAAGGAGAGCGTCAGCGTATCTGAACCGCTCACGTCGTCATTGTTGTCTTCGGCCACACGCACGGTGAAGGTCTGATTCAGGTTCCAGTTCGTGGTCGTAAACGACCGCGTTGCGGGGGTGGCGACGGAAAAACTGCCGTCGCCCCCCGCCAGACTGGCCAGGACCTGCACGGTGCTGCTCGGTGCGTTCGAAAGGTGGAGACTGAGTGTCGCGCTTCCGCCTTCCGGCACCGTCAACCCAGCCGCATCCGTTACGATTGCCAGAGAGTCGTCGTCGGCTTCCTTGACCGTGACATCCACCGTCGGCGCCGTGATCGCGGTCAGACGAATTCTCGCCGTCCCGGCAGCGACATCCGCGTCGTCGCCGGCGGACAACGAAACCGTCTGCTCCGTCTGCCAGTTTGCCGGCGTAAAGGTGAGCGTGCTTCCCCCGGTGACCGTCAACTCGGGGTCTCCGCCGGTGTGCTGAACAGCCACCGTCACGTTCGCGGCCGGTTGCGCGGACAGGCGCACCCTGAATGTGCCCGCGCCCCCCTCCGGGATGACCGGCTCGCTCGGCGAGACCAGGATCTGGAACCGGTCGTCGTCGCTCTCGGTCAGGTTGACGTCCACATAGCCGCCGGGCGCCTGACACCGAAAAACAGCCGTTCCGTTGCTAAGATCGTTGTCCGGGATGGCGCGAAATGTGGCGGTTTGCGGTGTGTTCCAATTGCTCGAGGTGAAGCTCAGATGCGTGGCCGCAGTCACCGAGGCGCGATTAACCATGACGTAGTAGTTGTTTCCTCCGGACACCACGTAGGGCAGCGAGGTGAAGGCGCCGCCAAGGTTGGCTCGGTTAAGCCCAGCGATGTAGTCGATCACGGTCATGCCGTTTTCGATCACCTCCCCAAACACCGTGAAACCGCCGTTCTGAAAGTCCAGATTCGAACTGTTGTCGGCCAGATTCACGAACCATTCGCTGGTGGCGCTGTCAGGGCTTCCCCCCGACTTGGCCATGGCCAACGTGCCGCGCAGGTTGGACAGTGCGTATTCGTTGGCGACAGGTGAACCGGTGGGAATGTGTTCCAAAGCGCCTATCTGGGAATTGTACCTGTAGCCGCCGCCCTGAACGACGAATCCGGGCACCGAACGGTGAATGATGGTCTGGTCGTACCCGCCCGCCTCGCCCTTTGCGACATAGCTCAGCAGGTTGGCCACGGTCAGCGGGGTTTCGGCGTCGTACAGCGCAACCTTGCACGAACCTACGTTCAACTCGAAGAGGACAACGGTGCTGCCGACCAGGTCCGTATCTCCCGAAACACGGGTGATGTCAACGACCGCGGTTCCCGCAGGGGCTGAATTCAGCCGGACCTGGACGCTGGCGTAACCGCCTTCAGGCACACTCAACTGGCTCGTGTCAACAATCACCGACTGGCCCCATGCACGCCCGACGACGAGCAGTGCGCACGTCGTCAACAGCACACACACGGTGCGGAATGAGACGGACGACCGCCTAAGACGCAATGAATGACACTGGCCAAACAACGGCAAACGGTTGAAGGAGAAACACATGGAGGTATTAGACAGAGGCAAGTGCCTTGAATGTGGTGTTTAGCGTCGCGGTTTCGAGGCCGAATCGCGACGCGATCTGCATTTCGCAGACAGTACACCATCGCCCGCCGCTTGCCACCTCATGCTGCGGCGTAAGTGTAATGCGTCAGTGCCCCCCGGGCGGCAGACCGCCCGGTCATCTCGAGATAGGGCTATTTACTTGACTCAACCTACCACTACCTGTAGGGGAAAGACGGTTTGATGCACGAATGGGATGCGCCCGTTCGTAGTGTGCTCGCAGCGCGCAGAACGAGAGTGACGCGCCAAGAGCATACGTGACGTGGCGCGGGGATGGTGTCTTGCCCGGCGGACGGCCGCCGGGCTTGCGACACCACTACGAGCGAAGTCGCGCGGCTGTGACCAGGCCGTCGGATACGGCCTTCGGGGCGCTCAGCGCGTACGAACCGGCGGCGGCGCGCGCGTCGAACGGCGTTGCCGCAGCCAGGGCCGTCACCTGGCAACGGCCTGTGGTGACGCGTCCAGCCAGGCGTCGTACCCAGGCCTCATCGCCGACCGCCACCGCCCCGCTCCAATCCGGCTCGCGCACCGGCGGGCTACTCGCGAGCACGTCCTCGATCGTACTCTGGGGTCACACCTCTCTGGGGTCACACCTGTCTTGGCAAGCTCATTTTCTCGACGCCTTGGGCCAAGCGGGTTATGGCTTTGGCCCAGGCAGGGTCTCCGGCGGCGGCGCGGGCGCGACCGCGATCGCTGGCGTGTACGAACCCGCTGTACGAGAGACCCAGCGCCCGCGCCAGCGCACCGGGCAACATCGTTCCGCGGCAGTATCGACGCACCAATGCCACCAGCAGGTCCCGGGCCTGCCGGTCAGCGCACCGCCGGCTACGCAGCACCGTTGCGCGCACGCCAGTCGCGGCCGCGGCCGCTCGCAGTACAACGTCAAACTCGAACCCCGACTGCAACCGCCGCAGTTCGTTCTGCTCATCCTCGCCATTGACGCGTTGCAGCAGGAACTCGCGCCGAATCCACTCCACGAATGTGTCTGAACCCAGGATGCTACGCACTCGCATTGCTTCCGCCGGATCCTCCACCTCCCGCATCAGCCCTTCCTCTACATACAGACGGTACTCACGCATCTGCTCGCGGGCGTTCGTGCCGAAGTCCCGCAGAACGTCCTCGGTCTTCAGCCAGGTCGGACCGGCAGCCAAGCCGGTCAGTGCCCGGAAACTCGACCAGCGGAACTCCCCCAGCACGCGCCGCCGCTCCTCCACCGGCAGGGCCTTCACCGCCTGCACCCGCACCGGGTTCAGGTGGATGTACCGCGACAACGTCGCGAAGTAGCCATCCGACTCGACCACCTGCGCCTTGAACCGCCCCTGGAAGATGTGTCCGCTCGTCCGGTCGCGACGGTTCACGAAGACCGTGTACGACGTCAGCAGACTCTGCATGAACCGGCTCAAATTCGCTTCCCGCGTTCGCAGAAAGGCATGAAAGTGGTTGGGCATAAGGCAGTAGCTCAGGACATCGACGTCGAACTCCTTCGCAAACCGCCCCAGACGGTCGAGGAACATCTCGTAGTCGGCCCGGCGCCGGAACACCCTCGCACGCCGGTTCCCCCGGTTCATCACGTGGTACAACGCACCCGCGTACTCAACCCGCAAAGGTCTGGCCATGTCTTGGCTCCCCTGCGCCGCCCCACCATGGCGCATCCCTCCAATCTATCCTACCCCACCCTGAATGTCAAGTAAATAAGCTCACTAAGACAGGTTTGACCCCACGGCTCCCGACGCGGCGTGCCGGGCCGGCCGGCCGGGCCCGCGGCATCTTCGAAGCCGTGTCCCGGTTGCCCCGACGGCAGCAGGAGAAGATTCTCGACATCCTGCAGCCGTTCGTCAAGGAACACTCTCGCCAACCCGCCGCCGCCCAGTGAGTTCCGCCACCGGAATCCGCCTGCCAGAGTCTGGGCGTCGCGTTGCTTCTTCACCACGCCCACGGCTAAAAGGGAAAAGCGGTCAACAGCTTTTTCCTTTTCAGCCGCC
>MHBL01000469.1 GCA_001803235.1 Lentisphaerae bacterium RIFOXYA12_64_32
GTCCCGGCCCGAGGAATTTTGACTCATGGCGATGCTGACGAAAATCAAGGTGGCTGCCGGTGTCTACTGGGTGGAAGCGCCGGAGGCGGACCTGCGCGTGCTGTGCGCTTGTCCGGCGGACAGCGTCAAGCACCTGATGAAGCGCGGGTTGATCCTGACTCGTGAAGAGCTGGGCGTCGCGTTCGAAACCGGGCCGAACGCCATTCTGCTGTCCGACGTGCTGGTGCAGAAGGGGGGGCTGGCGAACCTGGCCGAGTTCCCGGTCCTGCAGATGCTGTACCGGCAGGGCATGCTTCTCCCCGACCATCCGCGCAACACGGGCGAGCGGCCGCTGCTGATGGGCGCCGAGGAGCAGGTCAAGGCCCAGATGGAGTACATCTATCGCGGCAACTACGGGCTGATCTCGGAGGCGGAGCTTGTCGCAGCAGGTGTCCCGAGCGACGCGGCCCGCGAGATGATGAGAATCAAACTGCGGTTTGCGTTCGGCCAGATCCGTCCGACCGAGGAGTTGCTCGATTCCGTGATCGTCGGCGGCGAACCGGCGGAAATCCGCAATGGCGTGTCGATCCGGCGACTGCGTTTGAACGTGTTCGAGTTCCGGTATCGAAAGGAAGCGGTCGTTGTCGACCTGAACCTGGACCCGCACGAGCGATACGAAGTGCCATTCCCGCTCGGCTACCACCAGATCGATCGCGAATACTTCGCCGTGATCCATAGCGGTGACGGCGACGGCTGGGATGTGAACCGGCCGGCCATGGCCAGCATCCTGATGTTCCAGGGCCGGCTATACTTGATCGATGCGGGCGCCAACATTCTCCACAGTCTGCGCGCCCTGGGCATCGGCGTCAGCGAGATTGAAGGGATCTTCCACACCCACGCGCACGACGACCACTTCTGCGGTCTGACCACGCTCATGCGCTCGGACCACCGCATCAAGTACTACGCCACGCCGATGGTGCGCACGTCGGTGATGAAGAAGCTCTCGGCGCTGGTGTCCATGGACGAGGCGGAGTTTTCTAACTTCTTCGAAATGCACGACCTGAAGCAAGAGGAGTGGAACTACATCGACGGGCTCGATGTGCGTCCGGCGTTCTCGCCGCACCCGGTCGAGACCACCATTTTCACGTTCCGCGCCCGTTGCGCCGAGGGGTACCGCTCGTACGCGCACTGGGCTGACACGGTGGGTTTGGAGACACTGAAGGGCATGGTGAACGGCGGCGCTGGCGGGACGGGCATCCTGGCGCGGCTCTACGAGCGCATCCGCGCTGACTACCTGGCCGAGGTAGACGTCAAGAAGATTGACATTGGCGGCGGCTTGATTCACGGCCGGGCTGAGGATTTCCGGTACGACCCGTCACGGAAAATCATCCTGTCGCACACGGCGCTGGAGTTGACGGATGAGCAGAAGGAGATCGGTTCGGGTGCGCCCTTTGGCGCGGTTGACGTTCTGATCCCGGCGCACCAGGATTACGTGCGTGCGGCGGCGTTCCGCTACCTGGCGTCGTACTTCCCGGCCGTACCCGCTCACGAACTGGAGTTGCTGCTGAACAGCCCGGTCGTGACGTTCAACCCGGAGACGATCCTGCTGAAGGCCGGCGACCGGAACAGCTCACTGTACCTGATCCTGACCGGGAGCGTGGAACGCATACAGTCCGAACTGAAACTGAACACGGTCCTGTCAGCGGGTGCGTTCGTCGGTGAGAGCCCGGGACTGACGGGCGCGGCATCGGAGCGTACGTACCGGGCTGCAAGTTTCGTGCAGGCCTTGGAGATACCCCGCAGTCTGTACTGGGATTTCGTCAAGGCGAACGGGTTGGACGCCGACATTGGGAACCTGCGCGAGAAGCGCGAGTTTTTGCAGAGGACATGGCTGTTTGGCGATGACATTGCCTATCCGGTCCACAACTCGCTGGCCAAGGCTGTGGTCAGTCGCGACCTGGCCGCGGGCGAGGCGGGGTGTCCGGGCGAGGCGCGCGCCGAACTGTGGCTGGTGCGCAAGGGCCGGCTCCTGATGCGTTGGGATCG
Organism: Lentisphaerae bacterium RIFOXYA12_64_32; assembly: GCA_001803235.1. Lineage (GTDB taxonomy): Bacteria > Verrucomicrobiota > Lentisphaeria > Oligosphaerales > YB12-FULL-65-16 > YB12-FULL-65-16. The sequence continues at coordinate 2,026 of MHBL01000469.1, forward strand.
AGAGACGGTCGAGGAACTGCTGCCGGGTGACTTCTGCGGTGAATGCGGGGTGTTCCCGACCGCGCGGAAGGGTTGTCAGGTCCAGGCCGCGGAGGCGACGCAGATGTACTGCATTCCCGCCGACGTGGTCCTTGACATCCCCGTGGTGCGCTGGAAGCTTTTTGAAGTGCACGAACGGCGGATGCGAACGGTGCTGAGCGCAACCGTCAAGTGACCATCTGCCGTGCCGGCCCGCAACCGTGGACGCTGCCACTCAGGTGTTCAGTGTTCGGTGTTCAGGGTGCGAACCGGAAGGGCAAGGCGCATTCGCAAGTGGCGGTTTTCCACGATCTGGCCGAAGCTGCGCCTCCGGCGCCGCCTAGTCCTCATTCCAGAACCCCGAACACCCGTCACCTCGAGTTGTCGCCAGTTGAACCTCTGAACCCCTGAACCCTGGCAGTCACTGGTATGAAGAACATCGTCATTCTCGGTTCGACCGGTTCGATTGGCGAGAATGCGCTGCAAGTGACCGCGCACCTGGGGGAAGAGATCCGTGTGGTTGGGCTGGCGGCCGGGAGACGGGTGCAGCGTCTGGCGGAGCAGGCGGCTGCGTGCGGTTGCCGCTGGGCCGCGGTCGCCGACGCTGACCACGGCGACGCCTTGCGCGCGGCGCTTCCGCCCACGTGTCGCGCCGTATGCGGCAGTGACGAACTGTGTGATCTGGTCAGCGCGTCCGATGTCGACCTGGTCTTGTGCGCAATTGTGGGGACCGCGGGGCTGAAACCGGTGCTGGCCGCTATCCGTGCCGGCAAGACGATTGCATTGGCCAGCAAGGAAGTTCTGGTCATGGCCGGCGAACAGGTCATGGCCGAAGCGCGTCGGTCCGGCGTGCGCATTCTCCCGGTGGACAGCGAGCATTCGGCCGTGTTCCAGTGTCTCGAAGGTCACCGGATCGCTGACGTGAAGCGGTTGATTCTCACCGCCAGTGGCGGTCCGTTCCGGCGCACGCCGGCTGCGGACCTCGCACGGGTCACTCCCGAGTTGGCGCTGGCGCACCCGACTTGGAACATGGGCGCCAAAATCACCATCGACTCGGCGACGCTGATGAACAAGGGCCTTGAGGTGATAGAGGCGCACTGGCTGTTCGGTGTGGCGCCGGACCGCATCGACGTGGTGATTCACCCCCAGTCCATCGTGCACTCCATGGTTGAGTTCAACGACGGCAGTATTCTGGCGCAACTCGGGAATCCCGACATGCGTCTGCCCATTCAGTACGCCCTGACATACCCCGAGCGGCGATCGAGCCTGATCCCGGGTATGGATTTCAGCATCGCTCGATCCCTGGAGTTTGAGCCGCCGGATGACGCCCGCTTCCCGGCACTGCGTCTGGCGCGGCAGGCTCTCGAGGCCGGGGGAACGGCGCCGGCCGTGTTCAACGCGGCCAACGAGGTGGCGGTGGCGCGGTTCCTGTCCCGAGCCATTCCATTCCCGGGCATCTGGCAGACGGTCGAGGCGGTACTGGCGCGGCACGCCTCGGTCCCGCACCCGAGCCTGGAGACTATTCTCGCCGCCGACGCCTGGGCGCGCGAGATGGCCGCGCAGGTGCCGTTGGGCGGATGACGAGGCGCAAGGCTGGTGGCCGGGCGGCGTCCGTGTCGGACGCGTCGGATCTGTCCGACAGGTCAGCCCCGCCGCCCGTCCCCGAACACCCAACCCCTGGACACAGGAACCCCATGACAACCTACGACGATCTGCTGGCGCTGCTGGACTGTCACAGCACGCCGGGTGACGAGGACGAGGTGGCGGCGTTTCTCCTGCGGCGCTGGCGTGCGGCGGGGCTCTGCACGACTGCGCATGGGACGTATGCGGTCTCGGCAGCAGCACCAGCGTCCGGCACGGATGACGTGCGGCCCACGCTCTTGATCTGCGCGCACATGGATTCGCCTGGCTACACGGTGGAGCGGATCGGGAAGGACAGCGCCAAGATCATTCGTCTCGGGCATCCGTCATTCGAGGAGTCGGAAGCGTGCGGTGTGCTCAAGACACGGACCGGTCGCACGCTGGTCACCCTGCGGCGGACGGACCCGTCTGATGCGGAGCCGGAGTACCACATCCCGCTCGTGCCGGGTGTCGAGCGCGGGGATCGTGTTTGCTTCGTGGCGCAACCGGAGATGACTTCCAACGGCGTCATTCGTTCTCCGTTTCTCGACAACCGGCTGGGGTGTTTCGTGCTCTGTGCCCTGGCATCGCGGCCGGACGTGTTTGCGGGCGAGTTCCGCGTCGTGCTCGGCGCTACGGCGAGCGAGGAGATGGGCGGTTTCGGCGCCCGTGTCCTGGCGGCGGCGGTGCGGCCGGACCTGGTCGTGTGTCTGGACGCCACCTACGAGGCGCCGGAGCAGGGCGTGCTGCTGGGGCGGGGACCGGTGCTCACGCTCAGCGACGCGTCGGTGCTCCTGAGTTGCCGAACGCGTGACCGAGTGTGCCGGTTCTGCGCCGACGCGGGCGTGCCGCTGCAGACCGAGGTCTACAATTACAGCGGCACCGACGCGCGGGCGTTCCCGCACCAGGGGCTGTCGGCGCCCGTGCTGCCACTGCTGGTGGCGACCCAGGGCAACCATTCGCCCGTCGAGACCGCCGTGCTCGACGACGTTCAGGAGACGATCCGGGCCGTGGCGGCAGTGTCTGCGCGAGGGGTGTCCGGAGGGTTGCTCGCCACGGGCCACGAGGCCTGAGTCGTGTCAGCTTCGACTATGGAAGCAGGATGACGGACGAGTAATCGCTATCGCAATCGACGTCGCAATCGATCATCGACCCCGTTTTCGCCGCGTTCCAGGACATCGAGAAGCGTTTGCGAGGACGATGGCGCGAGGGAGGGCGGCAATGGCGGCTCCGCGACAACTCAGCACGGAGTATCTCATCCTCCGCAAGACGCCGTATTCCGAGACGAGCCTGGTCGTGGCCGGGATTTCCCCGGAGCTCGGGCAACTGCACTTCCTGGCGTCCGGGGCGCGGCGGATCAGCCGGCGGCACGTGCCCAGCGTTGACGTCTTCCGGCTCTTTCGTGTAGAATTTCGAGAAGGCAAGACCGACCTGCACCGCTGGCAGAGCGCCGACCTGGTCCAGAGCTACGGCGGAGTGGCCCGGGACATGGGCCACTTCGAGACGGCCGCATGGCTGGCGCGGTTCGCTTTGGACAACGTGATGGATGGCATTGCGCACCCGCGTTTCTTCCGTGCCATGCTGGTGGCTCTCGAACGCTTGAGTGCACCGGAGGGGACGGTCTCTTCGGTCACTCCGGAAGCGGTTCGTTGCGCCGCGATCGTCGGCGCTGGCCTCGTGTTCGTGGAGGAGAACGGTACACTCCCGGAGTACCTGGACAGTCCTCGGTCGGCCGCCCAGACGCGGCAGTTGCTCTCCATGGCCATGGGCGAGGCGGCCCCACCACCGCTGACGGACGAGAACTGGACACAACTGCGCACGTGGCTGACGGCGTTGCTGATCCAGGCCGAGTGTCGCGTGCCGGACCGGGGCTGAACGGGCCTGGCGTGCGTGACCCGGCGGGGAGGCGGTCTGTGGCGGTTGCGCGCGCCGGTCGCAGACGACCGGACCTCCACGGCTTGCGGCCGGATACTTCCCGCCAAAGGCGGTTGGATACCCGTGTCCGACGCAGGGCTGGTATTGCCCCCGCTTACCGGGCAGAGGGCGCAGGGGAAGCGATGGGAAAGAACCTTCGTCGGGCGTGAGGGCTCAGACAAATTCGTAGGGCTCGGTCAGAGGCATGTCGAACTGCTTGGCGATGCCGCGGATGCCGTTAATCAGCACCTTCATGTCGCGGAGTCGGACGTCGCGTTTCGGGATCGTGAGGCGCATGATCAGATCGCGGAGCTCAGGAATGAACTCCGCCTCCGGGACTTCCTTGACCATGGGGAGTTCGGTCTTGGCGATGTGAAACTTGGCCTCCGTCCGCGCCGCCTTCTCCACGAGCTGGGCCCGGAACTGCGGCAGGTGCTTGCCGCCGAAGACCACGGCGAAGGTCACGCCAAGGGCAAAGGCGTCCGTGCCTTCGTCGACCGGCTCCGATATGATCTGTTCGGGGGAGAAGTAGCCGTTGGTGCCGGTCAACCCGTGGGGCTTGTGGCCGACGGGCGTGCTCACGCCGAAGTCGATGAGCTTCACGTATCCGTTTGTGAGCATGATGTTGGAAGGCTTCATGTCCAGATGCACATAGCCCTTGCGGTGCATGAAATGCAGGGCCTGTGCCGTCTGGTAGAAGTAGTTCAGCTTGGTCGGGACGTCGGCCTCCTCGCGGAGCTTCTTGTTGCCCATGTCATCCCCGTCAACCAGCTCCATGATCAGGTCGTAACCGACTTCGAGGCCGAGCTGGCGGACTCTCTGGAGGCCAAACATGCGCACCAAGGGAATGCGGCCCGAGTGCTCCATCAGACGTCCGACCGCGTACTCGTTCTTGAGATGCCGGACTTTCGACTTGTACGCGACGTCGTCCAGTTTCTCGCGGTGCTCGAGTTTGTCGTCCTTCGGCCCCAGCATCTTGCCCAGGCCGTTGCGGATCGCCTTGACACAGTAGACGCCTGTACAGTCGCTGTTGCGGGCCCTGTAGAGGACACTCTCGGCTCCGCGAGCGATGGACTTCTCGATGATATAGTCGAGTCTTTCGGTCTGGGTTTCCTGCATCGGTTGACCGAGGATGTGCGACGAGGTCATCGCCAAAGGACACGGCATGGCCCTGTGGGTTGACTGTCGCCAAGATTCTGTTGCCGAATATACCCCGTACTTCCCTGCGTGTGTCGGCGGACCCTTCTACCTTATCCGTGTCTATTGCGATAATAGCACGCCATCCTCGGTTTTCAATAGCATCGCGAGGGGAAGGCGCATGGTGCCTGGAGCTCGGGTAATGCGTCAGTTGCGGGTGGAGATAAGGTCGACGTTTGATCTGGGCTGACGCCTAAAG
>MHBL01000470.1 GCA_001803235.1 Lentisphaerae bacterium RIFOXYA12_64_32
CCGAGCGTAGCTCTACTGTCTGAAGTCACGCCGCCCTTCGCCGCGGCGGCGGTCTGAGCCCTTTCGCTCTCCAGCGTGCGACCCGGGCCTCCTCGTTGCGGCGCATCTGGTACATGCACAAGGCAGCGATCTCCGCTGGGGACTTTGGCTTGTGCAGCACTTCACTCAACGCTAACCGGACCAGGTTCGCAGTCATCGCCGGCGCTTTTTTTTCCCAACATCCGGCTCTCACGAACCAGGAACCAGCCGCCGAGGAGGGCGCAGGCTGTGTGATGGTGCCATCCCTGCCAGTTGCGCACCTCGTAGTGGTCAAGGCCGACCTCGCCCTTGCCTCGCGTGCGGGGCCGCCCCGACGCCGCTTGGTTTCTACGGGCAGCCGCATCGCACGTACTTCAATCGGGCCTTTCTCCCCATCACGCACCCGGTGGCGAGTCCATTCGCTGACCGGTGTGCGCTTGGCCACGACCTTGGTGGTGTGCCACTCGGGGGGCCGGCCCACCTCGCCGCGAAGCCGGCGCACGCAGGTGGACGACGGCACCTCCATCAGGTACCGCTCGCCGCGCGCGGCCAGGCGGTCCCGAAAAGCGCTGCACCGGCCGTATTCGTCGTCCGCCACGATCCAGCTGTGGGGAAGGTGGCCGGCGTTCGCCAGCAGCAGCTCGTCCCCCAACTCCCAGGCCTTCTTGAAGCGCACCTCGCGAGGGACATGCGTCTTCTTCCGTCGCGCCTTGTCAGCCGCCCACTCCCTAGGCAGGTAGAGCCGCCGGTCGACGAGGACTCCCGACCCCTTGCCCCCATAGGCGAGGTAGATGCCAACCTGGCAGTTCTCCACCTTGCCCAGCCGGCCACACCACTGGCGGACGACCCCGACAGAGGCCCGACCCTTCTTCGGCACCGCCGAGCCGTCGAGCACAATCACCCCATCGGCTTCGCCCAGCTCGGCGGCCACCTCGGTGCGCAGCAGCGCCAGGATCGGGCTCTCGCTCCACGCGCTCGCGCCCACGAAGTGCTGCAGCGGACCTCGAGCCTGACCATTGGCGATGGCAATCGGCTCGACCGATTTCCGCTCGATGCCGCCGACCAGGCCGCCGACAAAGGTGCGCAGGTGCTCGCCTTGCGATTCCAGCTGCATGAGTTCCTGGTACGGGCGCGCGAACTCATAGAGCCGAGCCGAAAGCCGCTCAATGTCCGCAGCGCTCAACTCGCCCACATCCGCCTCGCTCCTGCCCAGAGGGGTCTGTCGTCTTCCCATTCGAACGCCTCCGTTTGCCTCGAGGCGCCGAGCACGTTCAGACCTGCGCAGCCATGTCAATGGGCCTCTGTGAGTAGTTGGGTTTGTTGGGTTTCTCGACCATCGCGACGCTCACGCCAGCGACGCGGCGGACTTCAGACAGTAGAGTTAGTATCGGTTCCCTTCCTGTTCCGGTGCCGAACGGGTCGGAGATTGTCCGCTGCATCCGCAGGGTTGACCTGGTGGTGACCTGGTGGTGACCCCGGTGAGGGAGTGCTCTCGGTGTGTTGACCCCGATGCGGTTTCCGGCGATGGGTGCGTATAAGAACCCCCGGCTGCGCCGGCACCGGAGGGGTCGAGGAGCCCGGTGGAAGAAGGTCCGGTTCGGCCGAGATCGTCCTCGGACACTATTCCAGCTCAACAGGTTCAACGTCCGGAGGGTCCACCATCAAGATGTGTCGGCTTGCCCCGAGTAATGGCACTCCAACTGCGGATACGTCAATTACAAGCACCCCGTCGGGTTCGACCTCCTTAACCAGGAATTCCTTTCCCATGCACGCTAAATACAGTCTCTTGCTTTCCTCTGGAAGCTGATCGAGCCAGCTTGGAACGCCGATTAGCCTCACCATGTCGCCGACTCGAAATGGGGTCCCAGGCATTGGTCACTTGCAGGTGCAACCACAATGGCGGGTTCGACTGCCTCGCGGTGTCTTCTGACGGGCCTCTCGCTCAGCATCATCGCAGTTTGAGCCATATCCAAAAGTGTAAGTTGGGTAGGACATCGACGGCTGGGGATCAAACACGATGACTGGACACTTTGCCGTACACGTCTGCTTTCGGGGAGTGCCGCAGATATTTCTATCCGGAGGCACGCACGACCAAGGGTCAATCAAGCACATGAGCATGTCGCCGAGTCCGTTGCCATTCTGAGTTGGACTCCACCCCGGCGGAGGAGGAGCGAACATGGGCGAGAAGCGCCCATCGGTGTCGGTGAAACGCATGGGGTTATTGTGAGCGTAGGCATAAGCATCAACATTACTGCCCTGCCGATACTGCTCCTCCACAAGCCAGACATCTTCCGGGTCTGAGAGGATGGGGTCAGGCTGGAGATAGCGCCCCGTCCAAGGA
>MHBL01000471.1 GCA_001803235.1 Lentisphaerae bacterium RIFOXYA12_64_32
TCGGTGGCGCTGAACTGGACCATTCCCGGCGCGCCGTTCGGGCTTTCCGACACGTTCAAGCAACTGCGCATCTGCCAGGTCAGTCCGACCACCACGGACGTCGACAGCAACAGCCGGCCCGTTCTTATCCCTGACCCCATCGTCAACCCTGACAAACTCACCTGGGCCGATGCGCCTGAACTGGGCGGCTCCAGCAAGAACATGCTGGCGGTCAACACGTATGCCGACATCCGCGCGGACACGTACTTCGTCATCGTTGCCAGCACCACCGAGTACGTGGTTCCCGGCACCAAGCGCAGTGTGACCTACACGCTTGAGCCAGCGGACGCGCGTACGGCCGGTGCGCAGTGGAAGGTGGATTCCAGCAGCTATCACTCCGCCTGGCAGTCCAGCGGCAACACGCTCACCGATGTGCCTGCCGACGAGGCCTTGACCGTGACGTTCAGCAGCGTGTACGCCTGGTACACCAAGCCTGCGAACGTGAACATTGCGATCGGGTCCGCGGACGTGAACGGCACGGCCACGTACACCACACTGAACCCCGGCACGGTCACCACCACCATCTCGCCGTCAGCCGTAGTCACCGACGGCGCCAAGTGGCAACTGAACAAGGACACCGACCCGAAGTACTACTCCGGCGACCTGGCGTCCGGCGATGCCCACTCCCCGCCCGGCGCGGGCACCGCATATTACGTAAAGTTCACGCCGGTCAGCGGCTGGACCAAGCCAGCCGACATCACCGGCATCTCCGTCGCCGCCAACTCGAACGTCCCCGAGATCGGCACGACCTGCACCTACTCCGGCGTCGTCGCTTCGCCCACCTCCATCGTCACCACGGAAGCCGGCGGCTCCTCGACGGTCGCCGTGACGCTGTCGACGCAGCCCACCGGCGACGTGACCGTGACCCCGACGCTGACCGACTTCACCGGCGCGCCGCCGGCCACGATCGAGATCCCGGGCCGGGCCACCACGCTGACCTTCACCAACGCCAACTGGAGCACGCCGCAGTCCGTCAAGATCACCGGCGCGGATGACAGCGTGACCAACGCCGGGGGCGGGCGCTCCTACAAGCTCACGCTGACGGCGGCCTCCGGCGACGCGCGCTACAACACCCTTGTGCGCAGCCCCGTCTCCGGGTTCACCGTGGACGACGACGTGGCAGGATTGCTCGTGTCGCCCATGGTCGGTCTGGTGACCACCGAAGCGGCTGGCCCGGGCGCGACGTTCAACGTCCGGCTCGCGACGCAGCCCACGACCGACGTGGTCGTCGACGTGGCCAGCACCAACACTAACGAGGGCACGGTGGACAAGGCTTCCCTCACCTTCAGAAACGACAACTGGGACGACGCCCAGACCGTGACCATCACCGGCCAGCAGGACGTGCTTGTGGACGGCGACATCCCGTACACCGTCACCCTGATTGTCAACAACGCCCAAAGCGACGACGCGTACGACAACAAGTCGGCCGTGGTTTCGGTCACCAATCTGGACGACGACGGCACCGCGCCGCCGGCCGCGGTGGACCAGTTGACCTATCTGCCGGACGGCCTGCTCGAGTTCGGCCAGGTCTACACCGGTCAGACCAAGGTCATGACGGTCACGGTGGTCAACGGCGAATCGTCCAGCGTCACGATCACGGCGGGGACTCCGGGCGGGAGCGTGTTCGGGGTCAAGAGCGGTTCGAACTACGTGGCTGGCACGCCGGTATCCTTCACCATTGCCGCGGGCAAGACCGCCAGCGTCAAGGTCCAGTTCACCGCGCAGACAGACGGCACGGTATCGAACGACACCCTGACGTTCATTTACAACGACGGGACAGATCACACCATCAACACCATTGCCCTGCATGCGGTGACGGTGGCGCCGCTGGACGGCGGCACGCTGTTCGTGAAGCAGCCGGTGATTGTGGCCAAGCAGGGCGCCGCGACGCGGGATATCACGTTCAACATCGACCTGAACACGGCCGACCCGAACGGCGACGGCAACACCGCCGATGGGGTAACGTACATGCAGCTCGGTTTCGCGATCCAGTTCCCGGCGGTCGTGCAGATGGGTTCGGTCGTCGTGACCACGAACACGTCGCGGACGGGCGGCATCCCGTTTGCGACCCTCCCCTCCGGCCAGGTCATGGCGTTCGACTACGCCGATTCCTCCAATCTGGTGGGCATCAGCGCCGCCAACGGCAGTATCCTGACCATTACGGCCACGGTCGATACCAGTGGCATCGAAGCCGACTACCCGATCGACCTCTACGCCGTGACCAGCTACTCGCTCACCGGTACCTACGACATCCGCACCATCGACGCGACCCTGTCCGTGTCCAGTAATGTGGTGGTGGCCAACCTGGATGTGAATGGAAATGGGACCGTCGATTTCCGGGATATCGTTTACATTTACCGAGCCGTCGCGCTTGGCCGTACGGCTGCGGGTAACGCTGGCCAACCTGGACCGTTAAATCTGCGCCCGTCCGCCAGTTACCAACTTGGCAGCGGGGTGACCATTCAGGACGTCGAGCAAGCCATCAACGACTTACGCGGTAACGGGTTGGATGTGAACGGGAATGGGGCTGAGGATTTCCGCGATGTCGTTTACATGTACCGGAAGGTTGCCCTCGGCCGCACGGCCGCAGGAAACAATGGCGTACCTGGACCGTTGAACCTTCGGCCCTCCGCTAGCTATCAGCTGGGCACGAACGTTACGATTGAGCAGGTTGAGGCCAATATTGTGAGTTTGCTGCCTTGATCTGGCCGCGTCCACTCCGGTGTGGAGACGTGGAACTTGTGGGTGGTGGTTTTATCGCTGGGAATTTCACAATAGGCTAAGGAGAAGATCCATGATGTGGCGCAACGCAATCAAGAGAATCGGTGGAGCGGTCCTCGCCGGGGTTGTGGGGATGCAGTTAGTGTCATCGGCCGAGGCGGGTTTGGCTGTTTCTGTGGCCAATGCCCAAGCTGCGGTCGGCGCGACCGCCCAGACGGTTACGGTCTCGGCCAACTACACGGATACAGGCAGTTGGGGATCGATCGTTAACCTCAGGATCGTCTTGAATTACACCGCCGCAAACTTCACCGTGCCAGAAACGATTGGCTCGACCCCCAATCTGGTCCGCAATGCGACCAACACCGGTGGCACAACGGTGAACACGGATTTTGGCGACGGGATGCTCGTCGATGCTAACAACCAGACGCTCACTCTGCTTGTTGGCGGTCTGTCCGGCCTCAACATCGCGTCAGGGGTCAATGGCCCCATTTTGACATTCAGCGTTGACGTGGGCTCGACCGCTGGCCCGTACAACTTCAGTTTCGTTTCGGCCCAGTGCGTCTTCGGCGGCGAATCTGACGACCTCAATCCCGCTACGAATGTGACCTATACGACGGGCGTGTTCACGGTGCTGAAGTACTACAATGCGATCACTGACAATCCCTCCGCCGTTCTCGAAGACACGACGGCCAACGTGATTCAGGTTCTTGCCAATGACACCAACGAGACGGGTGCCCTCATTTCGGCTACGGATCCCACCTTTGCGCTCGTGACCATCAACTCCGTCACCCAGCCGGCGCATGGTTCTGCAGCGATCAACGGCAAGAACGTCACTTACACGCCGACGGGGAACTACGACGGCGCCGACACGTTCACCTACACCGCCACTTACGTTCACCCGGTGCAGGGGGCCAAGCAGGACACCGGCACCGTCACCGTGACGGTTAACCCGACGAACGACGCGCCGACGTTCACGTCGGTGGCGGGGACGGCGGGTGACGAAGACAGTGTTTATACCTATAATGTGACCGTGGCGGACATTGACAACGCCAACGTCACCATTACGGCGCCGACGTTGCCGGGCTGGCTCACGCTCACGGACAACGGCGACAAGACCGCGACCCTGACCGGCACGCCGCTGAACGCGAATGTCGGCAACAACGCGGTGACCCTGCGCGTTTCAGACGATACGGCAAATACCGACCAGAGCTTCACGATCGTGGTCGCCAACGTCAACGACGCACCGGTGCTGACCCCGTCCAACCCGGTCCTGACCGGCATCACTGAGGACAACATCACCTCGAGCGGCGACTCGGTGCTGACGATTCTGGGCGGCAGCGTGGCGGACGTGGACGCGGGCGCTGTCAAGGGCATCGCTATCTTCAGCACGGACGCGGTGACTGGCACGTGGCAGTACACGGTCAACGGCGGCACGAACTGGACTAACCTCGGCGCGATCACTGGCACCAGCGCGTTGCTGCTCAGGAGCGACGCGAGTCACAAGCTGCGTTTCGTTCCCGACACGATGAACGGCGGCACGATCCAACTCTATTTCTACGCCTGGGATCAGACCACCGGCACGGACGCCACCAAGGTGGACGTCTCGACGCGCGGCGGCATCACGGCGTTCAGCACCGCCAGTGACACGGCCAGGATCACGGTCGACAGCGTCAACGACGCGCCGGTAGCGGTGGACGACACGGGCACGACCGATGAGGATTCCAATCTCGTGTTCGACGGCGCGCGCGCCGACAACCACGCGACCAACGTGCTGGTGAACGACACCGATGTCGACACCGGGCACACGCTCTCGGTCAGCGCGGTGGATGCCGCCAGCGCCAAGGGCGCGGTGGTCACCAAGACCGGCAACGACATCACCTACAACCCGACCGGTTCCGCCACGCTCCAGGCCCTGCCCAACGGCAGTTCGACCACCGACACGTTCAACTACACCGTTTCGGACGGGACGGCCACGGACGTCGGGCAGGTGACGGTGACCGTGAACGGCCGCAACGACGCGCCGGTCGCGGTCGGCAACACGGCTGAGACCGCACAGAAGGTCATCACCGGCCGCACCACGAATTTCTCGGTTTCGGCCACCGACGTGGACACCGGGGACGTGCTCAACGGCACGGATGTGTTCGTGACCACGACCGGCACGGGCAACCCGACCGCTACTCCACCGCGCGCATTGCTCAACTTCTATTACACGGATGACGCGGGCAACGCGAACAGCGCCAGCCTGACGGTCAACGCCAACGGCACCTGCTCGTTCACCGCCAACAGCGCCGTGGCTGGCTGCAAGTATCGGTTCGACTTCACAGTTGCCGACGGCGGCGAGGACGGAGCCGGGACCTCGACGGCCACGTTCTACCTCACGCTGATCGACAACGAGCCGCCCGAAGTCTCGGTGGCGACGCCGTTTGACGGCGACGCTGACATCACTGCGGCCGACACCGAGCAGATCACCATCAACGAGGGCACCAGTATCCAGCCCAGCGTCACGTTCCAGGACTTCACCGGCCTCACCTATCCGGGCACGCCGCACCAGCCGCAGGACGACAATGTCGTCAACATCAAGTTCCAGAAGAGCACTAATAATGTCGACTGGACCGACCTGAACTCGCAGGTGTTCACCGGCACGGGCGCCAAGAGCCTGCAGTCGACCGCAGTCGCCACCGACAACAACACCTCGGCGCATCTGCCCACGGCGCCCACCAAGATCTATGTGCGTGCCATCGGTCGAGACGGCCTGGGCGTGGAAGCCACGAAAAATTGGGAGTACACGGTGACGGACGTGAACACGGCGCCGGGGCTTGGCACCACGACGGGCGTGGACATCACGAAGACGGGCGGCACCGGGCTGGGCGGCGCGCCGGGCAAGGAAGACACCCTGACCGCGACCGTGACCAACCCGAACGCGACCGACGCCGACACCGAGGATGTGGCCACCCTGCGCTACCGCGTTGTCTGGACCGACAATACCGCCCGCGCCACCCTGAAGACCGTTGACCTCGGGGTTGGGGTGTACACGACCACACTGACCAAGGCTGAGCACGCCGCCGTGCGCGGCAGCGTCATCACGGCCACCGTTTATTCGCTGGACTCCCAGAACGCGGCCTCCCTGACGTCCGTGTTCGACCAGATCACGATTGCGGACACCGCACCGGTCGGGGTTAACGACACCGGCACCGGCAGCGAGGATGAGACCCTGGTCTTCGATCAGGTCGAGCGGGCTCATGCCATCGGGGTGCTGGTCAACGACACCGATGTGGACAAGGTCGACGGCGACACGCTCTCGGTCAGCGCGGTCGATGCGGCCAGCGCCAAGGGCGCGGCGGTCACCAAGTCCGGCAACGTCATCACCTACGACCCGCGCAGCGTCGCGGAACTGCAAAGCCTGCAGATCACCGAGTCCACGACCGACACGTTCGTCTACACGGTCGCGGATGCCAACGGCGGCAGCGACACGGCGACCGTGACGGTCACCGTCAATGGCCTCAACGACAAGCCGTTCTGGCCCGAGACAGCCAGCTTCGACGGCACGGACGCCAACGGCACTGCGGGTGACACCAAGAAGTACACCGCCACAGTCACCGGCGACCCGGAGGACGTGGACCACGACGACGTGTTCGATAGCGGCGACCGCTTGACCGCGACCCTGAAGATCTTCTATAAATGGACGAACGTGGTGACTCTGGGCGTGGTCTACATGGACGGCGACACGGTCCTTGGCGACTTTGACCCCAACAACGGTTCGGCGTATACCGAGATCACCAGCGGCCTGCACAAGACGAGCGCCAAGGACAACGTCCCGCGGTCCGAGACCTGGCGCGTCGAGGCCTTTGTCATGGACCAGCACGGCGCGTTCTGCGACCTGCCGCTGACGGTCTACTTCGGTTCGCCGCAGTGGTACCCGCGCTTCTCGTGGACGGCCAAGCTGCTGCCGGGGAGCGACGTTGCCGACGCGACGTGGTACAACGTCCAGATCTGGAACGGCGATCCGGACGTGGCCGGCACTCTGGTGCTCGACACCAACGTGCAGGGCACGGAGATGACGCCCTCGGCGTACTTCAAAGCGGGTTCGGAAGGTCTGTTGCCGAGCACTTATTACTGGCGTTACCGCCCCTGGGACCCGGTCGCCGATGTCTATGGCAGCACCTGGTACCCGGACGAGGTGCGCGGCACCGGACAGATCTCCGTGAACGACTACGGCCATGCCGCGAAGCCGCGCGACCTGTCGCACACGGACAACGGCAGCGGCAACTACACGCTGGGGTTCACCGCCGACAATGCCCGGGGGTATGAGGTCAACATCACCGGCCCGAACGGGTATGCCCGATCGTTCCTGCACGTGTTCGCGCCGGACGCGGCCGGGGTTATCTCCCTGAACCAGCCGAGCGAACTCGACATCAACCTGGTCACACCGGGCACGTACACCTGGGACGTGCGCGGATTCAACCCGATCGACGACAACGACGGGACCGAGACCTGGTCGGACACCGACCAGATCGTGCTGGCGGCCCAAGGGACGGCGGTCAACATGGCTCTGCAGCAGCCGGGCGGTCTCCAGCCCCCGGACGGCTGGCTGTTCCGTGCGCCGGGCGAAATCCTGCTGCAGTGGGATCCGGTTCCGGGCGCGGCCGGCTACCTGCTTTACCTCGGCTCGAGCAGTGGACACCTGCCGTTCAACTACACGGATATCGGCAATGTCACGTCCCTGCGGGTGAACGTCCAGGTCGGGAGCTACTTCTGGAGCGTGATTGCGTATGACGCCAACTACGTGGGCAGCCGGCCGAGCGCCATGGCCCGGTTCGATGTCATCGAGAATGCGGGTGCGCCGGTCATCCAGTATGTGCGGGTTGACGCTGACCCAACGGTCCTGACGGTCGGGGTCGCCGCGGGCACGAGCCTGCCCGCGACGGTGGACATTCGCCACTTCGACGCAGGCACTGGGCAGTGGCGCACGTACCTGGCGCAGCCAGTGGTTGGCGCAGGGACCGAGGGTACGGTCACGATCGCCGGCGCCGACTTCACCGACGGCGAGTACGTCATGATCAGCGGCAAGTCTGCGACGGGCCTTATCAGTCCGAACAAGGTATTGGTGATCGAGTAGGAAGGGCTGCCGCGAACCGGCGGGTTGCGGAGCGTCAGGCAGTGGCGCGGACCTCCGGGACCGCAGTGGAGTGCTCGGGTTCGTCCCGAACCGAGGCCCTCGGACGGGGACCGGCCGGCACACCCTGCTTCGGCGCGGGACACGGCGAGCCACTGCGGCCGGACTTACGCAAGGATAGATTTGCCCGCACAGGTCGAAAAACAAAGAGGAGTGATCTCCACATGGGGTTCAAAATGGCGGCAAAATTGGGGTTGGGATTGGTTGCGGCGAGCATTGTGTCGTTGACCGCGATGGCGGAGGACGGCGGCTGGCGGCTGTCGCTGGGCGCGAGCTACCGCTGCTTCGATGACGTGGAGTTCCACAACTTCGCGTTCCGCAACTACGGCAACACGGACCCGGCAAACGGGCCGTTGGGCGTCCAGGGTTACACGGACGCGTCGTTCAGCGGTTTGATTCCGGTCGTGTTCAATTCCGATCACATGAGCTTCACCGGCGCGAACGAGGACTTGGACGACACGGCCGACTCCCTGGCGCCGGTGATCGGCATCGAGAAGGCGCTCTGGGTTCGGGATGCGCTCACCCTCAGCGTCGTCTCCAACCTGCAGTACTACCAGCTCGATGCCGGCGGGACGGACACCGGCTCGCTCGCGGCTGCCTGGTACCAGCACATGTGGCTGCCCGGCGGCGCGGGGATCATTCCGGCGCCTGTGTCGGGCCCGTTCGACGGGTTGTCCTCCGATTCCTCCGCCAGCGTGAAGAACGACATGGACATGGACCTGTTCGTGCTCGACCTTGGCGCCAAGGCCTCTGTCTCTGTCTGTGAATGGTTCGGCTTCTACGGCGCCGTTGGCCCGACGTTGAATTTCTCCGACCTCGAGACCTCGCAGACCGAGAGTGCCCAGTGGAACAAAGCCACCGGCCCGGGAACTGATTCCTATTCGGTGAAGCACACGGACGATGACCAGAGCATTACCTTGGGCGGCTACGCGGCGGTCGGGTTGCAGTTCGCGGTCACCGATTCAGTCGGCATCGCGGCGGAATACCGCTACGACATTGCCACCGACGACGTGTCCACCTCGCAGGCCTCGGTCGACCTCGATGGCAGCAGCGCGCAACTGAAGCTGACCATCCGGTTCTGAGTCCCGGGGCGAAGGGTTTGCGTTCGCGAGCAGACAGGAGTCAGGGGTTGACCCCTGACTCCTGTTTCGTTGGGGGGATAGCGCCGCCGGTGCCGGCGTGGGGACACGCCGGGCGTACCGAGTGGCCAAGCCTGTCCCTGTCCCCAGGCTTGGCTGGCTTGGGCGTTGCCAGGTGTGCAGGTGCGTTTGGCCCGACACAAAGCGTAGCGTGCCCTGGAACGCACCGCAGCGCCGGCGTGGGGACACGCCGGGCGTACCGAGTGGGCCAAGCCCTGTCCCCAGGCTTGGCCGGCTTGGGCGTTGCCAGGCGTGCAGGTGCGTTTGGCCCGACACAAAGCGTAGCGTGCCCTGGAACGCACCGCAGCGCCGGCGTGGGGACACGCCGGGCGTACGGGTGAAGGGCGATATTGGCAGAGAACATGCTACGGACAGAATCCAAGCATCGTTTCCAAGCAGCAGGGCACAGGCACCGCAGGTGAAGCGTCGCCGCTCATGGCACACGCACCCATACCATTTCTGAGAATTGCACTTGCCGCCGCGTGGCTTGCCGCCGCGTGGTGCGGCGCGGCTGACCTGCGACTGGTCAGTGTCACCACAGGCGGAGCGCCCGGAACGGGCCACAGCGGCACGGTCGCGGGGATCTACCCGCGCCGCTCGCCCGTGACCGACGCTGGCGTCGTAGCCTTCCTGAGTAACGCGGCCTTGTCCGGGGCCGACGCCAATGGCGCCACCTACGTGGACCTGTACCGCAATGACGGCGCTACGGTCTCGGTCGTGGATCTGCCCCAGGTGTACGAACAGGGCTGCTTCCTGGCCGACGCCAGCCAGTCGGGGACCACATTCTTCGTCTTCCGTCTCAGTTTCCTGGGTTTCTTTGACCCGTACCGGATTGTCGGGGCGACCCGGACCGACTACAGCGCGGTGGACGGGGTCAGCGCTGCCGCGCTTTCCGGCGACGGCCTGACCGGGGTGTTCGCGTGTTTCGACGACCCGTTTTCGCGTATCTACCTGCGGGACTTCCAGACCGGTGCGCTTTCCGGCCTCACCGACGCGGCGAACGCCTCGAGCGCCGACCCGGCGCTGTCGGCCGACGGCAGCCGGATCGTGTTCAGTTCCGACGCGTGGAACCTGGTGGAGGGTGACAGCAACGGGACCAAAGACGTCTTCCTCTACGACCGTGCGGCAGCGAGTTACAGACTCATCTCGCGTCCCGTCTCAGACGTATCGGAGCAGGAATCCCTCAGTCCCGACATTTCGGGGGACGGCGCGTCGATTGCCTTTGTCAGCGCCTGCAGCCTCTTCGTGGCGGGCGACACCAATCAACACGCAGACGTGTTCGTGTGGCAAGACCGCGAGTTCGAGCCGTTTGAACGCTGCAGCGTGGCCTCCGACGGCACAGAAGCCAATGCCGACTCGATGACGCCACGGCTAAGTGCCAGCGGCCGGTTCGTCGTTTTCACCTCAGCGGCAACGAACCTGGTCAGCGGCGTGGACAACGGGCTTGCGCAAGTCTACCTGTATGACCGGGATGCGAAACAAATCGCGGTGCTGAGCGTCGATGCGCAGGGTGCCGAGGCGGACGCGGACTGCTACATGCCCGCGATCTCCCCCTCCGGCCGCTATGTCACGTTTGTCAGCAGCGCCATCAACCTCGTTTCGGGCCCGAACGGCGACTACCGGCAGGTCTTCCGGGTCGACCGCGGCGTGAGCTACGCCAATCATCCGCCCACGGCCGCCAATGTTGCCGTAAGCTGCCAGAAGAACGACGAAACGTCGACCCACACCTGCGACGTCTCTCTGAGCGGCAGTGACCCGGAAACGCCAGCCGAGAGCCTGACGTATGTCCTCGACACACTTCCTGCGTCCGGCAGCCTGACCGACGCCACCCACCCTGACACCCCGATCACCACGGCTGGTCACGAAATCGCCGCGGCTGACTTGCCGCTGGTGTTTAAGCCGGCCGCCAACTTCGAGGGCCCGCTCAGCCTTGTTTACCGCGCGTCGGACGGCGTCGCCTTCTCCCGGTCCGCGAACGTAGCCATTACGGTTGCGGACTTCGCGTTCGGTCAGCTCCGGTTCGCCAGCCTGAGCGACGGCGAAAATCAGGGGGACGACCATTCCCCCGCGTTGCCGATCGACCGCATCGGCATGTCCGGCGACGGGCGTTGGGTCGCCTTTGCCAGCGCGGCCACCAACCTGACGGCCGGAAGCCAGATCGGCGTCTTACTCCGCGACGTAGACCAAGGCCGCACTTGGCTGCTCGCGGCCGCTTCCGTCTCCACGCACAGTCCGGCCGTCTCGCTCGACGGCAACGCGGTGACCTACACCATTTCCACTAACGTCTTTTGGCAGGCGCTTGGCGAGGATGGCCCAGCCGGGTTGCCGATCACGTTGCCTCTGGGCAGCGGCGGCAACGCTTCCAACCTCGGCATCAGCGCGGACGGCACGCGGGTGGTGTTCCAGACCGGCAAGTCGTTGGTCGCGGAGGACGTGGACAGCAGCGCGCCGGATGTCTACGTGTGGACGCCCGGCGGCGCACCAGTGCTGGTCAGTCAGGGTGCGGGCGGCGAGCAAACCAGTGCGGACTGCACGAGCCCGGCGCTCAGTGCGGACGGCCGGTTCGTGGCGTTCTGTACCAAGGGCACGCTGAACGGTGAGGTGGCGTCGACCGCAAGCAGTATCTGGCTCAAGTCCCTGGAATCCGGCGCCGTGTCTCGGCCGCTCGGCGCGGCCGAGACGTCCATGTCCCGGCCGTCACTGTCGTGGACCGGCCGGTATCTGTGCGGCGTGAGCGGCGACGTGACGGTGTACGACCTGCGGGCCTCCGGCCGCACCGTCACGGTGGCAACCATTGCGGGTTCAAGCTACCCGTGCCTTTCCGTGGACGGCCGGTTCGTCTACCTCACGAGTGCGCGGACCGACTTCACGCTCGAAGACGGCAGCATGGCATCGCCGCCCGGCGGTGTGGCCCAGGCGTTCCGGTATGACCTGCACACCGGCACGGTCCGGCCGCTCTCCGTCGACGGCAAGACCGCCGACGACTACGCCGACGCGGCCAGCTACTTCGGGCTCCTCTCGCAGACCGGGCGCCTGGCCGCGTTCGTCAGCGACGCGACGAATCTGCTCAACGACAGCAACGGCAGGAGGGACGTGTTCCGCATGGACCTGGGCGACGTGACCAACACGTTGCCGACGGCAACGGCCCTGACGCCGCCCACGGCTGAGGACACGCCGCTGGTGGTCCAGTTCCAGGGCACCGACACGGAGGACAACGACCTGCGGTTCGCAATTGTCTCCCAGCCCGCGCACGGCACACTCGGCACCCTGCACATGCCGGACCTCGGCGAGACCGCGCCGCACGTTACGTACACACCGCACGCCAACTGGTACGGGACCGACAGCTTCACATACCGCTGTGGCGACGCCTCGGGCTGGTCGCAGCAGTCTGCCACGGTCGCCATTACGGTTCCGGAGGTCAACGATGTGCCGGTGTGGAGCGGTATGCCGACGGCGCAGGTTATCGCCGAGGGCGCCGAGCTTCGCTTCGATCTGCGGCCGTTCGTCACGGACCCGGACACGGACAACGCTCTGCCGGAGCGCGACACGCTCACGTTCACGATCGTCGGCAGCAGTCCTCCGGCAGCCTGGGCCACGATCGAGAACGGTCACGAGCTCGTCGTGACCCCGGGCTATGGCGTGGCGTCCAAGGCCACACCCGCGCCGGAGTTCGAGATCAGCCTGCAGGTCACCGACGGGCGCAGCGCCGCCGTCCCGGCGTCCACGGCGCTCGACGTCACCGTGCTGGACGTGGACCGGGCGCCGGTTGTCAGTGCCGTCAGTGTTGCGCCGGCGACACCGTACACCGACGACGTGCTGACGGCGCAGGTCACGGTCTCGGACCCGGACGGCGACACGGTCACGCTCAGTTACCGTTGGTACCGCAACGGCGTCGTGCAGCCTGGCCTGACCGCCGGCACCGTCCCGGCCGACGCCACGATCAAAGGCGAATCCTGGTACGCTGAAACCAAGGCCACAGCCGCCGGTGCGCACTCCGCATGGACCGCAGCGGCGCCGGTCGTGATCCGGAACTCGGCGCCGGTCGTGGACCCCATTGCTGGCGTGGTGACCGATGAAGACAATGCGGTGCTGATCGGCGTGCACGTGACCGACGTGGACGCGGGCGAGACCTTCTCGCTGAGTCTTGAGCAACCGGCGCACGGCGTGGTGGCGCTCGTGACCGGGCGCGGCGGCAGCACCGGCGATTTCCAGGTCCGGTACACGCCTGTTCAGGACTACTTCAGCCCGCCGGTTGCGCCCGACTCGTTCACGGTCCGCGCCTCGGACGGCCAGGACCCGTCGGTTGCGGTCGCCGTGGCGGTGACCGTCAACGCGGTCAACGACCCGCCGACGCTCACGATCACCGGCGATCTGCGTCTGGCGCCCGGCGAGCAGACCGGCGAGATCGGCGTGAACACGGACGGCTCTGAACTGCTCGACGTGGCCGACGTGGACAACACACCTGAGAGCGACGTCACGCTCACCCTGGTCACGGCGCCAACCAAGGGCTACCTCACGGACGCGGGCCGCGGCACAGTGCTGCAGGGTGCGGTGCTGACGTTCGCCCAGTTTCCGCTCACGTACCACGCCGACGGCGGCGCCACGCGCGACGATACCGTGCAGTTCGAAGTCGCGGACCCGGATGACGCCGGCGAGACCGGCACGCTGCTGATCCTGATCGCAGTGCAGACCATGACCCTGACGCTGCACCAGGGCTGGAACCTGATCTCGCTGCCGCTCGCCCCGGACCTGACCGACCCGTCAGGCCTGCTGCAGGACCCGCAGACTGGGTTGCCCTGCTTCCTCGAACCGGTGTGGCACTGGGACGCGGCGGCGCAACGTTTCGTGCTGACCTCGGCAATGGCTGAAAAGGTGGGATACTGGGTGTACTGCCCCAGCGACCCGAGCGGGCCGCTGAACCTTGACGGGTTCGACTCCGACACGCCGGATCAGCCCCTCGTCGCGGGCTGGAACCTGGTCGGGCCTACCGGTGCGGGCGCGCCGTGTGCCCTGCCGCGGCAGGACGACGGCACGCCTTTCCCGTACGGCTGGATCTGGCATTGGAAGGGGAAAGCCTACGTGCCGCCGCCCGGCGACGTCTTCAACGCCGGCGCTGCCTACTGGGTGCGGTCCACGCGGGTCCAGACCATCCGAGCCGAACTGGGCGAGTAAGCGTCCGGTACGCCCGGCGTGCGGCGCCTCACCGGGGACTAGCCCGGTGGCGGCGCTAGGCGGTCTGACAGTAGCAGGGGAGTCGCGGGGGGACGATAGGGTCGGCGTTTGACCTGGGCTGGCGCCTAACGTGGTCGGAGCGGTTCGCTCCGACACCCGCGGGAGCGAGCCGCTCCCGCCACGTTGCCAAAACGACCCGGACAAACAGTGAATAACGCCCACACATGACCGGGCGGTACGCCGCCCGGGGGGCGCTGACGCATTGCCATGGTAGGGTTTTACCCCATAGCGGACGGGTAGGGGGGGACCTATAGTACTCATCATGACAAGCTAACGCCGGAGACGGCGGGCCGAACGATCAGCGTGCCTGCGGTCGCCCGACTCCGAAGAGCGCCAACCTCCTAACAATAGTCGCCAAACACAGACCGCCAACAGTATAGATTTCGCATTCTTCTCGTAAAGATCACAAGGTAATATTGCAGAATATGTTACGGATCATGCAGTGCGCAT
Organism: Lentisphaerae bacterium RIFOXYA12_64_32; assembly: GCA_001803235.1. GTDB lineage: Bacteria > Verrucomicrobiota > Lentisphaeria > Oligosphaerales > YB12-FULL-65-16 > YB12-FULL-65-16. The sequence goes on from MHBL01000471.1 coordinate 14,755, forward strand.
TGGCATACCGCCTGCAATTTCCGCCGACATGTTTCCGGGGCAGTCAGGGGCAGCAGAGACTTACACAAGGGAAGGTACGAAAAGGAGAAGGGAGGACAGGTCTTCTTGGCTGGGACTGAAAGAGGCCGGTTTGGTTGGAACAGGATGTGGGGGGCGTGAGTATGGCGTTTTCAGGGGCTCTTATTTGTCCGTAAAGTGAAGCGCGATAAGAAGGTGGGTCCAAAAAGAGAAGAAGGAGAAACGGGATGAAAAGCAAGCTGGTGAAGGGTCTGATGGTTTTGGGCGCGGTAGCGGTCAGTGGACTGCTGCTGTCGGGCTGCAACTGTCTGCCGTGTGATGCCAAGGATGCGCCGGCGCCGAAGCCGAAGCCGGCCGCGAAGGCGATGGTGAGCGGGACTTGCCCGGTCGTGACGCAGCAGGGCGACCTGCTCAGCGTCGAGCAGGCGATCCCGACGGGTGACAAGGCGAGCAGCGTTCTGTTGTTGACCAAGCAGGCGCCGGCGGAAGTTTCCGTTGGGCAGCCCTACGAGTACGTGCTGATCGTCGAGAACTTGACCGACTGCCGCGTTGACAACGTCGTTGTGCGGGACACGATTCCGCAGAACGTCGTGCTCGACAGCTCCGCGCCGCAGGCGCGTCTGGCGAACAATGTGGCCGAGTGGGACATGGGCAGCCTTGAGGCCAAAGAGAGCAAGACGATCCGGATGAAGGCCAGCGCCACCGCCACGGGCAAGTACACCAACTGCGTCAGCGCCACGTACGTTCACAACCTCTGCCTGACGGTCACGGCGATCGAGCCGAAGCTGGCGTTGACCAAGACGATGCCGGCCGAAGTGCTGATCTGCGACGACATCCCGGTGAAGCTGGTTGTCAGCAACACGGGCACGGGCACGGCCAAGGCGGTCACGGTCAGCGATGCTCTGCCGCAGGGCCTGGCGACGCTTGACGGTCAGAACAAGGTGTCGTTCGACGCCGGCGACCTGGCCACGGGCGAATCGCGCGAGTTCACGTTCACGGCCAAGGCGTCCGCGACGGGCAACTACACCAACCCGGCGACCGCGGCTGCCGCTGGCGGGCTCACCGCCCAGGCCTCCGCTGCTGTCACGGTTCGGCAGCCCGTTCTGGCCATCACCAAGACGGCGACCGAGATGATCTTTGCCGGCCGTCCGATCGAGTACACGGTCACGGTCACGAACAACGGCGATGCGGCGGCGGCGAACGTCATGGTTACCGACACGCTCCCGGCTGGCACGACGTTTGTGTCGGCTGACCAGGGCGGCGCCTACACCGGTGGCGTGATTTCCTGGAACGCTGGCACGATCGCGCCGAAGGAGAGCAAGACCTTCAAGGCTTCGGTCCGCGGCGATGCCCAGGGCAGTCTGGTCAACGTGGCCAGGGCCGAAGGCGTTTGCGCGCCGGCGGTCACCGCTCAGGCGGCGACGGAGGTCGCGGGCATCCCGGCCATCCTGCTCGAGGTGGTTGATGTGTCCGATCCGATCGAAGTCGGCAAGGAAGAGACCTACATCATCACGGTCACGAACCAGGGCTCAGCCCCGGACAAGAATGTCCAGATCAAGTGCACGCTGGAAGACAGCGAGCAGTACGTGTCGTCGAGCGGCGCCACGGTGGGCACGGCAGCCGGCAACGTGATCACGTTTGCCCCGCTGGCGTCGATCACGGCCGGCGATAAGGCTGAGTGGCGCGTCGTCGTGAAGGCCATGAAGGTCGCCGACGCGCGGTTCGCTGTCGAACTGACCTCCGACATGCTGAAGCGGCCGGTCAATGAGAATGAGTCCACGCACCTGTACTAAGTTCCGAATGATGGTCTGATCTGACGGCGCCGCGGGGCGTTCCAAGCCCCGCGGCGCCTTGCTTTTCTGACCTGTTCGGGTCGATCCGGTCTCACAAGCGTGCAGTTCGCCCCCGCCAATGCTACTACGGTTCTCGGCGACGCACCCCATGGAGCGCGGTGGCAAGTCCGCCACGGGCGGCGCGACACCGCTTTGGCTGAGGCGCTGTTGCCCACGCAACGTACTTCAGCCAAAGCGGCGTCGCCGGGCGCTCACTCGCCCTCTGCCGCCGCACTCCACATGCCGCTGTCGATGGCCGAAATTCGCAGCGATACCGACGCGTTTGCCAAGTGCGCCGGACGGCTCTGTCCGGCGACATGTCCGCCAGAACCAGAGCGACGGCGGAAGCTGTTCGCGCGAAGACGGATCCCCGGCCGAGGTCCTCGGTCCGGGACGGACCCGAGCACTTCACTGCGGTCCCGGAGGTCCCGCGCCACTGCTGATCCGACTTGAAAAAGCTGTGCCCCGTGGTTCATTGTCCGTGGTCCCGTCCGATGACATTGCGCGCCGTCACTTGGGATAACCGATGACACCTTGGTCCCGCCATCGCCAGAAACTTGTCGCCCTGGTCATAGGCGCGCTGGTGGCTGGGGTCCTGGTCTGGTGCGCGCACCACAACTACGTCGTCTTCCACTCCCTGGTGGAGTTGTTCAGCATCGGTGTGGCCTGCGGCATGTTCATGGTGGCCTGGAACACGCGGCGGTTCCTGGAGAACCACGCCTTCCTGTTCCTCGGGATTGCCTTTCTGTTCATTGCCGTGCTGGACCTGGTGCACATGCTGACGTACCGCGGCATGTCCGTATTTCCGGGGGCTACGACCAACGACGCGATTCAGCTCTGGATTGCCGCGCGCGGGCTGGAGGGCGCATCCCTGCTGATCGCGCCCGTGTTCGCGGTCCGCAAGGTCCGGGTATGGCCCGTGATGCTCACCTACGGAATACTGAGCGCGCTGGCGCTGATGACCATCCTGTGGTGGCCGGTGTTTCCCGTCTGCTTCGTGGACGGCGTCGGGCTCACCCCGTTCAAGGTTGCCTGCGAGTACGCGGTCTGCTTCTTGCTGCTCGGCGCGGCCGTATTCCTGGTCCGGCAACGCGCCCGGTTTCACCCGCCGGTCCTGCGGTTGTTGGTGGCCGCCACCCTGATCACCGTGGTGTCTGAGTTCTGCTTCACGCTGTACCGGGATCCGTACGCGGCCGCAAACATGACTGGACACTTGCTGAAGCTGCTGTCGTTCTATCTGATCTATCGGGCGGTGATCCAGGAGACGCTGGCCAATCCGTACGCGGCGCTGTTCCAGGGCTTGCAGACGGCCCGCGACGAACTGTTCACAGTCTTTGACAACTCGCCGGTCGCCATGATGCTGCTGGACGAAAACCGCGAAGTGCGGCGCGCCAACCGCCAGGCCGTCAAGGCCCGAGCGTACGCTCAGTTCCCGTCCCAGGGCGGTCCGCCCGGCGACGTGCTGGCCTGCATCCACGCGATCGAGGAGCCCCAGGGCTGCGGTCGCGGCCCGCACTGCGCCGAGTGCGTCGTGCGCAGGACCGTGAACCGGACGTTTGCCGAGGGGCGCGACTACTCGCGCCAGGAAGGCACCATGACCACGGGTGGCGGCGAACGCCGGGTCACCCGGAACCTGCTCGTATCGACCATTCTGCTGCACGTGGCCGGTGCGCCCATGGTCCTGGTCTGTGTCGAAGACGTCACCGAGTTGAAGGAGGCCGAGGCCGAGCTGCAGCGTCACCGGCACGAACTGGAAACGCTGGTCGCCGCGCGCACCGGCGAACTGCGGGCGGCGAACGTGCAGTTGCTTCAGGAGGTCGCGGAACGCCGTCAGGCGGAAGAGGCGCGTCGGACGGCCGAGCGGCAACTGGAAGAGCAGCGCATGCTGGCGTTGCGCAGCGAGCGGCTGCGCTCGCTCGGGGAGATGGCCGCTGGTATCGCGCACGAGTTGAACCAGCCGCTGTCCGGCGTGCGCGGTCTGGCCGAACACCTGCTCATCGGCATGCGCCGCGGTTGGAGCGTTTCACCCGAGCGCATGCAGGAGAAGCTGCAGCTCGTCGTGGACCAGGCCGACCGCATGAGTCACATCATCGGGCACGTGCGCATGTTCGCCCGCGACGCGGGCAAACCCGAACTGCAGCGTGTCGATCTGAATGAGGTCGTCAAGTCCAGCCTCACCATGATTGGGCAGCAGCTCCGCGACCACGGCATCGAGCTCGGTTGCGAGCTGGCGGAAGTTATTCCGCCGGTGCGCGCCAACCCGTTCTCGATAGAAGAAGTGGTGCTCAACCTGATGAGCAATGCGCGGGACGCGGTCGAGGCCCGCGTCCAACGCGAGCCGCAGATCGCACCGCGCGTCGCGATCAGCACCACGGCGGACACGGCCGGACCAGGCCGGCGCGTCAGGGTCCAGGTCGTCGACAACGGCGTCGGCATTGCCCCGGATGCGCTCACCCGGCTGTTCGACCCGTTTTTCACCACCAAACCGCCCGACAAGGGCCTCGGGCTTGGCATGTCGATTTCCAAGGCCATTGTAGAGAGTGTGGGCGGAACCATCGAGGTCGCCTCGGAACTCGGTCAGGGCACTACGGTTACCGTGTCCCTGCCGGCGATTGGCAGTGCCAAACTCGACATGGAAGAGGAATGATAAACAGGTAATCGCTGTCGCAATCGTCTTCGCAATCGCTCCTCGATCTGGACGTCGCAAGGTGGCCGTCATCGAGAAACGATTGCGACGAGGATGGCGAGAAGCATTTGAACGAGAGGAGGCAGCATGAATGCCGGCCGCAGTCTGCACATTCTGCTGGTGGACGACGAGAAGATCATCCACCAGACCACCGGCGACTACCTTCGCGACGCCGGGCATAACGTGACGTCGGCTCTCAGCGCCAATGAGGCCTTAGCCCGCCTCGAGAGCGAGGACTGTGACCTGGCCTTGGTCGACATCCGCATGCCCGGTATGGACGGCATGGAGTTGCTCGCCAAACTGGGACAGGTGCGGCCCCTGATGCCGGTGGTCATGATCACCGGTCACGGCACCATGGACACGGTTGTCGAAGCGTTGCGACAGGGCGCGGCGGACTTCCTCGGCAAGCCGATCAAGCTGATGGAACTGGATGCGGTGCTGGAGAAGTGCCTGCAGATCAAGAAGCTGCGGCAGGAGAACCGGCACCTGCACGAGACCATTCGCGGTCTGCAGGCCCTCAGCAACCTGCGCACGGGCGGCGGCAAGTTCGTCGGCGCCAGTGCGGCGGCGGAGAAGATCCGCACCGAGATCCGGCGCGCTGTGGAAGCACGCTGCGATACCATCCTGCTTCTCGGTGAGACGGGCACGGGCAAGGAGGTGGCAGCCCAGGAAATCCACGCCCTGGCGGCTTCCGAGGAGAGTCCGTTCATTGCCGTGAGCTGTCCGGCGCTGACCGAAACGCTGCTTGAGAGCGCGCTGTTCGGCCACATCAAGGGGACTTTCACTGGCGCCACGCACGACCGTGCGGGGTACTTCGAATTGGCGGACGGCGGCACGCTGTTCCTCGATGAGGTGGGCGACCTGTCGCCCTCGGCGCAGGCGACCCTGCTGCGGGTCATCGAAACGCGCAAACTCCGGCGCGTCGGGGCCGAGGAGGAGATCTCGGTGAATGTACGACTCGTCGCCGCCACCAACGTGCACTTGGAGGCCCTCGTGGAGTCCGGCAAGTTCCGGCGCGACCTGTACTACCGGCTGAACGTGTTCACCATCGAACTGCAGCCCCTGCGTCAACGCCGCGAGGACATCGTGCCGCTGGCGGAGCACTTCCTGGCCACGTTCGGCCGGGTTCGGAATCTGCGCTTTGCTGGCTTCTCGGCCAAGGCAAAGGAGATGCTCGAGGCCTACGACTACCCCGGGAACGCCCGCGAACTGCGCAACATCGTCGAGCGCGCCGCCATCCTGGCCGGACAGGGCCGCGTCGATACGGAACATCTGACCCTGAAACCGGGTGCCGCCAAAGCCGTGTCGTGCCCCGAACCGCCCGTTGTGGCCGCAGGCATGGCGGACGACGAACGGACCCGCATTCTCAAGGCCCTCGAGGCGCAACGCTGGAACCGCCGCCGGGCCGCCGAGGCCCTCGGTATGCCCTACTCAACCCTCCGCTACAAGCTCAAAGGCCTCGGGCTCGACTGAGCGGAACGGGCAGGAGCACGGAGCGGGGAGCGGACTGTCAGGTTCCGGGTGTCAGGGGCGACGCAAGAGTGACCTGCGCAATCGGCGGTGCGAGGCGGGGTAGGCCGCGTTGCCAGCCCAAGCCGGCCCTTGCCTGACCGACCCGTACCGCAGGCCTCCGCCCGCCATCTGGGCGTGCATGCCGAAAAGCGGGCGGAGGGCCGCCCGCGGTACGGTCAGAGGGTGTCGTGTCTCCGCGCCGCTTCTTGCACAGGTTGAAAACACTTCCCTCGACACCCGTTCCCCGGGGCGCTCCGTGCTCCCCCCGCGCCTTGTCATTCTTTGTTGTGAAACAATGTCAACAATCACGAATTCGCGCTCACCCCGCGCGAATCCGTGCGTAGGTGTCCACCATCTGTCCCGATTGCGGCGGAAGAATTTTCCCTCCTGGGAGGCCTTGGCACAGCGCGTGCTAACGCCCCGTCAAGAGGCTATTGCTCGAACAGATCAATGTCCCTCTATGGTGTCGTCCACGGAATATCCATTGCGGAATTGTTGCATGCGTATCTGGATCATAGACAGTGATTGGCTTGTGACCAGAACGCTGCAGGAGTTTCTGACCGAACTGGGTCATGAGGTGGAATCGTTGCCCGGCGAACAGCGTTTGGCGGACTTGCTGGAGAAGGAATCCGAGCCGGTCGATCTGGTCATCATGGACCTGTGCACCGAGGACGCCCTGGAGAAGACGCGGTTGCGACGGATTCACGAGCGGTTTCCCAGCCTGCGGGTCATCGCGGTGCCGAAGCACAATAGTGTCCTGCCCACGGAGGAAGCCCTGGCCCACGGCATTCATGCGTTTCTGCACCGACCGGTGCAGTTGGCCGAACTTGAACTCATGCTTGTTCGCTTGGCCGAAAACCACGGTCGTAACTCCAGGGATGGCCAACCCGGGAACGGACGAAACACGGTGAGCAAGGATTCGGCCAGATTGTAGGTCGTGCGCGCGCCGGAATACTTCAGATCCACCTTCCACTGAGACACTGGCGAGGGCACGGAACTGGCATATCGAGTTCATCGGACAGACGGTGCTAACTCACATTTTTCATTTCAGATTCTTGATTGCTGATTTGCCGGCCGATGCGCAGTCGCTCTCTGTCCTCCCTGCGGAGAAGGAGTCTGGTCGACAACACCGACTTGCCGTGCCGCCGGTGATGTAACATGTTGTGCGGAAAAATCTAAAATCAACGATCACAAATCTAAAGTGTGAGTACTAAGAGGCCGGGAAGAGTAACGGTTCCACTGGACTGAAGGGGATAACCATGAAGAGGAGCCTGTTTTTCGTGTTGCTGGTTCCCGTGTTGGCCTTCTGCGGCTGTGAAACGCTGAAGAACGCCGGAGGGTTGCTCGGCGGGATCCTTCCCGGCGACGGGTCGCTCTCGGTCGACACGATCGTTGCGGGCCTGAAGGAGGCGCTCAAGGTGGGCACGGACCGCACGGTCACGCAACTCTCCCGCGATGGCGGGTATGCCGGCAATGCCCGGATCCGGATTCCCGTTCCAGCGGAGTTGGAGAAGGTTACCGGGGTCATGCGCCGGGTCGGCTTCGGCAGCATGGTCGACAGCTTCGAGCAGAAGATGAATCTGGCCGCGGAGCAGGCGGCCGGCAAGGCTGCCCCGGTGTTCTGGGATGCGTTGGTCAGCATGTCGTTCGACGACGCGAAGAACATCCTGCAGGGTGGCGACACCGCGGCCACCGACTACTTCAAGGGCAAGACACAGGACCGGCTGCGCGAACTGTACGCTCCCATCGTGGCGGAACACCTCAACAGCGTGGGGGCGGTGCGCGCCTACAACGAGCTCATGGATCGGTATGCCGCCATACCGCTTGCGAAGAAACCCGAGTTCCGGGTCGAGAACTACACCACCCAGAAGGCGTTGGACGGGCTCTTTACCGTTTTGGCGGACGAGGAAGCCCGAATCCGCAAAGACCCCGCAGCGCGTACCACGGCCCTGCTCCAGCGCGTGTTCGGCGCCAAGTAGAGCGGTGTGGTGTGGCCGGTGGTCGTTGGGTCCGTTGCCCCGTGCCGTCTCGAGGCTGTGGACCTCGGAAACCTCATCCCTCCTGCCCTGCAAAATCGCCTGCACCCCTGTCCCTGCCCGTGCCCGATGGGGGCAGCGCGTCAGCGGTTCCCGGGCGGCGGTCGCCCGGGAGCGCTGATGCATCACGGTACGGCACGCAGGGCTGTTTCAAGATTCGTGACCGTCGCGTGCAGCGAGTCCCCCCGGCGTGTCCCCACGCCGGGGGGGGGGCGGCCTGAGGACAGGCCGCCCCTACCAGGTGTGCGCGGAGGTGTGGCCTTCCGAGACGCGGCGCCAGATCTTGAAACAGCCCTGTACGGCACGCCCGTGCCGTTGCATTCCGTTGTCCGAATGGTATCGTAACAGCGGGGACTTGGGTGAGCGAAAAAGGGTGTGGTTGCCTTGGCGGGGACATGAATCCGGCAAGAGGCTGTGCGATGGAGGTGACGGAGCCATGACGGAAGCAAACGGACGAGTAATGGTGGGCAGGCTGAGTGCGGGAATCATCCTTGGGTTGCTGCTGCTGGGTGGTGCTGCGGCACGGGCACAGGATACCTACGCGTACAGCGCCGGCGGCAGCGTGCAGGAAGGCACGCCGGCCATCGTCTGGGTCGGCACGGTGGCCACCAACATTTTCTACATTCCGGCCAAGTGCGTCTACGCCGCGTTCGGCGGCATCACGGGCGGACTGGGCTGGCTGCTGACCGGCGGCAACACGCAGGCGGCCAACGGCATCTGGTACCCGACCATCTACGGCACCTACGTCGTCACCCCCGCCATGCTGCAGGGCAAAGAAGACTGCCGCTTCCGCGGCCCGTGAAAACACGGCGGCAACGACGGACGAAGGTTTCGGGTTCCAGGGTGGGCGGGGGAAAGCCTGACACGCCCGAGCGACCAGACGGCTCGCGCTTTCTGCGGTGCGTTGCTTGAACTCCTGGACGCCGACCAACGCGCCACAACAGCCCCGCCTTCGTCCGCCAGGACTCCGACCAGCAACTCCTTGACGGCATCAACCCCCTGACGCGGCGTGAACCGCCCCGGACGGCGGGACGGCGGGATTCCCGTCCCACGACGCGGAGCCCATCACGAGGCCCGGAGCCGGTGCTTCAGGCTGTCGATACCTACCGCGCCAATGATCACCGCGCCAATGATGATGTTCTGCACGTAGTTCGGCACGCCGAGCATGTTGCAGCCGTTGCGCAGCACCGCCATGATCAGTGCCCCGACCAGCGTCCCGGACGCCGACCCCTCGCCGCCGCTCAACGACCCGCCGCCAATGACCACCGCCGCAATGATGTCCAGTTCCATGCCCGAGGCTGCCGTCGGGTCGCCGACGGTGAGGTTGGAGAACTGCATGACGCCGGCCACGCCCGTAAACGCGGAGGCCACCACGAAGATCACGATGCGCCAGTTTTCCACGCCGATCCCGCACAGCCGCGCCGTGGCGGCATTCGAGCCGATGGCGTAGATGTAGCGCCCGAACACCGTGTAGCGCAACAGCACGTGCGTCACCACCAGCAGCGCCAGCATCAGCCACACCGCAGGGGCAAACACCAGCCACGCCGGCGTCGGGTCCACCGTCATCAGATTGTTCAGCCAGTTCTCCGGCGCCACCACCGTCTGTTCCTTGCCGAGCCACTTGGCCACGCCGCGCGCAATCTGCATCATGCCCAGCGTGACAATGAAGGAGACGATGCGGAACCGGCTGGTGATGAAGCCGCTGATGAAGCCGCAGAACGCTGCCGCGGCAATCCCCGCCAGCGCCGCTGCAAGCGGCAGCGCGAACCCCGGCGTCTGCCCGGCTGGGGTCAGGCGCAAGACCAGCGCCACCACAACGGTGGTCAGGGCGATCAGCGAACCAACGCTCAGGTCGATGGCGCCGCTGATCATGATCAGGGCCATGCCGAGCGCGCCAATGCCGACGATGACCGTCTGCGTGACGATCGTCTTCAAGTTGTAGAAACTGGAGAACGGCGCCCCGCGCATGCTGCACAGAATGCAGAACAGTGCGAACACCGCAATCAACCCTAGGAGAGGTCCGAACTGAGACAGGATTCTGCCGAGACGCTTAAGCATCGATTCTCCACCGTGCGCCCGCACCGCTCGCGGTGCCCAACGCGACGCGGGCATCTGGCCTGAGCGGAACGACGCAGACTAATGTAGCGGGCACAGTGGGGAAGTAAACCCTGTCCCATCGCCGTGGGGGAGTGCCGATCCGGCGAGGCCGGTCTGGCCTGGCACCGCGACCGACCCGGCCTCACTTTGCCTGCACAGGTCGTTGTTTCTTCCACGTAATGCGTCAGCGGCTCCCGGGCGGAATACCGCCCGATTATGTGTGGGCGTTACTCAATGTCCGTCCGAGTCGTTCTGGCAAAGTGGCGGGACCGGCTCGGTCCCGCAACCGCCGGAGCGAGCCGCTCCGGCCACTCTAGGCGCCAGCCCCGGTCAACCGTCGACCTTATCTCCACCCGCGACTGACGCATTGCTTTTCCACTCCAGGCGCATGTCACTTCTGCAGGGGATTCTCTTTGTGGCGAGACAAGACGCTCTTACGCTATTGCAGAAGTCAAACGTTTCAA
>MHBL01000472.1 GCA_001803235.1 Lentisphaerae bacterium RIFOXYA12_64_32
TGACACCTGACACCTGACACCTGACACCTGACACCTGACACCTGACACCTGAACCCTGAACCCTGAACCCTGAACCCTGAACCCTAACAGGAGTCCCCCATGAAGTACATCGTCGCCGTTATCCAGCCTGATCGGCTGGACGAAGTTCTGGACCGACTGACCGAGAAGGAGATTCACCTGGTCACGGTCACCGACGCGGTGGGCCGCGGCCGACAGAAGGGCGTGGCCGAGGTCTACCGCAGTCACAAGGAGGCGGGCAGCCTGCTGAAGAAGGTGCAATTGGAGATCGCCGTCAACGATGAATTCGTGCAACCGACCATTGACGCCATTCTGGCCGGCGCGCGCACCGGCCAGATCGGTGACGGCAAGATCTTCGTGCTCGACCTGCCGCGCGTCATCCGCATCCGCACCGGCGAGGAGGGCCACGAAGCGATCGGGTGAAACGCACCCGCACCGATCCGCGGGTCAGCAACCCGCGGATCGGCCATAGCACACGGAAACGGCAGGACCCGGCCCATGCCTTCTTGCCGACCGGTGCAATGCGGACGGCTTGGCGACCCCACCGGCCTTGCGCCGGTGGTGAAGCAGATCCAAGAGGCTAGCCAAGCCGTCTGCCACCCCCTCTTCTCCGGGCGGACCGCGGACGCGGTCCGCCCGGAGAAGAGGAAAATGCGGAGAAGGCGGCGGCCCATTCAGCCAACCGACCTCCTTCACCATCGACACAAGGCTGGTGGACACGGGTTACTGCGCAGGTCGCTTCATGCCCAGCGACCCGGTCCTGCCGCAACACTGTCAACGTTTGAAACCAAAAAACCGGCAAGACAGAGGAGCAAACCGAGAATGCAGGCGAACGACATGGGACATGCGGGGCAGTTGCCAGCGTCCGGGTGGAAAAGGTTGCCAGTCGTGGTGGGAGCAGGTTTGCTGGCCGCGCCCCTGGCCATGGGCCAGGAACCAGCGGCCGTGATGACGACGGCCACCGCAACGACAACCGTGACGGCGGCAGACACCGTCTGGGTGCTGTTCGCCACCGCCCTGGTCATGCTCATGACTCCCGGCCTGGCGTTCTTCTACGGCGGCCTGGTGCGGCGCAAAAACATTCTCTCCATCCTGATGCAGTGCTTCATGATCCTCTGCCTGATCAGCCTGCAGTGGCTATTCTTTGGCTACAGCCTGTCCTTTGGCCCGGACATCTCCGGGTTCGTCGGCAACCTGGACTGGGCCGGGCTCAAAGGTGTCGGCATGGAGGCCGCGCCCTATGCGCCGAAGATCCCGCACACCGCGTTCGTGCTCTTCCAGATGATGTTCGCCGTCATCACGCCGGCACTGATCATTGGCGCTTTCGCCGAACGCATCCGCTTCTCCGCGCTGTGCGTCTTCAGCGTGCTCTGGGCCACTGTGGTCTACGACCCGGTCGCGCACTGGGTCTGGGGCAAGGGCGGATTCCTGGGCACCCAGGGCGGGATGGGCGCGCTCGACTTCGCCGGCGGCATCGTGGTGCACGTCAACGCTGGAATGGCCGCCCTGGCCGCCGTGCTGGTTCTCGGCAAGCGCATCGGTTACCCGTCACGGATCTCGCCGCCGCACAACCTGCCCTTCGCTGTCCTGGGAGCCGGCTTGCTGTGGTTCGGCTGGTTCGGGTTCAACGCCGGCAGCGCGTTGGCCGCCGACAACATCGCTGTCAGTGCCTTCCTGGCCACGCACGCGGCCGGCGCCGTGGCCGGCCTGACCTGGTCCATTCTCGACTGGATCCGCTTCGGCAAGCCGACGACACTGGGCATGATCACCGGCGCCGTGGCCGGCCTGGCTGCGGTCACGCCCGGCGCGGGGTATGTCAACCTGACCGGTGCCCTGTGGATCGGCAGCGGCAGCGGCGTCATCTGCTGGATGGCCGTGACCGCCGTCAAAGCCAAGTACGACTACGACGACTCGCTGGACGCGTTCGGTGTGCACGGCATCGGCGGGTTGTGGGGCTCGCTGGCGGTCGGACTCTTCGCGACCACCCAGGTCAATCCCGCCGGCGCCAACGGCCTGTTCTACGGCAACCCGCACCTGCTGCTGATCCAGGCCAAGGCTGTCCTGGTCTGCAGCGCCTACGCGTTCGTGGCATCGTGGGCCGTGTTCAGGCTCGTCGACCTGGTGATCCCGCTCCGCGTCACCGAGCACGAAGAACGCGTCGGCCTCGACCTCACCCAGCACCGCGAGGCCGGGTACACGGTCCTGCATTAGCCGCGGTAGCGGCTACCTCTGCAACAACATGTTTGTCGTAATGGGTGTCGAGTGTCGTGGGTCACTGAGTCACTGAGTCACCGGGGCGGCGGCGCACCGTGTCCCCTCTTTTCCCTTTCCCCCGTTCGCCGCCGGCGGACGGGGGAAAGGAAAGAGAGGGGACGCGCACGTTTGGCGGGCGAACCCGATTCACCCGTGGCACAAGTCCACGGGGGGCTCACGCGTGCGCCAGCACGCCGTCGCTCCA
>MHBL01000473.1 GCA_001803235.1 Lentisphaerae bacterium RIFOXYA12_64_32
TTAGGCGTCAGCCCAAGTCAGACTTCGACCTTATCTCCACCCGCGACTGACGCATTACCCTTTCGCGCTTGGCCGGGTTGCGGAGTTCGCAGGGCTGAAGTACTGTTGTTGGAGAGGTTCACAGGTTGCGCCTCGACCGGTGACGGCACACCTGCCGTGGGAGAGAATCGGGATGCGGTAACCGTCCCGGGCAAGACCGACGGGAAGATGCAGGAAGGGACGGCCTGCACCCGCCACGCGGAAGAGAGACAGGATGACTCCGATGAACCGAATCACGGTCAACCCGGCGCAGTGCGGGGGACGGCCTTGCGTGCGCGGAATGCGCATCCGGGTCAAGGATGTTCTGGACATGCTGGCCGAGGGCGCCACGGAACAAGAAATCCTCCAGGACTATCCGGACCTGGAGGCGGAAGACCTGCGCGCTTGCATTGCCTATGCCGCCGCTTACTTAGACCATCCCGTGCTGGTGAACGCGTAGCATGAGATTCCTCGTGGACGCACAGTTGCCCCCCGCCCTGGCTCGATTCCTGGAGTCACAGGGCTACGAGACCCAGGCTGTCCGTGAGGTCGGCCTGCGCGAGGCCGATGACGAAACCATCTGGACCTTCGCCGAGAAGGGGCCCTGGGTGGTTGTGACGAAGGACGAAGACTTCGTGGAACGCGTCCTGCGGCGGGGAGTGGGGCCCCAAGTTGTTTGGCTCCGGATCGGCAACTGCACCAATCGTGTTCTCTTCACATGGCTTGAGCCCTTGCTGCCGGCCATGCTGCGTGAGATTTCGGCCGGCCAGCGTGTCGTCGAATTGCGACGCAGTTCCAGGCGATTGGAGAGTTAGCCAGCTTCCCTCACGAAGCGATTGCCGCGTCGTGAGTAGGTCAGGCCAGCAAGTCCGCGCCGCCGGTCCCATACGTCCCATCGTTCGCATGTGTCCCATACGTCCTATTCTCCCGAACTGGCGGCACGCATTTCGGGCATGGGACCGATCGGACGGATAGGACGTATGGGACCGATAGGACTGCGCGCCGCCGGGGAACTGAAACCAAGTACGAGCAACGACACGGGCGAACGAGCGACTGCGGCGGATGGCAATACCGCCGCAGCAGTCCGGTCGTCTGCGACCGGTGACCCTCGCGTTACCTGCCGTAACACACACGACCTTGCACCCGACCACAACGCTACGCCACAGGGACAAGGTCTGGCCGCAAAGGCGACTTGCATGCGCGAGGGCGACGCCAGTCCCACCGGTCCTGCGGACGCGGATCTCCAGCCGCCTCTGGCGGGAAGAATCCGGGTCTCCATGCGCAAATCTTAGAGGCGACACCGCCGCCGGTAATGCGTCAGTGGCGGGTGGAGATAGGGTCGAAGGTTGACCGGGGCTGGCGTCTAAAGTGGTCGGAGCGGCTCGCTCCGACACCCGCGGGACCGATGCCGGCTTTGGACATGCGTGCATGCGGGTGGTAGGTTAGCCGGGTCTGGGGTGAGCTGTACTGGCGTTTGGGGTTGTGTGTACCACCAAGGAGGGAACCGCGATGAACCGATTCGGACTGGTCTTCGGGTTGTGTGCCGTGGCGGCGACCTGCGTGGCAGAACCGCTGAACCTGTACGTCGCGCCGCAGGGCCGCGACGAGTGGAGCGGGACGCGGCGGCACCCGACGCTGTTCCACCGGGACGGGCCGTTCAAGACGCTCGACCGCGCACGCGACGAGCTCCGGCAGCGCCGTACTGCCGGCAGTCTTCCCGCCGAGGGCGTCGTTGTTGAACTGCAACCCGGCACGTACTACCTGTCCCAGACGTTCGAACTGACAGCAGACGATTCCGGCACGGCGAGCGCGCCTGTCGTCTACCGCGCGAGAGTACCTGGCACCGCTCGCATTGTCGGCGGCGTGGTCGTCTCGGAGTTCGGGCCGGTGACCGATCCCGCGCTGCGTGAGCGCCTTCCCGATGTCGCCAGGGACCACGTCGTGCAGGCGGACCTGAGCGGGCTCGGGATCAAGGACTTCGGCTCGCCCGAACCGGACGCGAAGGGTTGCGAAGTCTTCTTCGAAACGCGGCCCCTGACCTTGGCCCGGTGGCCGAACGACGGCTTCGCCAATGTCGCCGACATCACCGACGCGGAGGCGTTCAAAACGCACAACGTGCCCGGGAGCAAGGCGCCGGTGATCGTGTACGAGGGCGACCGCCCCGAGCGCTGGGGCAAGGAACCGGGCGGCTGGCTGAACGGGTTCTGGTTCTGGGACTGGGCCGAGGGCGCGCAGCCGATCCAGAGCATTGACGTTGCGGCCAAGCGCATCACGATGGGCGGCAAGCCGCACTCGTACGGCTACCGCAAGGGGCAGTGGTACTACGCCTTCAACCTGCTCTGCGAACTGGACCAACCCGGCGAGTGGTACATCGACCGTGAGCGCCAGATCCTGTTCCTCTGGCCACCGGACCGGATCAGTGACGAGAGTGTGGTCCTCTCCGTCCTGCCCACGTGCATTCGCGCTGCCGAGGCGAAGTGGGTGACATTCCGGGGGCTGACCCTCGAGGCGGCCCGGGGCAATGCCATTGAGATCAACGGCGGCGAAGCGGTGCGTGTCGAGGCGTGCACGGTGCGCAACACGGGGTACCGCGCTATCGTCGCCAACGGCGGCAAGACGCACGCGGTGGTCGGGTGCGACATCTACGACACCGGCAATGGCGCGGTCACGCTCATCGGCGGCGATCGGCCCAGCCTGAACCCGGCCGGGCACCTGCTCGAGAACACCTGGATCCGGCGCTACGGCCGGCTCAAGCGCACGTTCTGCACCGGCGTGGAACTGATCGGGGTCGGCCAGATCGCGCGGCGCAACCTGATTCACGATGCGCCGTACATCGCGCTGTGGTTCAAGGGCAACGACCATGTCATCGAACTCAACGAGATCCACAGCGTCTGCTACGAAGCGAACGACTCTGGCGCCATCTACGCCGGGCGCGACTGGGCCATGCGCGGCAGCGCGGTCCGGTACAACTACGTCCATGACGTGTACGGCTTCCGCGGCCACGGCTGCAACGGCATCTACCTGGATGACATGTTCTCCGGTGTGGATGTGATCGGGAACCTGGTGGTGCGCGTGCCGCGCGCGTTCCTGATCGGCGGCGGCCGCGACAACGTGATCACGGACAACATCATGGTCGACTGCAAGGACGGCATGCACATCGACGCGCGCGCGCTCGGCTGGGCCAAGGGCAGTGTCGACGGTTGCATGACGAAAGACCTGAACGCCATGCCGTACACCGGCGAGCTCTGGCTCAAGCGCTACCCGAAACTGCAGGGCATTCTGGATGACGATCCCGGCTGCCCGAAAGGCAACATCGTTGAGCGCAACATCTCCGTGCGCTGCAATTTCGACCGCATGTGCGCGCAGGCCAAGCAGTTCGGGACGATC
Source organism: Lentisphaerae bacterium RIFOXYA12_64_32 (assembly GCA_001803235.1). Classification (GTDB taxonomy): domain Bacteria; phylum Verrucomicrobiota; class Lentisphaeria; order Oligosphaerales; family YB12-FULL-65-16; genus YB12-FULL-65-16. Next base: position 3,406 of record MHBL01000473.1, read on the forward strand.
CGCGACAACCTGGTCGACGTGGATCCGTTGTTCGTCGATCCGGCCCACGACGACTACCGGCTGCAGCCCGGCTCGCCCGCGTTCGCGGTCGGGTTCAAGCCCGCGCCGCTCGACCAGATCGGACTGTACGCGGACACGCTCCGTGCCAGTTGGCCGGTGCGGCACGAGGTGCGGAAAGAGGAGGCGGTTCCAGCTCAGGCCGCCCTGCTCAAACCCATCAAAGTCCCCTCGCCTGCCGCGACCCCGCCGCCGGTGTTCCGCGTGCCGCGGCGCACGGCGGAGATTGCGATCGACGGCGTCATGGGGCCGTCGGAGTGGGAGGGCATGGCCGGGCAAGGAAGCCTGGCCCTGAACCAGACCCTGGAGCGGACGGACGCGGGCTGCCCGAGCACCGCGTGGCTGTGCTACGACGAACAGGCCTTCTGGGTGTGCGTCGACAGCCAGGTCAGCGCAGCAGCTCCGCTGCAGAAGACGCCAACCTGGGGCAGCAGCGACGCGGTCGAGATCGCCATCCGCAACCCGGCCGGCGGCGAGAAGGCGCCGGTCCTGGTCCTGCGCGGCTTTCCCGGCGGCGCGTTCGAGAGCAGTACGGAAGCCGGCGCGTCAACCGAGGTCGCGAAGAAGGCCGGCGAGGGTGTGCAATTCGCGGCCGGCTCGCGCGGTGCCGGCAACTGGCAAGCCGAGTGGCGGATTCCGTTTGCGTCTCTTGGCATCGATCCGAAGCAGCAGCGGCGCATGGAGTTCAACCTGACCGTGCGCAAGAGCGCACAACCGCTCTGGGTGCTGTGGGTCGGCACGCTCGACCTGGCCACCTGGGACGTGCGCAACGGCGGTGTCCTCGAACTGCAGCAGTAGGCGGGTCGCCCTGCGAGCCCCAATGGCGCTGCAGACTGTGCGGTGACTCATCTTCGCCGAACTGAGCTCGCGGCAGAAGTGGTGCATGGCTCCAGCCTTGCACTCTCCGCGCCGGGCGAGAGCACCGACGCGATTGCCGGACGATGCAGCAAGGCTGGAGCCATGCTGCTACTTTGCCGAATCTCCATACCGCTGGCGATACGCGGGCCGGCGACTTTCGCTTGACAGCTAAAGGGCGCGTTGATTTAGTGCGCCCTCAGACCACCGAGAGTGGCGGGAGCGGCTCGCTCCCGCATGCCGGACCGAGCCGGTCCGGCCACTTTGGGTCTCGTTGTGCCCCTGGGCTGGCTAGATCGACAGACCCTGAAGGCTTGGCGGGCGGAGGGCCGCCCGCGGTACGGCGCACAAAAATCGCCTTTCGCTCACGCTTCCGGCACGGCGCGGATCCGAATGACCCTGCTGTCGAAATCGCCTCGGAGCGGCACCGGGATGCCGATGTGCATCAGTCCGGCGCCGGACATGCGCTTGCCGCCTTCGACCTCATACACGGTTTCGGGCCGCAATCCTTTCAACCGGATGTTGGGCAGGACATCCCGGAACTGCATGGATTGGCCGAGCACGAACAGCACCGCGTCGTTCTGGTCCTTGCTCACGTACTCGAACGCCGCCAGCGGCTGCTCGCGCGGCGAGATGAGCCGGTAGAAGTCGCCGCGGTGCGTGACCGGGCGGATCTCCTTGTACAGTGCCGCGTAGCCCTTGAGTTCGTCCAGTTGCGCCGGGTTGCACTGGAACAGGTTCTCGCCGATGGCCAGCGACCCGAGCATGCCGACATGGGCCTGAAACCGCATGGGAGTGGAGCGGCCGTTGATGCCGCACATGCCCTTGCTGATGTGGCACCCGCCCCCGGCCAGTTTCGGCAGGTTCGCCTGGGTGAAGCCTTCATGCAGGAACAGTTCGTCCAAGGGGTCCTGGTTGTCGCTGCGGTTGATCCGGTCGAAATAGCGGTGCATGGCGAAATCAACCCGGCCTCCACCCGAGGCGCAATTCTCGAAGAGAACGTTGGGGAACGCTTTGGTCAGACGCTCGAAGATGTCGTAGAAGTTGTGGTAATACTTGACCCAGACCGATTTCTGATCCGGAATGTCGACACACGCCCAGCCGGGCTCGGAGATGTAGCGGTTGTTGTCGAGCTTGAAGTACTTGATGTTGTGGTTGCGGAGCAGGTTGTGCATCGTGTTGAAGGCAAACTCCTTGACATCGTCCCGCGCCAGGTTGAGCACCAGTTGATGCCGGTACTGCGAACAGTCGCGGTTCTGGAAACGGAACACCCAGTCGGGATGCGCGCGGTACAGGTCGCTGTCCGGACTGACCATTTCCGGTTCGAGCCAGAGGCCAAAATCCATGCCCAGCGAGTTGACCTTGTCGATGAGGGGGTTCAGTCCGTTCGGGAACCGGTCGGGGCTGGGGTACCAGTCGCCCAGGCTGCACTTGTCGTTGATGCGCCTGCCGAACCAGCCGTCATCGATCACGAAGAGTTCGACGCCGATTCCCGCCGCCAGCTCCGCGAGTTGCACCATGCGCTTTTCGTCGATGTCGAACTGGAACGTGCCCCAGGAGTTGTAGATCAGCGGCATGAGACCGTTCGCCTTCTCCTTGCGGAAAAGGTACGCGCGTTGGTAGTCGTGCCAGATCCGGCTCGCGGCGCCGAACCCCGCATCGGTGAACGCGCCCGAAAAGACCGGCGTGGTGAACGATTCCCGCGTGCGCAGGACCCACGAGAAATCGAAGTCATTGACCCCGCCCGTGATCCGGGTCTGATTGTCGCGATTCCTCTCGATGGTGATCTTCCAGTTCCCGCTCCAGTGCAGAGCGCCGAACCAGATCTGTCCGTTGTCTTCGTCCGCTTTGCCGTTGACGTCGAGCCAGAAGAAAGGCGTGAAATCCGGCCCGGACGTGCCGCGCCGGGTGTCGAGCACGGCCCGGCCCTGGCCCATAGTCCACTCCTGTGGCCGGTATTCCTTGCCCCAGCGCCCGGTCTGGTAACTGAGGCGGTATGTGTTGTCGCGTGGCGGGTACCAGGCCGCGGACTGGACGCTCTCGATCGTCATCGGGTCCGCCCCCTCATTGGTGACCACCGCATGCCTGTCGATCACGTCGCAGTCCGGATGGAGCCGGTAGACGAGGGTCACGCTCAGCGGGTAGAAGCTGTCCTTCAGGAGGATGCGGAGTTCGCGGGACTCGCGGTGGCTGACCGTGTCGTGGCTCGCGTACCGCAGCCTGACATCGCGCGTGCCGTCGTGAAAGGCGATCTTCAGGGCGGGTTCGTCGAAGAAGTACTCGCCCCAACCCGGGTACTCCTGTTGGCTGACGCCGCCAAACCCCGGCGGGGGCTCGAACAGGTCGGCGGCGCGGGACACGCGCTTGCCCCAGTAGACGTGGCCGAGTGCGCCCTGGCCGTTGATGGCCATGGCGTAGGTGCTGTTCGGCGTGGCCAACACAAACAGCTTCTTCTCCGCGATATAATCGATCTGCATGGTCTGCTCCTGCTTGTCTGATGGCTTTCCCAGCGTCCCGCCACCGCGGGCAGTCCAGACGGCTTCCATGTTGCTCGCACGCCGTCACAAGGTGGTCGGAGCGGCTCGCTCCGACGACATCCGCGGGAGCGAGCCGCTCCCGCCACTTTGCCGGACGGCACTTGCCACGATAGCCATACCTTCCACGTGCGGGGCTCGCGATACGCTCGCACTCCACGCCTTGAGACCCGCCGTCACCTGTTCCCTGTCACTCTCCCTTTCCCTTCACGCGGTTGAACTTGCCGGCGCGGAATTCGCCGGGCGTTATGCCGGTTGCCGTCCGGAATGCACGGTTGAAGTAATGCGGTGAGCGGAACCCCGTCTGCCGCGCCACTTCGGCGACCCGAAAGGGCGAGTACAGCAACAGGACCTTCGCCTTGTCGATCCGGTGGTTGTTCAGATAGCGCATCGGGCTGGTGCCGATGTGTGCGCGGAACAGCTCGGTCAGGCGCGTCGGGCTGACCCCAGCCTGGTCGGCAATGTTCCGCACCGAGATCGCAGCGGCGTAATTCGACTCGATGAACTCCAGCGCTGCAGCCAAGGGCGACGCAAAGCCGCCGACCGGTTCGGCGGCGGCGCCCGGGGCCGACTGCCGGACGGCAAACGCCATGAACGCCATGGTCAGCCCGTAAACGACCGCATTGGACATCGGCTTGCTCTGTTCGCACTCGGCACGCAACGCTGCCAGCATCGGCGCCGCCCCCAGCAGCGAAATCGCGAACGTGCGGTGTCCCACCGCGGCGTCCTGCGCCAAACGTTGGCCCAGTTCACCGAACACGCCGTCCGGGATGGCGTCGAAGAAGACCATGAACGTGCGGCAAACGGCGTCCGGCTCGACGTGCCAGTTGTGCAGGAGGCCGGGGCGGAAGACGATCACGTCGCCTTCGTCCAGCCAGATCTCCCGGCCGCTTTCGGGCACGAACAGGAACCGCCCTTCCGTGACGGCAAAGAACTGGTAATGCCCATGCCGATGCGCCGAATGGCTGCGCATGTCCAGCGGCCCGTAGTAGTCCACGAACCCGACGTAAAGCAGCGGCGCGGGCAGTGCGTGCCGGAAATTCAGGTTAATGACACGGCCTTCGGACATTCACGGCTCCATGATGACGCCGCCATTGATATTGAAGACCTCGCCGGTGGTGAACGCCGAGCCCAACACGAATACGACGGCGTCCGCCACTTCCTCCGGGGTGGCGCCGCGGTTCAGGGGCACCGCGCGCCGCGCCTCCTCGATCTGCTCCTCGCTCAACCGAGTCCCGATGCTCTCGGTGATGATCAGGCCCGGCGCCACCGTGTTGACCGTGATGCCGTGCGGCGCACCTTCCGTGGCCAGGCCACGTGTCAGCGCGTGCATGCCGGCCTTGGATACCGAGTAAGGCAGCATCTTGAATGACGCACCCCAGTAGGCCCACACCGACGAAACGTTCACAATGCGCCCCCACTTGCGCTCCGTCATGCCGCCCCACACCGCCATGGCACACAGGTAGGCGCCCTTCAGATTCACGGCCAGGGTGCGGTCCCACCAGTCGGCGTCCGAGATGCCAGCCGGGCGCATGTACGGATCGACCCGAGCGTTGTTGACCAGAATGTCGACCGGCCCAAGTTGCGTCTCCACATCGCGAACGGCCTTTGACACCGCGTCCGGGTGGGCGATGTCGCACTGAACCGGAATGGCCGTTCCGCCACGGGCGACGATGGCGCCCACGGTGCGGTCGGCGCCGGCGCGGTTGCCGGCATAGTTGACCCCGACCTTGCAGCCGCAGTCGCTCAGTTTCAGGGCGAGCGCGGCGCCAAGTCCCTTCGATGCACCGGTCACGAACGCGGTCCTGCCGTGGAAATCCATGGTTGCTGCCTCTGCCGTTCTCGCGGGGTGTCTGCCCGTCTTCGGGAACACATGTCGTTTCAGGGAAACTAACGGCGATTGCTGTATTGTGCAATACGCTTTCAGTCTTCCCCGGTCAGAAGTTCAATCCATACGTTGGAATGTGCAATCGCGGCGCTGGCGGAGCGCGTAAAGACCCGGTGGGGGCGAGCTCGACGAGCACACTATGCCCGAGGACTTCAGTGGCATTGGGGCCCGCCCCTGCCGCGCCTGTTACGCGCTGCCCCGAGCACCACCGGCTTGAAATCGTGGTTCGCGAGGGCATTGTCGCCATCGAGTGCCGATTCGGCTGCGACCGCGGTTCCGAGAAGCAATGAATGTGCGAGACAAGGAGAGGTGGATGTTGCGTCACATGCTCTGCGCTGCAGTCCTGGGGATTGCGTCACTGGTCCAATCAGGTTGGACGGCCGACGTGGCCGTTGCCGAGTTCGGAGCCATCCCCAATGACGACGTGGACGACGCGGCCGCCATCAACAGTGCCGTGGCAAAGGCCCAGCCCGGCGACACGGTGACCATCCCGGATGGCACGTTCCTCCTCGCCGACACCGTGGTGCTGAAGACCGGAATCACGCTGAAAGGCGCCGGCCAGGGCGTGGCGTGCCTCGTCTTCAGTGGCGACAAGCCGCACTGTCTGGTCCGAATGCAGGAGGCGGAGAACGTCGAGGTCACGGGCATGACGCTGGACGGGGGCAACAACCCCAAGGCGCAGCAGGGCATCGTCGGGCCGAAGTGCAACGCCCTGCGCCTGCATCACCTGACGATCCAGAACTTTGTCGACACGGGCGCGTTCGGGCCGCACGCCATCCTGTGCTCCGGCACGTCGAACTCCATGATCAGCGACAATACGATCCTGAACATGGCGCCCGACGACGAGTGGGGCGCCGGGATCCGCATGAGCGAGAGCTGCAGCGGCAATCGGATCGAACGGAACATCATTCACAACACCGGGCGCGGCGGGATCTTCACCAACAACGGCGCCACCGACATGGTCATCAGCGAGAACATCATTACCGGTTCGCACGGCATCACGTTTGCCATCGAGGTGCACAGCGGCAGTGTCCGGACTGTCATCGAGGACAACATTGTCGATCACGGCCTGAGCATTGTCAGTGCGAACTGCGCAATCCGGCGCAACATCGTGGTCGACCCGACCGGTACCTGGGGCACGTACGGCATCGAAGGCGGTGGCGGCCCGGAAGGTGTCGTGACCGGCAATGTGATCGACTACGGGCAGGGCCAGGGCATCTCGTTGTCCGGCGCATCGCACCACATGCTGTGGGCTCGGAATAGCTTCTCGAACTGCAGTCAGTGGGGCATCCAGATGCAGGGACCGGCCTTGGACAACAAGATCCGCTGTCTCTATTTCTACGACAACACCTTCCGCAAGATGAAGAAGGGCCATCCTTCGGCGCGCTACCCCGGCCACGATGGCCACGCGATCCGGTTCAACAACAACACCGAGTATGTCGTGTTCGACAGCAACCGGATCATGGACAACGCAGGCTTGGGCGTTCAGCTCACCAGCGGCGAGGGAATAAACAACATCTGCTTCATCAACAACCTCATCACGAACAACGCGCAAGGCTCGATCAACCAGTACCCCAGTGCGCCAGTCATCTGGGAGAACAACCTGGTTTCCGGCAATGGCGCCAACACGCAGCTTCAGACGCAAGGTTTCACCGGCGAGCCCCCGGTCCCCTCATTCTCATGTCCCGACACGGCACGCGTCGGCGTCCCCGTCCAGTTCCAGAGCACCTCCGCGGCGCCGGGCAGCGAAATCGATCACGTGCTCTGGGACTTCGACGCCGGCGTCCCGGTCATGGCCCCGAACCCCACCTACACGTACCAGCGCGCCGGCGCCTATCGCGTGAGCCTGATCGTCTGGAACAAAGACGGCCGCGGTGCCCGCCCGGCCGAGAAGGTGATCCGCGTGTCGGCGGAGTAGTGTGACTTGCGGCAGGTGGCCCGGCGGCGACCCTGGCTGTGATTGTCACGTGGGCACAAGGCCTGGTCACTTGATGTGGGTTCCGCGAGGAGGCAATGGCGAAAGGCAACGCGCCTTCCGGGTTCCAGCCCCAACGGGGCGCAACATACCAGCCCAGGGCAACGCCCCTGGGCTGGTATGTCGCCGCGCCTTCAGCGCGTAATGCGTCAGTGGCGGGTGGAGATAGGGTCGAAGGTTGGCGGGGCTGGCGTCCAAAGTGGTCGGAGCGGCTCGCTCCGACACCCGCGGGACCGATTCAGCGCGCCGGACGAACTGGCAGGAAGACAGAAGGAGATCCCACCCATGAGCGAACGTCTCTACAACGGCATTGAACTCCCCGACGAATGGCCGCCGCGGGATGTGAACCTGGAGAGTGCGCAGCCGCAGCGTGTGCCGTACCTGGAAACACCGCCGAAGATCGTCCCGATCGACCTGGGGCGCCAGCTCCTGGTTGATGACTTCCTTGTCGACGCCGGCGGGACCACCATGACGCGCGCCTTCCACCAGCCGGTGAAGCATCCGTGCAATCCGATCTTCTTCCCGCAGAGCGCCGAGGAACTGGACCCGGCGTATCCGGCCTGCGCCGTCGCCAAGTGCGGCGGCGTGTGGTTCGACGCCCAGGACCGGCTCTTCAAGATGTGGTACATGACCGGCTACCTCGGGCACCTGGCCTACGCGACCAGTGCGGACGGCGTGCACTGGGAGCGCCCGAAACTCGATGTGGTCCCCGGCACGAACCTGTGCCTGCCGCGCGATCTGCACCCCGATTCGGGCAGTGTGGTGATCGACTACGGTACGCCCGATCCGGCAACGCGCTTCAAAATGCTGCTGCGCGAGCCGAACCCGCCGGGCAAGGGCACGTTCCCGGGTCTGCTCATGACTTCTCCGGACGGTGTGCACTGGAGCGAACCGCAGCCGACCGGCATCATGGACGACCGCAGCACCATGTTCTACAACCCGTTTCGACGCAAGTGGGTCCAGAGCATCCGCGCCTGGCACCCGACCGCGTGGCGCAGCCGGTTCTACTGGGAACACGACGACTTCCTGCAGAGCGGGGTCTGGGCGCCGGGGCAACCGCCGCACTGGCTCCGGGCCGACTGCATGGACCACGGCGTGGACTGCTATCCGGAACTCTACAACCTGGACGCGATCGCATACGAGAGCCTCATGCTTGGCTTCCACCAGATCCTGCGCGGCCCGCCGAACCACATCGGCGAGAAGTTCGGCCTGCCGAAGCTGACCGAACTCACGGTCGGGTATAGCCGCGACGGGTTCCATTGGCATCGTCCCGATCGCCGGTCGTTCATCGGTGCGCGGCGCGAACCCGGGTCGTGGGAGTACGGCTATGTCGAGTCCAGTGCCGGCATGTGTCACGTCGTGGGTGACGAGTTGTGGTTCTTCTACTCCGCCTACGCCGGCGACCCGACCCGTGTCGGCGGCACGTGGTACGTCAACGGGACTTACGCCAACGGCGCGGTGGGCTTGGCGAAGTTGCGCCGGGACGGGTTCGCGTCCATGCAGTCGCGCTTCCCCGGTGCCACGCTCCTGACGCGGCCGGTGCGGTTCAGCGGCAGCCGCCTGTTCGTCAACGCCAACACCGCCGGGGCCAAGCTCTCGGTCGAAGTCGTGGGCGCCGACGGCAAAGCGGTCCGCGGCTTCAGTGCGGACGACTGCACGCCGTTCCTCGGCAACAGCACCTGCACGGAAATCGGCTGGCGCGATGCGAGCCTGGCCACGCTGCGCGGACAGGCCGTGCGCTTCCGGTTCCGGCAAGACCGGGGCGACCTGTATTCTTTCTGGGTGACCGACTCCGCCCGCGGTGCGAGCGGCGGCTACGTCGGCGCCGGCGGTCCCGGCTTCACCGGGCCGATAGACACGGTGGGTAACGGACTTACGGGGCAGCGTGAGTTCGTCGCCTGAGAGGGCGCACGACGACGGGCGGCTCGGATCCTGGCCCGGGCAGTCTCCTGCCCGCAGGCTCAAGACGACGTGTCGGCTTCGGGACTGCCACCACCCGCGACTGACACTCCCCCCCGCCACGGCCCGTGAGCGCGCGGTCAACGGACTTTGCGGTAGCCAATGAAGTCCAGGTTTAGGCTGGTGTCCTTGACGTTGGTGATACGCAGGACGTGCTCGCCCGCCTCGAGGTCCAGTGCCGGGATGTCGGTGAACTTGGCGAAGGCCAACTCCATCCAGTCGCCGCCATAGTCGCCGAACCCGCCTGTCGCGGGCAGCGCGAGCTGTCCCATGGGGCGGCCGTCGATGGCCGCATCCCGCAGCGCCGGGCCCGACGCGCAGTAGCGGAAGACCAACTCGTAGCGCCCGGCTTCCGGCAGCTTCAGCTTCCATTCGAGCCAGTGCCCGTTGCTGTCCCAGTGCGAAATGGCCTGCCCGGAGACATTGGCCTTGTCCGCACGCACCTTCACCTCACCGCCGCCCTGGCCGGAGAAGGCTTCCGCCTCCACTTTGGGCAGTGATGTCTGATACTTGCCGGGCGGGGGCTTGGGGATGTTCATGGGGACGCGCGTGCACAGCGGACCGCGCTCAGTCTGCAGCGTCGCCGTGAGCTCGGTGGCGTCGCTGGCCTCGGGCGGGATGGTCCCGTCCAACTCAACGTCGAACGCCTGGACCTGGCCCGGTTTCAGGTCGACGGCGAACGGACCCGGCTGCGCCTTGATCGGGCCACCGTCCACAGCGAGCGTGCCTTGCAGGCTGGCATCGAGCGGCGCGCTGACCACGACTCGAGCGCGGCGCTTCCCCTCTGCCTGGGGCAGCAGTGTCAGGTTGACGTTGGGGCTTGTTGCGGCGGGGCAGTAGGAGAGTGACGGTGTCTTGTAGTATCCCATCGAGTTCATGCGCACGTCGGCGCGGTAGACGGGATCCTGAAGCAGGCAGACGCGCCGGTCCAGCGCGGGAATCGTGGTGACGTGGATGCGGAGTTCGCCCGGAACGCTGGTGATGATCTCTTCGCGCCAGTCGCCCAGCACGTCGGCAATCGCCACGACGGAACCGGAAACGATGCCGGACACCGGGCTGCCGCGGAAGTCGCACGGCGTCTTGCCGGACATGCATTCCTTCTGCAGGTCGGCATCCCAGAACACGGTCGAGATGTCAAAGGCCTTGGGCAGGGTCGGGTCCGCCGTGTTCAGGAGTTCGCCCTTGGCCGACCACAGCCAGGGGCCGCCTGCCACTTTGTGCTCGGCCGAGTCCGCGCCCCAGCCCTCCATGCCCGGGTACGACGGATCGATGTCGGCGCACATGCCCGCGCCGTGGACGTGGACGGTGGGCTTGTCGTAACCCCAGATGATCTCGCCGGTCCGCGCGTCGACCAGGCACATACCGTTCTTGGGCTGGCCTCTTTCAATGATGTAATAGATCTCGAGGCCTGGCCGGTCGGGGAGCACGTCGCTGACGTAGGCCGCGTCGTTGTGGCCCAGGCCGGTGGTCCAGAGCGGGCAGCCGTTGTCGTCGAGCATGACACTGCCCAGCATCACCTCGTCGCGACCGTCGCCGTCCACGTCCACGGCGTGCGTGAAGTGTTCGCCCTGGCCCCAATACTTGCGTTCCAGCCGGTCGTTGCTGAAAGCCCAGACCCGCTCCAGGCGCCGGCCCTTGATGAGCTGATACGCCTCGACCTTCATCAGATTGTAGGTGCCACGCAACGCGATGACGCAAGGCGTCTTGCCGTCGAGGTAGGCCACCGCGAGCTGATTGCGGCAGAGATAGTTGTAGTCATGGGTCAGGCCTACGAACCCCTCGCGGCTCGGCCACGGCACCGTCGTGATCTGTTTCCCGGTCAGGCCGTTCCAGATGGCGAGCCATTCCGGTCCGCGGCTCACCTTGCCCTCCGCGTCGCGCGGGTCGCCCTCGCCCGTCTTCACGGCGACTTCCGCCTTGCCGTCCCCGTCCAGGTCCGCGACGACGTACGGCGAGTACCAGATGCCCCGCTCGATCGACCAGCCCAAGTCGCGCGTCCACAGGTACGTTCCGTCGTGCAGGTAGGCCTCGAGCTTGTAGGTCTCGGTCGACGGCTTCCAGAACGTAATCCAGGGGTCGACGTTGCCCTCGGGGTGCTTGATCACATAGTCGAGCTGGCCGTCGCCATTCAGGTCGGCCAGGGCGACCTTCTGGAAACGGGTTCGCGCGTCTTTGAGCTTGATCGGGACATACGCGGCCGCGAACGGCTCGCTACCGTACGGCGCGAGCGCCTCAGCCGCACCAGCCATCGGAACGTCTGCGCCGGCGGGGCAGACCAGGTAGCTCACGCCCTGCGCCTCGCGTGGGACCGTTGTATCCACGAAATCGGTCGTGGCAACGACAGGCGCGGAGTTCAGCTTCGCCGGACTGCCCCCGCCGACGCGCCGGTACACGTCGAACGCCGCGCCCGCCGGGTCGCTCTTGAGCAGTCGCCAACTGACGTAGGCGCCGCGCGGCGTGGTCAGGGCGACCAGACCCCGGTCCAGCTCCTCCTCGAGCCGGGTTGTGGCCCAACCCTGGACCGGCGGGCAGGCGCTCGGCGCCAAAACGCGCGCGCCGATCTTGGCCGGCCGGATGCCCGAGGCAGGGCGGAACTCCAGGTAGTCGAAGTAACACGAACCGACCCCGTCCTCCTGCGCGTACCGGTCATCGACCCACAGCTCGAACCGGCCGTCGTTCCCAATCGCGACCGGCTCGTCGAAGAGCGGGCCGCCGTTCGACTTCTGCCAGGTCTGGCCGTCGCGCGAGATGCCGATGGCGCGTGTGCCATTCATGAAGACGTCATACGCGCCCTTGGGGATACCGTTGATCACCGTGTGCAGGACGGGCGCGCCGGCGTCGCCCGTCGGCCGGTCCTCGTCGACGACCGGAGACTGCAGAACCACGCCACCCGACCACTTCTCGTCCGCCTTGACGTCGGTACTCCACAGATTCCACGTGTCCTTCGAGAATCGGTTCGGAGTCCACGCCGCCGCCGGCTCGCTGCATGCCTCCGCCTCAAACCGCATCGTCTCGAGGGGGGGCGTGCTCACACATCCGCCCACAAGAACCAGGCCGCCTGCCAGAAGCATCTTTCTCATCGTTGTGTCTCTCCCTGACGACCCGACGCGGTCCTGACGGTGGGTAACCCAGAGGTGTCTGGCGCTGCTCGCGGCAAACAATGGCGTTGCGCAGGCAGGAATGCAAGCAGCTTGCCGATCCTGTGGGCACTGCGTCCGTGGTGCGGACAAGCGGCCGAGGGCGATGCCCACAGCATTGCCGGCCGGAGCGGACACGTGTTGTTCACCACGGCTCACGTGCAGCGCGCCATGGCCAGTCCAAACGCCAAGCCTCGGGGGTGCCGAGCCGGGTATCAGTACTTCTTCACCGTGCTCACGGTCACGCGGAAGGCGTCGCCTTCCTTCGTCTTGAAGGTCAGCTTCGCCTCGTTCGCGCCCGCGTTCAGCACGGGGAACGCACCTTCCACCTTGCCGCTGGCGATCACCTGGCCGCTGATCCCCTGAACGGTCCAGTTTGCCTGGTCTTTGCAGGTCAGCGAATAGCCGCTGTACAGATCGACCGGGAAACTCACGGACTGGCCGTTCACCGTGAACACCGGCGTGCTGAGCTTCGCGGAATCGCGCATCGCCTTGACGTCATCAACGACACAGCCCACGGCCCGGCCGGTGGTTGCCACATTGTCAATCGTCCGCGAGGCCGGCAAGCCGTTGTAATAGTAGAGGATGTATTCGATCTTGCTCAAATCCAGTTTCGCTCCGGCAAGTTGGAACTCCAGGAATTGCCAGCCATTGAAGGAGACCGGGGTCACCATGTCATGCCACTTGCCGCTGACATCGCGCAACTGCACCTTGAAGCTCGCGCCGCTGCCGTCGCCCTTCAGCCACAGCCCGATCCCACTCGCGGTCGAGATGTCGACCGGCTGCGCGAAACGCCGCCCGACCGCGGCCCAGCCGCCCGTGTCCGAGCGAACGCTGGTCGCCTTGAACAACAGCCCGCCATCAGCGGATTTCTCACTCGCGGCCTTCTCCACGGAGAATGTCACGCCCGGTTTCGCCGTGCCCTGGTTCTCGCTGTCGAACGCAAACTGGGCATAGTTGTTTCGCCCGCCCTGCTGGTACTCCTCAGGCGCCGAGCATGAGTCCAGCAATACGCTGGCTGGATGGTTGTACGCCGCCATGCTGGTCCCGGCTGACCCCACCTCCAGTTCGAACTCCAGCTTCGCCGCATCGTTCGGGCTGGCGCCGCCCTCGTCGCGGCGCCGGATCGTCCAGGCATTGTCCGTCCCATCCTCGGCCATGATGATGCGCGGCAGGTCGTAGTCCAGGCTCAGCACCTTCCAGTCGACACTCGCCGCGCGACGCCCGAACGGCTCGCCCAGAGACAATACGGCGACGTCGGCGCGCAGGTTGAGTCCCTCAGAGCCCTTGGCGTCAAAGCGGATGGTGTTCGTCCCCGCCGCCAACACCGGCGCACCGTCCGGATATGCCGGCACAAATCGCTGCACCAGCTCACCCCGCTCGTCGTACTGCGCACCGTCATCGGCGCCCTCAAGTTCCAGGTAGTGACCGGATTGCATCCTGACCGGCAACAGCATCCGCTTCCCGTTGACGGTCAGGCTCAGGTCGTGAAGATCAGCCTTGGTCTGGCCCAGCGACAGGATCGGGCTGATCACCACATCCACCTTGCCGCCGGCCGGGATCTGGTTCAGGTAGACACGTACCGACGACAATGCCGCGGGGTTGATCGAGTTGCGGGTGTTCTGATGGCTTGCCGCCGAGGTGCTGTAGGGCCACTGGTAGTCGCCCATCCGGTCCGCGTCGCGCTCACGCAGCAGCAACTCAACATAGCGCCAGCCGGTGAAGTCCAGGTCGACGTAATGGTCGGAAACCGCGCCGTGGTAGACATACGGGGTCTGAATCTGCACGTTCAGCAACGCGCCGCTGCCGTCACCCTTGATCCACACCCCCAGCGCCTGCCCCCCCTGCATGCTGTGGTAGGGATGCGGATAGTCCGCCCCGACGAGTGTCCAGGCCCCGTCGGCGGACGTGCCCGCATTCGTCGCCACGATTCGCAGGTTCGCCGCACCGCCGCGGACATCCGCCTTCTCGACCTGCAACTCCTGCGTGACGCCACTGGCACTGCTCTTCGTGTTGATGGTTGCCAGATCGCTGAAATCCGCCAGGACCTTGGCTTGATCGGTCCCCGCCGGAGTGACGGAGTACAGCGCCTCCACCCGCGCACGGAATGCCTGCTCCCGGTACGGGTTCTGAGCCGTCCAGGTCTCTGAGCCATTGCCCACGGCGCTGATCCGGTGCAGATCCAGGTTCACCGGCGTCAGTTGCCAGACGCCGCGGTCATTCATGCGCAGCCGGAAATCCTTCTTCGGCGCGCCCAACACGGCCACGTCGTCCTCAACGAAATAGCGCGCCATGCGCATCCGCTCATACCAACCCAGGATGGTGAGCATCTCGCCGATGCGCGCGTTCCAGGGGCGCTTGGAGGGAGACACGCTCTGGATCGACATCGGCCCGTCCAGGCTCAGGTTCTTCGCCCCGAAGTACTCCATCTCGTCCGGGAAATGCCCGCGTGCGTCGGGGGTCGGCCCGCGCGGCGCCCACCAGCCCAACTGCGGCTGCAACAGGTCCGCCTTCCGGAAACGCAGCGACTGAACCACATGCGCATCATGGTTCCGACGCATGGCCCAGACCGGATGGTCCCAGGCGCCCAACCGCGAATGGAACCACCAACTGTTGTGTCCCCACTCGCTCGCCTCCGTAATTCCACCGTTCTTCAGACGCTGGAAGATCTTCCACCGCATCGTGTCGACGCCATACCGGCTCATCATGCCTTCCGAGCCATCGAAGTAGATCCCGTCCAGGCCGATCGTGTTGTAGACATTGGCGATCGCGTCTGCCAGGTCGTCCGCCAGCTTGCTGTCGGGTTCAGGGTAGAACGCGATGTAGCGCTGTTGCAGGTAACCCGCCGTCGCGCCCGCCGCGTGACTCGCGACCTGGGTCCCGAACACGCCGCGCTCGCAGTTCTTGAAGGCATACGGCGGTTCATGCGAAATCTCCGTGTAGCGAATGATCTCCTTGCCGATCTTGATCGCGTTGCCGTTGCAGGAATAGCTCCAGACGATCTCATGACCGGGGACCGGCTTCTCGTTCACGTACAGGACCTTGTCCTCCGGCGCGAACGGTTTCGCCAACGTGTATGTCGCCTTCAAGATCAGATCGTCGGATGGCACCGGGGTGACCCACGGATCGCGCGGATCGATGCACGCGGTCAGGGTGTGACAGCTCGCCTTCATCCCGGCCGCATGGATCTTCTCAACGGTCGTCTTCATGTCGGCGATGCCGTTGGGGTAGTACCCGCGGTTGATGTCATAGTGCCCCAGGGTCTTCCACCAGCCATGCAGGTGCATGTACTCGAAGCCGCCGCGCCGCGCCATGCTGATCCACTCATCCGTCGCCGCCGCCGCCAGGTCGGCAAACAGATACGACCCGCGCGTGGCTGCCGACTCCTGCGCCCAGGCACCGCCGTGCTCGGACTTCGGCACCGGCTCGTTCAGTTGAACCTGCTTCAGCATCGGCACCAGCTCGCTCCGCGGCCCGGCGACCAGAGCCGCGCTGGACCCGGTCAAGCCATACGCCGCTTCAGTCCGCACGCTCAGCATCAGCGGTTTCGGGGCGCGGGACATCGCGACCTTCAGGCTCAGGCTCCGCAGGCACACCCCGGAATCGTCATCGGACACCATTCCCGACATGGTACCCTGGTAAGCGCTCAGCGCCGGCATCACCTGGCAGAAGGTGAATGCCTTCACATCCTTGACCGTCACCTCCTCCGCCGTGAACGTGAAGTACTCCGGCTTGGCGAGCACCCGGATCCTGAGACTGCCTTGCCCCCGAGGCAGGTCCGCAACCAGCAGGCCGCCGTCCTCGAGGCGCAGTGCACGCGCCGTCAGGACGCGCCCATCATTCAGGACCGCTTTCATCACGGGACACGGCTTGGCCAGCAGTTCGCGTTCCGGCGCCCCGGCGACCGGCTTCTGTTTCAACGACATGATCATCCCGTTGTCGCCGATCGACATTGCCGCGCAACGCGTCTCCAGCCGCAGCAGTTCCTTGGTGTCGATCGGGTTCTCCGCCAACACATACTGCTCGCCGCCGCGGCCGTTGGGAGCAGCGAGTGCAGTCACTTCGGCGGCGCTCAAGGCACGCTTGTAGATGCGCAACTCGTCAATCAGACCTTTGTGACTGATGTCGTTCCAGCGACCGATCTGGATCCCGCCCGATGTCGACACCGGCTCGTCCCAGTTCGCCTCACCCACCGCCTTCCCGTCCACATACGTCGTGATGACGGGACGTTTGAAACTGACCGCCAGATGCACCCAGCGTTTCAGCGGTATCTTGCCGAGCAGTGGCGCCGAAGCCTCCCGCCACTCCTCGCCGGCCGTGTTGGCGCGGTGCCCCGGTCGTCCCATGCGGAAACTGCACACGCTGTCTGCCACAAAGATCATGAACCCACCGGGGTTCCAGCCGGCGTGGAGAATGTTCGGGTATCGCCCCGTGTCCTCCCAGTATACCCAGACGGAGAGCGACATCTCATTGGCGCCATCCAAGCCCTTGGGCGTCGGGAAGGAGACAAACGAGTCCTCGCCGCCCAGTTTCAGCGCCGTGCCGAAATCGCCCTTCACCCAGCTCCCGTTGTCGACGGTGCCCTCGGCCAGGCTGGGACTGCCGTCGCCGACGAACGTTCCCTGACCCTCGTCGAACGCCCACCAGCCCACCAGGCCGTCCTCCAGACTCTGCCCGGACGCCGTCACCACACCGCATGTCAACAGGAAACCGAACAATCCCAGACTTCTCATCGTGGACCTCCCGGGCCGGACGAGACAAAGACCGGAGATTAACACCGGAGACAAAGACCTCAGTTCTGGTCTCCCATCTTCGTCTCAGGTCTTCGTCTCAAGTCTTTGTCTCTCGGGCCACTTTTTCCATTGCGCTTGGATGGCGAACTTGACACCACCGGTTGTTGAGGCCGTTTCACAGCGCGCAGTCGCCCGCGTCTCGCGGGAGAAACAGCGTTGCCGACGCCGGTCGCAACGGCCGACACCCGGCCGTCCCGACCCTCGACGCAACGCGTACTCTACTGATATAGTGCAGGCTGCGCGGCGTAATGTCGAGGCCCTGCCGTCAGAACCGACGCATTCGGGTGCATACCGGTATATGGCTATCCCCGCGCCGGCGCCGAACCCGGACGCGCGAGTGTACCGCCGCCCCACACCAGGCGTCGCCTGGCAATACCCCATCGGCGCTGCCGAACGGGCGCCCCACGCGCGACCTAGCGCTCGGCCGCCAGAAGTCTTCCGGCAATTCACCGAGATGCACGGTCGGGATGGTTCGGCGACCCCACCGGCCTTGCGCCGGTGGTGAAGCGGGTTCAGCGGCTACCCGCGCCATCCATCCCCGCCCTGCTTCTGCAGGCGGATCGCGCCGCGGCGCGATCCGCCTGCAGAAGCAGGAAAGACTGGGGAGGTGGGCGACACACACCAGCCAGCCAACGAACCCCGTTCACCACCGGCACAAGGCCGGTGGGGTCGTTGCCTGCATAGACAACGGAACTGCGGGAATTTCTGTGCAATGCGTCAGTTGCGGGTGGAGATAAGGTCGAAGTTTGACCTGGGCTGACGCCTAAAG